>CAZBQH010000051.1:0-18454 GCA_964493915.1 uncultured Nitrospiraceae bacterium
GCCAAGACGTACGCTGAAAAACGTTTCGGCGTTGCGCGGGATGCGAAACAGGTGATGTTCATTGATTGGGGGCCGGGCATCGGGTGCGGTCTGTATCTGGAGAACCGGATACACAGGGGCGCCTCGGGTTCAGCAGGCGAGATTGGCCACATTCAGGTCGTTCCGAACGGTCCGATATGCCGTTGCGGCAGTTATGGGTGCCTCGAAACCGTGGCGAGCATGCCGGCCTTGGCGCGCCGGGCCCGGGAAGCCATTCAACAGGGGGCTGTGTCTCGCATCGGGGTTTTGGCAGAACACGACTTGGCGCGGGTCACTGCGCAGCACGTGTTCGATGCGGCGCGCGAGGAAGACAAGCTGGCCTTGTCGCTGATCGCGGAGACCTGTACGTACTTAGGTATCGCCATCGCTACGGCAGTGAACTTGCTCAACCCGGAGATGGTGGTTTTTGAAGCCCGTTTTGCCGAGGTGCAGGACCTCATGCTGGATTCCATACGTAATACTGTAAAGCGCCATGCTTTGAGGGTGGCCACGAAGGACCTCGAGTTTGCCGTTTCCGAGTTGGGGCTCGAGGGCGGCGCATTAGGCGCTGCGGCGGTTGTACTGGATACCGTGTTCCAGATTCCTCAGCTTGACGTGCCGGTGTTTGTCAGCACGATTTCATAGGGTGAAAGGAGTGCTCGGATCATGAGCGGCAAGGTGAAATGGGGGGTCATCGGATGTGGAGGAATTGCTGCGCGGCGCACGATCCCTGAGGCGAAGGCCATCGCGCAGAACGCCGAGATTGTGTCGGTGATGGACATTTCTGCAGATCGGGCCGCAACCGTTGCCAGGGAGTTTAACATCCCCCACGCCTGCACCTCGGAGGAGGAACTGCTTAGACAGGAGCTTGATGCTGTATACATCGCTACGCCGCAGCATCTTCATTGCGCACAGGCGATCGCGTCCGCCAAGGCGGGCAAACATATCTTGTGCGAGAAGCCTATTGCGATCAGTCTCGAGGAAGTTGACCGCATCGAGGAAGCGGTCAATCGGGCCGGGGTGAAGTTCATGCTCGGCTTTTGCATGCGGTATAACGTTTACAACGTCAAGGCGCGGGAACTGGTTCAGTCAGGGGCGTTAGGCCAGATGGTGATGGGGCGTGCGCAACTGACGTGCTGGTTTCCGCCCATACCGGGCGCCTGGCGCCAGGATGTGCGTCTCAGTCACGGGGGCTCCCTGATTGACATGGGGACGCACTGCCTGGATCTTCTCGAGTGGATCATGGGCGCCCGCATTACCGAGGTGACGGGTTTTCAGGACCGGCTTACCCACAGGTATCCCACCCAGATCGAGGACACTTCGACGATTGTCCTGCGGTTCAGCAACGGCGCCCATGGAATCGTCGACAATTACTTTAACCTGCCGGATGCGGCCGCCCAGAATGCGCTCGAACTGCACGGCACCAAAGGATCCCTGCTTGGGCAGGGCACCATCGGTCAAGACCCCACGGGCAGGATGTTCAGCATTATTCAGGAAGCGGAAACAAGCTACGACGCGGACCAGGTCCGCAATGTTCATGTAGACCGCGAGGAGTACAGGCTCGAAGGCCGGCCCCTTTATGGAAACCTTATCGAGCTTTTTTCCGCCAATATTATCGAGGATACGGAGCCCCTTGTACCGCTGCAGGACGGACGCCACTCGGTCCAGGTAGTCGATGCCATTTATCGATCGGTTCGCGAGAAGCGTGTCGTCGAAGTCAAGGGTTAGACGGGGAGACGTTTTTGATGGGTGCTTTGGCGATCAAGGGGGGGCCGCCGGTCCGGACGGAACCCTTTCATCCGTGGCCTTTCTTTGATGAGCGGGAAGAGGAAGCCCTGCTCGCGGTGCTGCGGAGCGGCAAATGGTGGCGTTTCGCTTTTGGCGAAGGGGTGGAACTGCGCGAATCCGAGTCTGGTGAGCGGGGCCAAGTCGTCCTGTTTCAGGAGGAGTTCGCCCGCCGTCACGGGTGCCGCTACGGAATCGCCGCCGCCAACGGCACGGGGACGCTCGAGATGGGTCTCAGGGCCCTGGAGTATGGTATTGGCGACGAGGTCATCGTGCCGGCGTACACTTATATAGCGAGCGCGACCTCCGTACTTCAGAACAACCTGGTTCCCATCTTCGTGGACGTCTTACCGGATACCTATAACATGGATCCCAACCGCATCGAGGAAGCGCTCACCGAGAGAACCCGTGCCGTCATGGCGGTCCATTTTGCCGGACAGCCCGCAGACATGGACCGTATTCAGCAACTCGCGGACAAACACGGTCTTGACGTCATTGAGGACGCTGCGCATGCTCATGGCGCCGAATGGCGAGGCAAGAAGGCCGGTTCCCTCAGCCTCTTCAGTTCCTTCAGCTTTCAGGCGAGCAAGAACATGACCGCAGGCGAGGGCGGCATCGTTTGCACCAACGATCCCGCCGTCGCCCAAGCATGTGATTCGCTTCTTTGGGCAGGGCGCAAGGTAGGAAGGCCTTGGTATGAGTTTCACCGGCTAGGTTGGAACTACCGGCTTACGGAATTCCAGGCGGCGCTGTTGCGCGTGCAGCTCGGCCGTCTCGATGAGCAGGTGCGGAGACGCGAGGAGAATGCGCAGCTTCTGTCGTCGCTGCTGAGCCGGATAGAAGGGGTGCAGCCGCCTGTTCAAGACGCCCGGTGCACGAGGCATAGTTATCACCTTTATATGATCAGGTATCAGGAAGAAGCCTTGGGCGTGAGCAGACAAGCCTTCGTGGATGCTTTGGCGGCGGAGGGGGTTCCCGCGATGACCGGTTACACCTTCCCCTTGCACAAGAACCCGATGTTTCTGGAGAAGCGTTTCATCAACGGGTCTTTTCCGTTGGGCACGGCGTACCACGCCGATATCGACTATGCGGCCTTCGAGGAGCGGTGTCCTGTCGCCGAAAAGGCTTGCCGCAGCGAAGCGGTATGGCTACCGCAGTTTGTGTTTCTGGGACAAAAGCAAGATATGTACGACATCGCGCAAGCCGTCGAGAAGGTCCTGAAACATCGCGATGAACTAAGTTAGAGCGCGGGCATTGCAGCGTGGGGGGACGCAGGGATTGTCCGGAAGAAAGGGAACGAGACATGGCGCGGAAACAAGCAAGTTATGCGGGGAGCTACGACACGGGGGACGCCGTCAAGTTGAAAGTGCCGTATTCGTTTTTCGGCTCGATGTTCGATGAGCAGGAGCTCGAAGCGATCAAAAAGGTGCTTCAGGGCGAGACGTTTACCATGGGTCCCCAAGTCGCGGCGTTTCAGGAAGAGTGGGCGGCTTACACGGGGGCTAAACACGCCTTCGCTACATCGAGCGGCACCACAGCGTGCGACCTGGCCATCCAGTTGCTCGACCTGAAGCCTGGAGACGAGGTGATTACAACGCCCATCACGTTTATAGCTACGAGTATGGAAATACTCCGGCTCGGGGCTGTTCCTGTGTTTGCAGACGTGCAGTATGAGACCCACAACATCGACCCTGCCAGTGTCAAGCAAAAGCTGACAGACAAGACCAAGGCCATCGTTGTCGTTCATTACGGCACCCAGATCTGTGATATGGACGAGATCATGGACATTGCACGGGCGCGGAATCTTTTGGTGGTCGAGGACGCGGCCCACGTGCCGGGGGCCGAGTACAAGGGGCGCAAGGCCGGCGCCATTGGCGACATTGCGGCGTTCAGTTTTCATCCGCTCAAGAACATGACCACCTTTGAAGGGGGCATGTTGACCGTCAACCATGACGACCTCGCGGAGAAGGTGATACCCCTTCGGTGCATCGGTCTGAAAGATTACAGCAACCAAGAAGCGTACTGGCTTCCGTATCACTACGACGTTGTCGAGGTGAACGGAGTACTCGGCGACAACTTCCGGATGGACGAAGTGCGTGCTGCCGTCGGGCGTGTACAGCTCCGTAAGTTGGACGACCTTACTGCCAAGCGGAGAGCAAACACAGACTATGTGAATGCGCAGCTTGAAGGGGTGGAGGGGATCGCAACGCCCTATTACGCTCCGCACCGGACGCAGGCATGCTATCTGTACAATCCACGGTACAAACTGCACGCCCAAGGGTATCCGAAAGACGACTTTCTGCGGATCCTTTACTATGAAGAAGGCGTCCAGGCCATCCTGCACTATCTCCCGAGCTACCTCTTCAGCATATACCAGAAGCGGGGCTACAAGAAGGGGCTGTGTCCAGTAGCTGAGAAGGTGTTTTTTGAAGAAACCATCACGCTTCCCATGCATCCACGGTTCACCCATGACGATCTGGACGCCATGGCTGACGGGTTGAAGAATGCTCTCCGGAAAGCCAAAGAGCGTAAAAGGAGCTGACGTATGAATCTGCCGAACCCCCCGTTTCCGGTCATGTATGACATGACTGTCAAGATGATGAGGGAGTATTTGCGCGAGAAGCGCTCGATCATTATCCCAGTTGGCGTTATCGAGCAACATGGGCACCATCTCCCTCTGAGCACCGACGCGCTTATTGCGACGCACTTGGGGCGCCGCATCGGGGAAAAGACCGGCATCCTTGTGGCGCCGACCATGTACAATTCCTTTTCGGGCGGCGACCTGCCGGGCACCATCAACATATCGCCCAACGTGATGTCCCAGATAGTCAGCGACATGCTGGTCTCGTTGGTGTCTCAAGGCTTCCGGAACATCTACTTTTTCCTTTGCCACGGGGGCAGCGAGAACGCGCGCGCTTTGAACATGGCGCTCCAACTGCTCTTGCGGATGAATCCCGCGTTCAAGAACGTGCTGATGGCGGTGCTGCCCGTCTGGAAATGCAACAGCCCGGGGATAGGCTGGCGGAAAGCGGTGCAAGAAGGCGATTGGCACGCCGGATGGCTCGAGACCTCGCTGGTTATGGCCCTCGAACCCGACAAGGTCCATCTCGATAACCTTGCACTGGATGAAGAGCCGTGGCTGAGCCTGCAGATTGGCCACCCCGACAATTACCAACACGCTGAGAAAATCGTCGACGACGAACTGGTCGTGCCGCGCATGAGCCAGCGCCCGGAGATCCGAGTGGGCGTGATGGGCTTTCCCGAGCGGGCTTCGCAAGAGCTGGGCGAGGAAATTGCTCAGGACATTGTTGAAACGGCTTCCGCAAGAATTCGGAACATCGAGGAACGTGCCGACGGCGTGTATAGGGAAGTGTCCTTCACGCCTGAACCGCTTCTACTGACCTGAATATGACGGCATCTGAAACGTGCACTTGGGTGGTGGAGAAGCTGCACCTGCGGCCTGTACAGGCCCCGCATTGGGAGGCGACGGCATGCGTGCAAGTCTCTATGGTTTGGTGATGGGGGCGATTCTGCTCTGCGGGCCTGTCCAGGCACAGGCGCCGGAGGGTCAAGCACAAGCACAAGCGGCGGAGCCCGAGGATAGCCCTTGCTTTCTCCCGGACATCTTCTCGCACCGGCTCGAGTACCGTGAAACGGTCGATCTTAACGGGGAATGGCAATTCCGGCGCGATCCCGGCGAGACGGGACGGGACCAAGGCTGGCACGAAGGGCAGGCTGAGGCGGAGGGCCTGGTGACCGTGCCCGGCGCACCGCAGGCTCAAGGCTACGGCGAAGCCCATCCGCATCAGCGCACCCATTTCATGGAGCCTTTCTGGTTGTGGCGGACCTTCTCTTTGCGCGGCTTGGCTGGAGACGAGCGGGCATGGCTGCGCGTGGGCGGCGTTCTTCCTGCGGCTGAGGTCTACGTCAATGGACATTGTGTAGGTTACACGAAGAGTTCGCGCACGCAAGAGCGTGTTGATGTTACGGAGCACGTTCAGGCGGGGGAGAATCTCTTGGCCGTCAAAGTCTGCAACCCGCCTACGGTGCGTCTGGATGGTCTGCTGCTGTGGAATGAAGGCACCCAGCACTGGATGGGCCTGTACCGGCCCGTCAAAGTCGAGATTACGCGAGCCGTATCTATTATCGATGCCTACATCCAGCCGCGCCTGGCGGAGGACGCCGCCGACGTGAGCGTGCGGTTGAGCCAAGCGCCGGAATCGGCGCTTGTGCTGGACCTGTCGGTCATGGACAATGGACGCCCCATCGGTCGTTGCTCTGTGGATGTCCCGGCGGGGAGCGCCGATCTCGCCGCGCGAGTCAAGCTGGATGCGTATACCCCGTGGTCTCCTGAGCATCCGCAGCTCTACGTGCTCGAGATGGCGCTTCGTGACGGCGCCGCGGAAGTCGACCGCGCGGGTCTCCGGTTTGGCATGCGCGAGATCCATACGGAAGGGGCCAAGTTCTATCTCAACGGCCGCCCGCTTTTCTGGCGCGTTTTCGGCGACGATATGTATTTCCCGGAGACCCTATGCCCGTCTGCAGACATCGAATGGTACCGGACAAGGCTCGAGCGGGCGCGGGCGTACGGCATGAACGGCGTCAAGGGATGCGTCGAGACCATCCCGCAGGATTGCATCGAGGCCTGCGATGAAGCGGGCATCCTCATCATACAGGAGATGCCTTTTGGTTTGTCCACACTGCGGGCCAACCGCTACACCATCGAGGAACCTTTCATCTCTTTTTATGCGAATGAACTTGATGGTCTGGTCCGCGTGAGCCGGAATCATGCCTCGGTTGTGGCGTACAGCATGTCCAGCGAGCTGGAATTCTCGAACCAGACCCAGCAGTCGTTCGAGTTCTTCAGTCAGAAGCTGCCCGCGCAAACGCGCGCATTGGCGCCTCACGCATTGGTCATTGACTGCACGGGCTACGTCAACAAGGAAGAGACTGAGAAGGGGGTTCGCGACACCGATTTCTATGCCTCCGTACACCCCCAATGGGTGAAGGAAGTGCTCGAGGAAGTGGATATGGAAAGCGACGGCAAGCACCCGCTGATCCTGCACGAGTATAACTGGTGGAGCTGCTACCCCGATCCTGCAGACAAAGCGAAATACGACGGCGCCCAGTTGCTGCCGTTCTGGTTTGACGGCCTTGTCGAAACGGCCCGCGCGAACGGGCAGGAGCATCTCATTCCCACGTACCGGAAAAACTCGCTGTGGCTGCAAGCCATGGCGCGCAAGGACGGCATCGAATATGCCCGCCGCAACCCTGGCATCGAAGGCTACATTCTCTGGCTCTTGATTGACTTCGGCCATTGGTGCGAAGGCTTGCTCGATGATTTCTGGCAACCCAAAAATGTTAGCGCCACCGAGTTCATGCAGTCCAACGGCGAGACCGTCGTCCTCCTCGCCGAGGAGGGCAACCGCTGCCTGTCTATGAAAGACATGCAACGCATCCCCGTGGGCGTCAGTCACTACGGCGAAGCCGACTACCCGGGGGCGAAGTTGCTTTGGACAGTCGCGCGGAGCGGGCAGACGCTTAGTGAAGGGACCCTGGAAATCGAACACCTTGAGGAAGGTACGTTTGCCCGCGTCGGCGATGTCGTCTTTTGCGGTCCCCAGGAGGATATTGCATACCGCGTCGAACTAGGGTTGGAACTCCGGGACGCCGGCAGTGCGATCATCAACACGAACCAGTACTCGTTCTGGTTGTTCCCGGATGTTCCCGAGGAACTCGCGAAGGCCGCATCGCCCGAGCAGGCCGGAACGACCATCATGGGCGATGTGTTTCTGCGGTTGGGCAAGGCGTTGGAGGCGGCCATCCCCGAAAAGACGGCGCTTGTTGTTGCCGACCGGGTGGACAAACCCCTTGTGGAGTTCGTGTCGAAAGGCGGTAGATGTCTGGTCTTTACGCGGGCCGCGGAGATTGAGAACCGGACCCTATACTATGGGGACACGACCTTCTATGGCCTGTACCGAACCATCCCCTGGAACGCCGGCAACGCGGGCAATTCGGGGACGGTGATCCATGACCATCCAGCCCTCGCAAGCTTTCCTCACGAAGGCTTCTGCGACCTGAACTGGGTGTGGCTGTTGCGGGGGTTTTATCCGATGCACTTCGAACCGTTGCGGTCGTATGGTGTCGAGCCCATCATTCGCAATATCGACAGCTACCGCAGCAACCGGAACAACGCCTTTCTGCTGGAATTTCGCGTCGGCGAGGGCGGCGTTGCGGCGAGCACCATCGGCGTTTTGCCCAATCTGGCCGAGCGCATCGAGGCGCAGTATTTGTTGGCATGTTTGATCAACTATGTCCGCAGCGACGCCTTTGCGCCAGGAGCGCAGGTGCCAGAGGCAGATTTTCATTGGTGGTTTAGCCCTAAGGCTGGAGGATTCAAAACGCGCACGTCCGTCGACTTGCATCCGGACTGACGGATTGCGCGCGACCGCATGTGTTTTCCTAATGAACAGAGGTGGGCAGCGTGTAGCCGGTCCATTAGTTACAGTCTCGACTAGATATATTGAGTTTGGGGCTGTTATCTACTGGCTTTAGCAATATTTATATAGGATGCTGTAAAAAATGGTCCGGGAAAGACTACGAAATAGAGGTTAAGGAGGAATGAACGACCCCAAAATACCCAATAACGTACCTGAAATCACGAAATGCAAGGTAGACAACTCGGTTGACAAGGTAGGGAGAGATTGGACATGAGTATGAAGAAGGGATTCACGCTTATTGAACTGCTGGTGGTTATCGCGATTATCGGAATCCTGGCGTCCATCCTGTTGCCGGCGCTTTCGCGGGCAAGAGAGGCGGCGCGACGGGCTTCCTGCGCAAACAACCTCAAGCAGTGGGGGCTGATCCACAAGATGTACAGCAGCGAAAGCAACGGCCGGTTTGTCGGCCAGTCCCAGTTCTATGTGAACTCGAACCCGCGTCTCATGGGCGTGGACGCCTTGGCGCTGTACCCAGACTATTGGACCGATCCGGCCATTGCGCGGTGCCCCTCTGATGCAGGCGGGGACTATTTCGCGAGCTTGTACAAAATGGAGACGGACTACTCGGCCCAGATTGAACGTATTGCCAAAGCGCCGCAATCGCAGGCCCAGAAAGACTGCTTGATGATGAAGCTGGGCATCCCCATCTCGTACGCTTACAACGCGTACTTCACGGGGAGCGACTGGAGCTCCATCATCGCGTACCAAGGAGGGTGGGCGAACAACAGCACGCTCACGTATGCCCCTGATACGTGGTACCAGGGCAATGCGGCGCTCGCAGCCGTGGACTCGACCTGCGACGTCACGTTCGGCCGCATGTTTGTGCAGGGGGACAAGCAGGTGGGTCAGGCAGATCCTGTCGATTGCCGGTGGAACATCTATTTTTATGAACCTGTCCATTACTCGGACGATGGCTCCAAAAAGCTGTCCTATACCTTTGGCCGGCTGAAAGAAGGGATGGAACGGTTCCTGATAACGGACATCAACAACCCGGCAGCAGGTGCACAAGCCCAGAGCAACGTAGCCATCATGTGGGACGCATGGGCCGACGGTTCGACCCATGCCAACTTCTGGGGAGGGGGCGCGGCGGTAACACTGGGCGGCGTGCGCTCCATTTTAAGGCGCAGTTAACAGCCTCGGCCATGGTTGGCTATGGATTGCGGGTCGCCAAACCAGACGACAGCGGAACCCGGGATAGTTTTCTTATAAAGGCGAATGGGATTACGCGAAAGTGGAGTTTCGAAACATAAGGAGATACTACAATGAATCAGGCCGATAACAAGAATGAGCCGGCGCGCGGACTGTCAAGCCGGCGACAACTCCTGTCTTTGACCGGAGGAGGGATTGCTCTGATGGTGTGCGGCGCGTCGCACGCGAGCGGACAAACCGCGGAAAGGAAGCGGATCTTGAAACACGGCGACAAAATCGACATCGGCGGCCGAGGGGAAGAGATTATTCAGAAGGCATATGAGTTGGGGTATGAGTATGAGAAGCAGCACGGCGGTTGTGCCCGCTGTACGGTCGCGGCACTGCAGGATGCGATTCCGTTCGTCGACGTTGATGAAAGCCTGTTTCGAGGTTCAACCTGTCTGGACGGCGGTGCAACGCCCACCGAGACTCAGAACTGTGGAGCGTTTACGGGTGCGGGGATGGTGATTGGTTACGTGTGTGGCAGTACTCGGGGAGAAGAGTTCGAGGGAGACCCAACGCTTGCTCACCAACTGCTGCACCGCGTATACGACCGCTTCAAGGAGGAATACGGAACGGTTCTGTGCGAGGACGTGAGGAAAGGGGCGAAAGCCGATTGCCCGAAAGTCGTCGCCCGGGCCGCCCGATGGACTGGGGAGGTGTTGCTCGCCGAATTCACGGACGATGCGATGCCACAGAAATAATCCGCTTAAGGAAGGGGAGCCGTTCGGCGTGCTCAGAATGAAGAGATTGTCTGAGCGCTCAAGTTGACGATATCCGGAGTTCCCGGCAATGTATCGCGTATGCTCAGTTTACCAGGCCCTGAACCATGATTAAGAAGAGGGATGTACCCATGGCATGAAAGACGCCTTCCCGGCTATCGCGGATCCATTTCCGCACCGCTCAACGCCGTCTTGATAGCTGGGTTGTGCACATGGGACAGGGTCTAGTGGATGGCTTTGTACCTGGGCGCCATGGCTGGTATGTAGGCGACGGAGACTCCATCGCATATCTTGATGGGGATCCTGTTCAGGACGGGAATCCTGGCGGCTTAATGAAACGAAAACGTACGGTTCGCAAGCGGCGAACAGCGAACTCGCGCTGCCGGCTCACCTCGCGTACCCAAAGCTACGCGGCGGCGCTTCAAAGGTGCTGTCGGACGCAAGCGACAGCGCGTCGCCGGAGTCTCGGTCGCCGTGCAGCGTTTCCTCGTTCATTATGCGTACGTGATCACCAGTCCATCCCGTTAAGGCGATATCCTCTTTGTCGTCGCTAAGGTTTACCCAGAAAAGCGTCTCATTCACCAAGACAGCGCGGAAGCGGGTCGGATCTGTCGATTTGCAAACACGGACGGCGTCTCCCGGTGCTGTGTGGCGCGTGAACATGGCCAAGGCATGGTAGACAGGACGCACAGCCCAGTTTACATCCTTGTGTCCCCATAGGCCATACCGCATGGTACCGTTCAGATACTTCACTTCATGGAGCGTCCAGATGCTGAAGCCGGCAACGCCTCTATTCAGTCCATCAATCAGGAAAGCGGCTGTATTGACTGCGTAATCGTAATCGAGCATGACCGGATTCGTGTCGATGCCTGAGCCCTCGCCATGGAATCCAAACTCACCAATGAACAGAGGCTTCGTCTGTGCCTTCGTCTCGAGCAATTCCAGGCGGTCTTCAAAAAAATGAGGCGCCAGAGACATCTCATGAGGTCGGAAATATCGATGGGAGGAGAAGACGTCTGCCGCAGTATAGAGTTCCTCGTTGTGGACGCATTTACGGAACCAATGAATGCTTTGGGCGTCATCGGAGGCAACCAGCTGCACGGAGAGACCTCGAGCTTGAAACTCGTTCTTCAGCAAGGCATACAAACGGCCGTAGCTTTCTATCGTGCCTCCGAGCCATGTAAACCATCCATTGGGCTCATTGCACAAAGTGTAGTAGCGGATGCAATCGAACCCTCTATCGCGAATCAGATGTTCCATTAGTTCGCCTAGTGCGTGCACCAACGGCTCAGGGGGATCTATGAACACGCGAGGGGCATAGCGCCAGAAGGTGCTCGTGATGTTTACATGCGAACCGATCTCCTGGTAGAGCTGGAGCGTACGATATATGCTTTGCATATCCGGGTCGTCCCAGACAAAGGTCTCCCAGTTTGCACTCGGGCACCAGTAACGCGACCATATGAACATGCGTACTACGTCAGGCGCGAGCCACCGGAGCCTGGTTTCGTTCAAGGAGTAATCGGCTTGGGTAACGCCGGCTTCCCTGTTGTACCTGTTGTAGAACCATCCATTGTCTTGGCCTCCTATCCCTAAGAGCGCCTTGCATGAGGTCTCGTCGGTTACCGATAGCGTAACGGGACTATGGCCGTGCTGGGGCGGCTGCGTCGGATGCAGGCGGAGCAGTGCATTGTCAAAGTACGCCCATCCCTGACCATGAATAACCAAACAGAGACGTACGCGGTTCGTGCCGGGAGGGGCTGTAGCCTTGAAACGTGTCCTGGTCCAGCGGTTATCTAAAGACCCGGAAAAGGGCTGGTGCGTTTCGATGCGTTCACCTACTGAATCCAGAAACACAAGGGCAAGGTAGGCGCCATATCCGCCACGAATGTTCCGTCCAAGCAGCTCGACCCCAGCTTCGACTACCGTCTCGGGCGCCACTGAAAAGTCTTGGTACAACATGGGGTACTTGGCGTCGGAATCCGGCGTAGCGATCATCGCGACACGCCGTTCCTCTTCCTCGACAACGGCTATTTCAGCTGTTTGCACGTCGGCTGTCCAGCCATCCAGGCCGTCTTCAAATCCCGCATTTGCTAACAGGTTATCAGTGGCCGCTCCGAAAGCGAATAGCAGCATGAACATCGTAGGTTTCTCCTAGCTCTCTTTAGATTGATCGGCCACTTCGGAACACTATGGGTACAAATCTCAAGCCGGGATCTTATAGTTTTCACGCTGGCTATTAAAAGCCAATAGAACTGGCCCGGGGTATCGGAACGGCGGACCACCCCGCACGTTTTTCTGCCGTTTCTGATCTGTCCAGGCTTGATCGGATGCTCGTCTTTTGGTTAATTGAACTAGGACCGTGATTACTGCTACGGTCCGATCAATGCGGCTGCAGTTCTAGGCCCTGTGCCGAATGATGTGTCCTGATGAGGCGCGAGGCCGGCGCCCGGAGCGCCCCGCCGTCAGGGATGCTTGAGTGTGCAGGTCGGAGCTGGTGGAAAAGGGGACATCTTGTGGATCACAGTGAGCTCCATTCAGTTGGGGGCGCGGGGTCCGAAGTGAATCGCCGGGAGTTCTTGCGCCGGTCGGGAGCGGGATTGGCCGCGGCGGGAATGGCCGGCGTCTCGGGGGCGTCAAGCGCTCTTGAAAGCGAAGCGGACAGTGCAATACCTATCGAGGAGTCGGCAGAAATGAAGGAAACGTGCAAGATCACGCTCGTACAGTTAACGGACAAGCAGGATGCGGCGGACAACGTAGCGCGTATGGCGCCGTTCTTTGATGAAGCATCCGCCTATGGCTCGGATTTGGTCGTGTTTCCCGAGTACGTGCTTGGCAGCCGCGTCGGCATAGAGGACGGCAATGTCCAGCGTTTCATGGCGATGGCGCGGGACCACGGCATTTACGCCATCGCGGGGCTGGTCGAAAACCACGGCGACCGGTGGGCAACGACGGCGCTCGTGGTGGACCGCGGCGGCAACCTGCTGGGCCGGTATCTGAAAAGCCACCCGGCCTCGGGTCCGGGACCCCACTTTTGGCCGCCCATCGCGGGCCAGGACGCGGAGGCGCGGGGCGTGCTGGGCAGCCAGTTCAAGGTGTTTCACCTGGATTTCGGTCCTATCGGCATTCTTCAGTGCTATGACGGCTATTTCCCTGAAGCGTGGGGCTGCACGTCCTACTCGGGCGCGGAGATCATCCTATGGATCAACGGCCGCGAAGGCATGATCGAGGATTCGCACTGCATTTTTGCTGCTCAAGCCTACGGCTGCGTTGTCGGAGCGACAATTACGAATGGCAAGAATACGGGTTTCGCGGGGCCGGGCTGCATCCAAGCTGAAGGTAGCCCGGAGGAAATGCGGCTGTTTCCGCGCATCAAGACGCCGGGGGATGCGTGCATCAGCGCGACCATCAACCTGGCCGAGCTCCGGTGGAAGCGCAAGCACTTGCGCACCATGCACCAGCGGCGGCCGGAGCTGTACGGGCTTCTCACCCAGGATGTGCGCATGTGGCAGGACTATCCAAATATCCCCTGGGACTTTCCCGAGTGCGCCGACTTGGTCAACAGGGCTCAGTTGTGACCTGCCATTCCTCCACAGGAAGGCAATGTCAGAAGCGGACGTGGAGGGCGGGGCGTCCTCCGAACCAACCTTCCAGCGGATACCCGTGAGGTACGCCCATAGGTTACGCCCGGAATCAGCCGCAGGTACGCACGGCGTTACTGATCGGAATCGGCAGGTTCCTTAGGAGCGGTGGGTTCGGCCTGCCAGAACGATCGGAGGGCCTGGAAGGTTCCAACAAGGGCAAAACCCATGAAGATAATACCGATGAGGCGCCAAGGGGTCATGAAGATAATGGTGAGCGCCCCGCAGAAAACCACGCCCAGGATGCCCGAGCAGACCATCAGACTTGGTACGAGTTCGCCCCAGCGTCTATCGCGCCACGCGGCCTTCATTTCGCCGTAGCTGATGGACACATGGCGTTCAAGGGCGATGCCCGTCCCGATAACGTGCGCCTTGCTGGCCAACTCATGCGTGCCGGAGTATCGTACCCCTCGCGCCATGCGCTCCTCGAACAGCTCCTGGGCCACCTCTCGCCCCCGCCGGACGGTGGTTTGTCCTCGCAGGATGAGAAGCCGGATGCCGCCGGCTATCAGAACAACTAAGAAGACTCCGCCAAGGATAGGCACAATAATCATCGTTCTTCTCCTCGATACGGCGCACCCTAACCTTGCAAACATTGTAGCACTTGGCGGGCTGGTCGGCGGTGTTTTTCTGAAGCGGTGATTCCCTGAGAAAGCGCGGGCACGAAGCCCCGGACCCTCCAAGCGCACAGACGATACCTGCAATAATACCGACCGGAATCTCCTCATAAAACTAGCAAGCCAATGCGTGAGCCCGGCAAAGCCGCTGGGCTGGAACAGGCCGCAATGACGGCGGAAGGCGCCGAGATGGGCAGGGTCCGCTGCGGCGGCAGGTCTGGCGCGTCCTTATGGGGGCGGCTCTCGGTCCGGGACCCCGGCCAACTTGAGCAGGAGAGCGTAACCCCATCCAGCGGCAGTGCCTCCTAAAGTGCCTCCGAAAACGACAATGCCGATCGAGGCGATCACGGGATGCCCCCACACCAGCAGGATCCATACAAAGACTGCAGCAAATGCCAGGGCGGCGAGGATCCGGAATGCAAGTGTGCTTATGCGATGCCGACGCGCCGCATCGATGTAGAAATCGCGAAAACCGATCCGCAATGGCAGGCGCCGCAGACCGCGCAACTGCCGGCGGAATACGAAGTGCTCCACCAGCCAGCAGGGGAGTCCCACTGCCGCCAGCCATGCCAAGAACACGGCCGGCTGGGTGATCGTGACCACGTGCGGCGCTAACTGATTCAGGAACGAGTAGGTGAATATCACGCAGACCACCCAGAGCTGGTCCATCCAAAACTCCCTGAGGCGCCGGGTATAAAGGGCGCGCTCGGTCGCTTCGTCGGGGATAATGTAGGGCCGCGACAAAGAACCGCGAAGATAAAAGAGGCGGTCCCCGTTTCCGGCTGTTTTGAATGTATCTTTTGCGATGCAGTCTGCGAGGTAGTCGAAGTATCCCACGGACGTTGGCCCTCCGGCGCCGCCTAAGGGTGCATACCAGGTTTTCCAGCGAGGCAGTCTGCAGCTTTGCTGGAATCGCGAGCGTTCGGTTGTTGGATGTTTTGCGTTTCAGTTAGTTCAATCAGCTTCCTACTCACGACACGGTATAGCAGGTACGCGAGGAGGATAGGAACGACAAACGTCGCAAAATGAAGTGCTTCCATCTTCAACTCCCATGCCGTATCGCTGAATGGACGCAGCAGCGTAAAGATGCTGCTATGAGCTGCAAACGCTAGAAGTCCGACGATGGCTCGGATTGACGTGGGTCCGAAGTGGCGGAGATTCTGCCAAGCAATGAGGACAACGATGCCCCCGGAAATGACAAAGACAGGCAGCATGAAGAAGACGGAGAAGGAATTGGAATCCCGAATACCGATGATGCCGAAGTAGATGCCCATAGACATCCAGTTTAGTCCGAGGAGGCCGCAGATCAACGCTACAAGCTGGACGACGATTCGTGTTGCCGTGCTTCGTTTCATCTGGCGTACACAACGGTTAGGTCAAAGGCGGTACCCATTGTCAGCCGATTCCCGGTCATGTGAAGCCTCCGCCTCGGCTTTCTGTTTCTTACCTTGCTTAGCGAAGAACACCTGTGCCAGTCCGGCGATGGTGGACCCACCACTCCCGATCAGCAGCAAAATCGTGCCGAGATTTGGGCCGCCGAGAGCTAACAGCACGATAAAGGCCCCGAAGGCCATCGCGGGCGCAAGCTGTCGCATGGGTCCGGTTTGTTAGCCGCCGCCTAACATTTTCAGGTATTGTTTCAGTACAACTGCATTGTTGTGTTCTTCGTCATTGGCTGAATAGACAAGCGTCACGCGTGTTGTCTTGGCCTTCTCAGCCAGTGGACGAAGGATCTCTCGATGTTTTTTCAGTTGAGACAGATACTGTCTGCGAAATGCGCCCCAACGGGATGGATCTGCATGGAACCACTTGCGCAGTTCGTCAGAAGGCGCAATTGACTTCAACCAGTCGTCAAGTTGCGCGTTGGCCTTCGATATTGCGCGCGGCCACAATCGATCGACAAGAACGCGATAGCCGTCATCGGACGAAGGGCTGTCGTACGCTCGCTTAATCCTTACTGACATGCGATAAGCACTTTCCAGCAGTCCGTCTAACGGCTTCGCAGGGTCGCATTCATCCGACAGCAGCCCGTCGGGTGAAGGCTGCTCCTCAGACGCAGCCGCCAGCCTTTCGCCTGCAAGAGATTGTACGAGAATCGTTATCCCTCAAGCTTCTTGATCACAGCCCCGTATTTCTCGTGAATCATCTTGGAGTCGAATGCGCGGAACTCAGCCAGCATCGCCTGATACTCTTCGTCCGTGAAGTAGGTTCGTGATGCGGGAAAGAAAACTTTGTCCTCCTTGTCGATATGCTTTGGGTAGAACTCGACCAGCGTCTCGAGTCTTTTAGCGATGTCGCTGAGAGCGGCGGTATCGCCGTTGCGATACCTGGTGTTGGCCTCAACGAGGGCCTTGGCCGTCTTTCGGGTGTATACATGTTCCGTGATCAACTGATTCATGAGTTGGCGGTCCTCGGCCGACAGGTCTTTCCCGTCCAACGCGTGGAAGAGGATGTCTTCTTCCTTCCCGTGGTGTGTCCGGTCAGCATATGTCTGGATGAAATCTACAGCCGTATCGACGAAGACGGGATCGATGTTGCCTGCCGACTTGATTTGCTCGAGGGCCTTTCTGATCAGGTCGATCATTCGCTCGATCAGGCGATGCTCGTCCATCAGCGGTGCGCGTGCTTGCACAATCTGTTCCTTTTATCTTCTCATTGCTGTCAGAATTACTTCTCAACTGTTCGAACGGCAATGCGCAGAGCACAATGTGGCGCCACGTCTTATGTAACCGTCTCAAACGGGCTGCCAGGCCCGATCCGCACTAGCCCGGCTTCGCCGGGTGTATGCTGGTACTCACGACGGCCCGCTGCTAGGCTTTCTCGCTGCCGATGGAACGGTAAAGGCCGGCACCGATTAGTGCGCCAGCGATAGGCGCGAGCCAGAACACCCACAACTGCGCCACTGCCCAGCCGCCAACGAAGAGAGCGACGCCGGTACTGCGCGCCGGGTTTACGGAAGTGTTGGTAACGGGAATGCTGATCAGATGGATCAGCGTCAGGCCCAACCCGATAGCAATCGGCGCAAACCCCTGTGGCGCACGTTTGTCGGTCGAACCAAGGATGATGAGCAGAAACATCATGGTCATGACAACCTCGGTGACCAAGGCTGCCAGCAACGAGTATCCGCCTGGCGAATGCGCCCCATAGCCGTTTGCGGCAAAACCTGCGGCTAGTTGAAAGCCCGTCTTCCCACTGGCAATGACATAGAGGACCCCGCCGGCGACCACCCCGCCCAAGACCTGCGCAACGATGTAGGGCAGCAGCTCCTTCGCAGGGAAGCGGCCCCCGGCCCAGAGGCCGACGGAGACGGCGGGATTGAGGTGGCAACCTGATATGTGGCCTATGGCATAGGCCATCGTCAGGACTGTAAGACCGAAGGCCAACGCGACGCCGAGCAGCCCTATGCCCAGATCCGGAAACGCGGCGGCTAGCACGGCGCTGCCACATCCGCCAAGAACCAACCAGAAGGTTCCAAAGAACTCTGCACCATAGCGTTTCATTGTATGTGCCTTTCATCTGTTGGTGGTATGCGCCACCAAGACCCATATGGTTTCCTGCCGCCGCAACTCTGGTACCTTGGTCTACTGCCGGCCAGTTGCGCCGCGGACTGAAGCGCACTTGGCCGCACTTGCCGATCAGAGCCCGGATGGGCGAAGCAGCAGAAGCCGTGATGCGTGAGGGTAAAGCGTCTGTTGCCGAGCATCACGGCCAGACGAGTGCTTGCGCGAGGCCTTTCCAACGCGGCGCCCACACACGGAGCGAACTGCGCCTCCAGCGTGCATCGACGGTCCGGTCTCCCCTGTCTTCCCAAGTCTGTCCGCGCCCTGACCCCAATCCGAAGGGCATATTGCTGGTCTGTCATAGGGGGATGTCTCCAGAACCCGGCCACTATAGCACGAGTCAGGCAAGTGTGCAATGACAATTAGAATTGTTTACACTATCGATGGATAAGTAAGCAGATTCCCTTGTACAATTGACTGCTAAGG
>CAZBQH010000052.1:0-2473 GCA_964493915.1 uncultured Nitrospiraceae bacterium
CGCTGCGCCGGCTTGCGCGAGCGCGGCTCTCTGACGCCGCAACGCGCGTGCCACTGTTTTGGCCGACACCGCCCCTGCACGCACCAATAATTCGCCCAACTTGGGCCGGTGGGGAGGCGCCTCCTGACGGTCCCGCGCTGCCTCGACCTCCGCGCGGCTCATGATTCCCCACGCCACAAGGATATCTCCCAAACGTCCCAAGGCCGGTTCGCGCTGCTGGGCGTCAAGGGCAGCCCTGAGCTGAGGCCAGTTCAGATAGGCCTCCTCGACAAGAACATCGCCTAAGCGCAGCCTGTCTCGGGATTGTGCCTGGGCACTCAACGCTCGGTCTAGCTGTGCTTGGGTAGCTACACCCGATTCGAGGAGGATTTCGCCCAGCCTCTTGCCTACCGCACAGGGCCGCAGGCGTTTCACGGAGATCCCAACGCGACGGCCTTCAGCGGCATGCCGGATGCACTGGATGCACTGGGGAAGACCCCTCTCCTGCATGAGGGCGCCTTCTGTGACAAGTGCGGCTTCTACATACACGCCATGACGCCTGACAAGCTGAACTGCATCAAATAACAGGTCGCAAAGCGCATCGTCGAGTTGGACAGATCCTTCTTGGACCCGGTCGACGAGCCGCCCGGCCTCATGGCAAAAGCTACGGATATCTTCGAGGGCCAGAAAACGGGCCACCCGTTCGATCGCGTGGAAAATCCCGCTCAACGCCTTGAGCGCTTGCGCGTCTTCTGGATCCAACTCGAGATGGAGAAGCAGAAGCTCTGCCTGATCCAGATGATCCTCCGTCCGAACGACGAAGTCGCGGTAAATCCCGTTCTCTTTCTCGTAACGCAAGCCACCCTGCGCGGTTTTGCTGTCTCCTTCGATGCGTTGGGGCGCCCAAGCCAGCCCATAGCGCGCCAAGTCGCAAACGGCCCTCTGCTGTCGAATAGTCTGCGCCACGGTTTTGGCCGGCACAGCGCCCAAACGTACCAGCACCTCGCCAAGAGGCGGCGGTTGGGACGTTTTCTGCTTTGCGAGCGCTCGCCCCACGTCTGCGCTCTCGACTGTCCCCAAGTCGATGAGTATCTCGCCCAGAGGTCTTGTGTTTCCCTCCCCACCTTGAATCACCGCGGCCCGCTCGAGCTGCGAGCGAGGAACGCCGGATTCGCTGTTGAGAATGTCGCCGATGCGCCATTGAGCAGACGGAATCCTTTGAATGCGCAAGGCTTCGTTCAGTTGCTCGCGGGTGGCATGGCCGTCTTCAGTGAGCAGTTCGCCCAGTCTCTTGCACGAGGTGCTTTCTGCGATATTCCGGTCGGGAGAAACAGCTACCCGGCTGGGAGCGCCCATTGCGGAAACCTGCCGCTGAAGAGCCCGAAGACTCTGTCCCGGCGAAAGAGCAGATCCCGTTGTCGCCGCATCGTGAACGAACTGAAAATATCGTTTCAGAACATCTACGCTGTCAAAAAGGAGGTCGAGCTCCGGGTTGCTAAGCGGGGTTTGGCGTTCAAAGGTCTTTCGTACCAGTGCCTCCCGGGCGCCTGCAAAGAGATGGGCGTCGCTGAGACCTAGTGCACGACTGCGAATGCTGACCGACCGAAGCATCCGCCGCAGGGCGTGAAGCGATTCCTTGTCGCGGGGGTCGCCCTCGAGCCGAAGCAGATGCAAATCGGCTGCATTCAAGGCAGCGCCCGCCGCTCGGCAGAGCTGACGAACCCGCCCCAAATAGAGCTTTACTTCCGAAACGAGCCCCCGAACTTCCTTGGGATGCCCCCAAGAATACGCACTGAAACCCATCCACGCCTCCTCGCGGCAAGACCCATGTTTGCGCGCAGACATGTGAGAGAATCCGATACGTGTGAAACACCCGTACCCGCGTCCTGTAAACCAAGGCTCACGACGCCCCCACGGTGTCAAAAGCCGACACGCCCATCTGTTCTATGGAGAAGCAGCCCCCAGCTTACCTCTGCTCGCAGCCCCATCGCATGTTTTTGGCCCCCCATAGCTGACCGAACAGCAGGTTAGCAGCAAGAAATGGTCATGTCAAGAGATCCGAAACTGCCCTGCCATGTGGCCCTTAGGCGCCGGTGCAGCTATCCGGCTTGAGACCGGCAACCGTAGTGACAACACGCATTGGAAACGCGAACACTGATTCTGGCAGAGCAGTACCCCCTTGCATCTCGATGGGCAAACCCTTAGACTCAGCGCGTTTCGTTACGCGATTCAACCCGCCAATCGGAAAGACAAAAGGGGCCGCTATGAAAGCTTACTATTGCAGCGGAACGCATTGGGACCGGGAGTGGTACGAACCTTTCCAGGAGTTTCGCATGTGGCTCGTCGAGCTTATCGACCAGCTTCTCGATTTACTCAACCAGGACCCTGATTACAAGTGCTTTCATCTCGACGGACAGACGGTTGTCCTCGAGGATTACCTCGATATCCGCCCGGAACGTAAAGAAGAGTTGGTGCAGCGGTTGAAGGAGCGGCG
>CAZBQH010000053.1:0-3675 GCA_964493915.1 uncultured Nitrospiraceae bacterium
GCAATTCAGCGGCTGAGGAATACACGCAGCAGCAGCGCCGACGCGGGGCGCAGATGCGGACGTACAGAGACGATAGAAAAACAGAGGTGGCCCAATGAAACGCATTGCCTTGAAGCAATCCGAAGTCCCACTGTGGCTTTCCGGCGCTACCGAGTTGCGGGTGGTGGTGAAGCCGCAGCCGGAATATAACGACTTCACGGGTTGTTGGACATGGAATGAGGTGCCAGACCCGTACGAAATGAGTCCTGTGCGGGCACTTGCAGAAGGGGCATTGGTGCGAGGTCTACTCTTGGCTTGTCCCTACCCCATTGGCTCCGAGCTGGCGCTGACGGAGACGTGGGCCACTGATGCAATGTACGACGACCTTTCTCCACGAGATTTGCCCTTTGATTGCAGCGTGCAATACAAGGCAACTATACAGACCTCATGGTACGGTCACTGGCGTTCTCCCGTCACCATGCCCGCAGAGTTCTCTCGGTTCATTCGGCGCGTGGCTGGGGTGAGAGTGGAGCATGGCGAGTTGTGGGAGTGGGTGCTGACACTGGAGGTGAAGCATGGATGAGATTCTGCTGACACATGACGAGCTATTAGCCGAGAACCAAAAGGCACACGAAGTTTGGGAGGCGCTACGCGGCCAAGATGGCGAAGTGAAGTGGGGCGAGTGGTGGTACGTGTGGCTACTCCGCGCCCAGGTGCAGCTGGAGGCCTGCGGTGAGTTCTTCGAGGCAGGACTTCCCGTCCGTGCCGTCATCGAGTTCGTGCTGGTCAAGCCGCCGTCAGCGCCGAAGAAGCGCCGGTGGCCGACCACCAAGCCGGACCTCGACAACACGGAGAAGTTGGTCGGGGACGCACTGGAGCGGTTCCTGTACTCGAACGACGCGCAGATCGTGGATGTGC
This sequence comes from uncultured Nitrospiraceae bacterium, assembly GCA_964493915.1. GTDB lineage: Bacteria > Hydrogenedentota > Hydrogenedentia > Hydrogenedentales > SLHB01 > CAZBQH01. The sequence continues at coordinate 898 of CAZBQH010000053.1, forward strand.
GCAAGCGGAAGGTGTACGGCGCAACGCCCTGCATCCGGCTGTTTCTCTCGGAGGCAGAGCCGGAGCCGGACGCCGGGTGGTGGGAGCAGATGACGCGGGTGGAGCCTGGGCTGGTCACGCAGTCCTATTCCCACGCTGGCCTGCGGACGCACGACCTGCGGCAGGAGGCGACGCTGTGACCGACATGGAGCGCGAGGCGCGACGACTACAGGAGCTGCAGGCCCGCAACCGCCGACTGGAGCGCATCTGCGAGCGCAACGCGACCATTGTGACCATGAGGCTCGCGGCGAGGCGGGCGAAGGAGAGACCATGCTCAGGATAGAGATTCCGGGGCTGCCGCCGGTGGCGTGCAATCCTAACGCACGAGTGCATTGGTCGGTGAAGGCAAAGGCCGCGCTGTCATGGGGAGAGATGTGCTTCTACCGCCTTGTGGACGCGAGGAACCGGAGCGGAGAAGCCGAGAAGTGGAAGGGGCTGGACAAGGCAACTGTGAGATTCACGTTCCTCGTGCCGCAGGACCGACGGCAACGAGACCTCGACAACCTGATTGCGGCCAACAAAGCGGCTGTCGATGCCATTGTCCGAGCGGGGGTGATAGTCGATGACGACATAGAGAGAGTCAACCTGGCGTTCGATGCGCGACGCGATCCCAATGCGCCGATGACCATCGTGGAGATAACATGCGACAGGTAGGCAAAGTGGGGCAGAGAAGGGCGAAGGGCTTACGGAAGGCCGCGCCGGTAGTCTGCGCCCGGGCCGGCGGCACAAGGTATGGCTGGACCGGAGAGCGCTGTGTCGGTGCAACACGCGAAGCCCCCGGCTGTGGCGAGACGAAAGACTTGGCGATGTGCCACATCGAGGGGAGAGGCCAACAGGGAGACGACACGCCGGAGAACATCGTCGTCTTGTGCCAAAGGCATCATCGGATCTTGGACGGCGGCGACAAAGAGGAGCGAGCGGAGCTCATGAGCGAGTACAGGTTGATAGCAAGGAGGGAATAATGGCAACAAGACTGTACAAAGACGGAGACCGAATGGCGATAGAGACGGACGCAGACACCGAGGGGATGTTTCTGGAGGATTTCGCAGTCGCGCTAGAGGAGTTGATTGAAACAGGGCGGCATGAACACGACTGGGAGTTTCAGTTCAGATTTTGGCTCCCGGAAATGGTGGACATCTGCTGCGCGTATCGCGGCTATAAGAATGAGGTTGTCAAACGCACGTTGTACATCGCGGGGGAATGGGGACTTCCAGGACAACCGGAGGTAGAGATAAGCGGAGGTGAAGTCAAGCGGCTGAGGAACGCAGGGAGCTGAGAGAGGAGTACGAAGAAAGGGCAAGGAGGGAAGCATGACTGACTCGGAGTTCGAGCGGCTGGTAGAAGAACGCGACAGGTGCTATGAGCGCTGGCTGTGGGCGAAGGCGTGCGAGCTGGCGCTTGCCATCGACCGCGATGTGAACGCGATTCAGGAGACACCCGACTGCATCCGGCGCGAGTTCCCGGAGTTGTGCTAGGATAGGCGCATGATTATCGAGGCGCTGCAACCTCTCGCCGTGCCAATCAAGAACATCCACCCCGATCCGCGCAACGCACGCACGCACAACGACCGCAACCTTGCGACCATCAAGAAGTCACTGGAAACCTACGGCCAGCGCAAGCCGATTGTGTGCAACCACGACGGCGTAATCGAGGCTGGGAACGGTCTCTACCTCGCGGCTGTGGCGCTCGGCTGGACTGAGATAGCAGCCGTCTACGTCAACGATGACGCGGACTACGCGAAGGGGTACGGCGTCATGGACAATCAGTCGGCGCTCTTAGCCGATTGGGACCTCCCCACCTTGAAGGACTTGCTCCAGGAGCTTGATACCGGCGCGTTCGATATGGACGCGACGGGGTTTGACACGCACGAGTTGGAAATGCTCATGACGCAGGAGCATCAAGGCGACGTGCCTCATGCGTCACTGGCCGAGCGCTTCATCGTCCCGCCGTTCTCTGTGCTGGACGCACGGCAAGGCTACTGGCAGGCGCGGAAGGCCGCATGGCTGGCGTTGGGGATACAGTCAGAGTTAGGACGCGGGGGGGCACCTGACGGGAGGCCGAGACCGGCATCCCGATTGACAGAAAGCGGGCAGACAGTGAGAGGTGACGGCAGGGGCAGGGAGATTGCAGCGCAAGACTAGAGACGACAAGGATACCGTCGCCTGAGTGCGGCAACACCCTCGGCAACAATGACATCGGGAGACTGACCGAGTGATTGATAGAAACGGGGTGACAGTAACGCAGAGGCGGCAGTCGTGATGGCGTGTTTCTCAGCGCCGAGGCGCGGGAACTTCGCGGCAAACCGGATGGCGGCGGGCCAATCCCCGGCGTCAATCAGCATCATCAAGCGGTCAATCTTACGCACAGGCAGATAGTAGGGAGAATGACATCGAAAAGCAAGGGGAGATGCTTCGGACAAGACCTGATGCGCGGCGAGCATGTGGTAGGGGGGGCGTGAGTAAGCGCGACACCACGTTCATTGACGAAGGAGCTACCAGGCCGGGAAGCTTGTGGCACGGCGGTGCCTCCGAATCCACGAGAAAGGTTGCCGAGGTAACACAATCCGGCACCAGCATCTTCGACCCCGTACTCTGCGAACTCGTCTACCGCTGGTTCTGCCCCGCTAACGGCAAGGTGCTTGACCCCTTCGCGGGTGGCTCGGTGCGCGGCATCGTTGCGGCGTACCTCGGATATGACTACACGGGCGTTGAACTGAGGCCCGAGCAAGTGCAGGCGAAC
>CAZBQH010000054.1:0-4365 GCA_964493915.1 uncultured Nitrospiraceae bacterium
CAATGATCAACAGGACAACCCCAACTACGAATTCTTCCCCACGCGCCAGATGCTTCGGGATGAATTTGAAAGACTCTGGACGGCGCAACGCGCCTTCGGGGGCGTGCTGGCGCCGCAACTGACCGATGATCGCAAACGTGTCCTGTATGACCCCACGGGAACCGACGTCTGGAAATGCCAAGGCCTTCTCTGGGGCCAGCGCAACACCTACTGGGACCCCGGCACCTTGGGCCGTTGCGACCTGGAGCCGACCGACCGGGTTTGCCCAAAGGCTGACCGCCACGCTCAGGAATTCCTTGTGCTCCAGGATGTCAATAACATTCGCATCCAATGGGAAGGCGAACTGAGCCGTCCGCTCGCTGGGGACGAACGCGAAAAGGTCATCGCCGCATTGGAGAAGCAAAAGAGCGCCTCGGTCAAGACGATTCGCTCGGCACTGGGGCTGAACAAGAAAGAAATTCGCGGCCTCGTGACGCTGAACGTGGAAGAGGACCCGAAGAAGAAATTCAACACCAATTGGTTCGTCCGAGAAATCGTCGGCGCCATCGGTGCCAATGCCTGGGGCGCGATGGACGACCGGAGCCGTGACGCCATCAACCGGGCCGTCTGCCGATTCGACCCGCGGGAACCGGCCGACGTCGCAAAACTGGCCGGCGGCGCGCGAACGTGGTGGGGCCTTTCCAAGGACCAGGCTGACGCGCTCATTGGGGCGTGGCAGACACGCCCGGCCCCGGACGACCGAATTAACCTCTCAAGGCGTGCCGTTATGAATCTGCTGCCCTATCTGCGCCGCGGCGATTCCGTCACGGAAGCCCGCCAGCGCTTCGCCGAAGAGCCCGACAGCGGGGCGACCGACGAACAACGGTGTCGCTATCGGCTCGGCGGTTATCAGGCGAATCATGCAGTGCGCCACTTCCTGAGTAAACACCCCGACCAGTTGCCCCCCGCGCCAACCCTGGCGAATCCCGTCGTCCGTAAGGCAATTCACGAGGTACGGCGCCACGTCGCCGCCTACCTGCGCAAATTCGGACACAAGCCGGACCGGGTCATCGTGGAGTTGGCCCGGGAGGCGCGCCTGTCCGGCAAGGCTGCCGATGCGATAACGCTGGACAACCGGCGGCGCCGCACCAAACGCGACGAGATTAAAGAGCAATTCGAAGAGCTCTTTCGGTCAAAGAACAACCGACAGATCGCCTTGGCCATCGAGCGCATTCTATTATGCCGCGCCCAACACGGCGCCTGTGCCTACAGCAATCTGGATGGCGGTGAGGCACGCGCGATCAACGAACGCCAGGCCGCCGACGGCCTCGGGCTGGAGGTCGATCACGTAATTCCCCGAAGCCGCGGCGGAGGCAGCGGCCGGGGGAACAAGGTGCTCTGCTACGCAGCGACCAATCGGGGCAAGGGCAACCAGACACCCAAAGAATGGCTCAGTCCCGAACAGTTCGCCACGCTCGCCCAACGATTCCGCCATTGGACCGACGGCGAAAAAGAAGATCGCATCCGCTGGAACAATCTGCATCGCGATGTGCCTGACAGGGAAGCTTTTGTTCAGTCGCAGCTAACAGACACGGCCTACGCCTCTCGCCAGGTCACCCAGTGGCTCGAGCAGGTGCTCTATGGGGACACACCCGACGGCAAACGCCACGTCTTTGCCACCAACGGACGTTACACCGCATTGTTGCGGCGCCACTGGGGCTTGTTCTTCGATGCCGGCAATCCCGCTGCGGACGAGAAGTCCCGGGCCGATCACCGCCACCACGCCATCGACGCCGTGCTTGCCGCGTGCAGTGGCCCCGAACGCATCGGTGCAATCGCCGCCGCCTGGCAGGCCCAGGAGCGTGCCTGGGGGGCGGGGCAGCAACCCGAACGCCTGAACATCGCTCCGCCGTGGGGCGAAGACGGGACCTTCCGCCGGCAGGTCATGGATGCCATCGATGCCCTCGTCGTTTCGCACCGAGCCCAGCGCCGGAAGATCGCTGGACCCTTCCACAAGGAAAAGCAATACGGCCCGATCCTCGATGCCGACGGCCACCTCACCGACGAGTTTACCCAACGCATTCCCATCAGCTCACTCAGGCCTAATCACCTGCGCCCGCCCGATCACTGGGACACACTGCGCGTCAAGCTCGAGGCCGCTGAAACGAAGGCCGAACAAAGGGCCCTGCGCCGCGATATGCTCAACCTCCAGGATAAACCGGCCGGCAAGTCCGGTATCGTCCGCGACCGCTGGTTCCGTGAGGAACTCCGCCGATGCCTGCGCGATAACGGCCTGAATCCGGACCGCTTCACGGAGGCGGATCTAAAAGTCCTGATCCGTAACGACAAGCTCAAGTTGGCCGACGGGCGCATGCCCAAGCGGATTACGCTGCGCAAGGTCTTCAGGCAAACCGTCCAGTTCCCACGGCGCGGCTATGATATGACCACCCAGACGCCGCTTATCGAAGCGAGCCCGCAGAGCATTAGAGTCTACGAAGGCCAGAGCAACCACCACATCGAGATTCGTGAAAACGCCAACGGCCAGTGGCACGGCCAGGTGATTACGACATTCGAGGCGGCCCGGCGCGTGCGTCCGCCGAAACGGGCAGGCCTTCCTCCGCAGCCAGCCGTCGATCGGACCGATAACGCTGATGGTCGCTTCGTCATGTCCCTTGGCGTCGGCGAGATGGTCCGTATGGCCCACCCCGAAACAGGTCAACCCGATTTCTTCGTCGTCTTCAAGCTGGACAATGATCCCCCGCGCATGCATTTCACGGCGCACTGGGACGCCGGCAAGTCGAAGGATGATGATGAAGAGAACCACCGACAGCGCGAGGATGTCGCGCGTTCGGCGGCCCAATTGCAGCAGCTCGCCGTCGATGGATTACCGCCGCGAAAAGTGTGGGTTGGACCATTGGGCGACGTAAAGGATTATGAAGCGGATTGACCCTGACCCAGAAATGCCAGGGGACGCAGAATGATTAAGCGCACGGTTGAAATATCTGGGCCGGACAACCGACTATCCGTGCGATATGGGACATTGATTGTCCAGCGCGACGGGGAGCAGCTTGCACAGATCCCCTTGGAGGACCTCGGCGTCCTGATCCTCGACGCGCCAACGACCACGTACACCCACGCCGTCATCGTTCGCGCCCTCGAGGCGGGTGCGGTCATTGTTCCCTGTGGCGAAAACCATCACCCGCGCGGCCTGTTTCTACCGCAGAATCATTCCCTACAAAGCCGCCGTCTGCGAACCCAGGCACGCGCGTCTCTTCCCCTGCGTAAGAGGCTGTGGAAAGAGGTGGTCCAGGCAAAAATCCGCAACCAGGCACAGGTTCTTCCCGCGGACCACCCTCCGCGCCGGCGCCTTATCGCCTTGATTTCAACCGTCCGTAGCGGCGATCCGACGAATGTTGAAGCTCAAGCAGCGCGAGTTTACTGGCGGGCACTGTTTGATGCTTCATTCCGGCGCGCTGCGGAGGGACCACCTCCCAACAACCTGTTAAATTACGGGTATGCGATAGTACGGGCGGCCGTCGCCCGGGCGATTTGCGCGGCGGGTCTGCATCCGTCGCTGGGGCTCCATCATCACAACCAGTACAACGATTTCTGTCTGGCCGACGACATGATCGAACCGCTCAGGCCCGTGGTGGATCGCAAGGTCCTGAAACTTCGCGACAGGGGCATTTGCGAGATCGATCGCGACAGCAAGACCGAGTTGTTGGCATTGTTGACCGAACAGGTTGTTGTCGGGGGAGAACGCGGTCCCTTGATGGTGGGGTTGGGGCGCGTCATGGCGTCCCTTGTCGACTGCTACGCCGGCGAGCGGAAGAAACTGGAGCTGCCAACCCTGTGCGACTGAGCGGATATCGATTCATGTGGCTGTTGGTTATGTTTGACTTGCCTGTCGATACGCCCGAGGCTCGCAAGCAGTATACACAGTTTCGCAAGAGCCTGTTGAAGGACGGGTTTGTCATGATGCAGTTTTCAGTCTACGTTCGGCACTGTGCCAGCCGCGAGAATGCCGAGGTTCACTCGGCCCGCGTCAAGCTTGCTGTGCCAGCTGATGGCGAGGTGCGCATTCTCCGGATTACGGACAAGCAATATGAACGCATGGAAATATTCTGGGGGAAAAAGCGAAAACCTCCCGAAAAGCCACCAGCCCAACTGGAGCTTTTCTAGAGGTTTTCGTCCGGCACTGTCTTTTCTCAGCGGAGCTTACGGCCCAAGCAGTGTATTCAGCCCCGCCCTGAAAGCAATCCGCAACAGGTCCTCACCAAGCACGTTACGGTGGACAGTGTATTCAGCCCCGCCCTGAAAGCAATCCGCAACGCCACTTGAGCAGCAGCGGCGCGGCCGAAAGTGTATTCAGCCCCGCCCTGAAAG
>CAZBQH010000055.1:0-1687 GCA_964493915.1 uncultured Nitrospiraceae bacterium
ATTCCGGCGACGGCCCAACGCCGGACCCGCTCGTCCCGTTCCCGCCGCAGCCAGTCCTGGACATGCCGGAGCAGGGCAGGCGTCTCCTCGCCGGGCACGGAGCGCCGGGAGAAATGCTGGACCATGTTCGCGAACAAACGATCCGCCACGGGATCAAGGATGAGACGGCGCATAATGCCCAAATGGGTGAACACAATCCGGCCGCTCCCAAGCCGGTGCACCAGGATGCCGGTTCGCCAGGGTGAAGGCCCGTCCTCGATGCTTGCCGCTGCCGGGTCGAGGCTTCCGCAGATGTCCTCCTCGCTGGTTTCGGCGAAACCTTTACCGGATAGGACGTCGGCATAGGGCGCGTCCATAAGGCGCCGCGCCGGCAACTGCTCGAACACGGGGTGGAGCTTCGCGTAATGGTAGAGGCCCCCGCCCGAGGGCGCACGCGTCGTGGTGGCCGTCGCAGCAGGGTCGAATTGTTGGGCCAGGTCGCTCCAATCATCCGGCGGCTCGAAAACGAGCGCGACAGCGCCTGCGTTCACCTCGGCCAGGACGGCCGCCAGCTCGGCCGGGGGATAGGCGCGAATGGTGTTGGCAAGCGGCGGCACCACGTGAATCGGCGCCCGGGCGGGGCCTTTCTGGGCAAGGTGCAGGCACGCCTCCCGCCACGGACCTTGCGGATCCACCACGTTGATCGGCACATCGCACCGTTCCACCGGCGCGAAGGCGTAGAACGCGCGGGCACCCTCGGCAATAGTCCTTCGGCCGGCGAGCAGCCGCACGACGAGTTGATGAACGCCCGGCGAGCCCGAAGCAGAGACAACGCCCGACCAGAGCGCTTTGCCGTCCTTCGGTATCCGCACGTTTCGCTGCTTTTTCCACAGCGTCTGGTTCGTCGGACCGATCACCTGAAGCAGAAGGTCGGCGCGCCCCTCGATGCGCTCCCTGTTGGCCATTATCACGGCCACTTCCGCATCCTCGCGCAGGCGCAAGTTGGTCTTGGGCATTTGGATCAGCGGATGCAGCGGCGCCTGGATTTTCTTGAGCGTTTCGGCCACCGGCTTCGGCCGCCGCCGGCGATCAAGCACTCCGCGGCACAGGTCGGTTCCCGCACCGGTCAGTTGCGCGTAGCAGTATCCCGCAACTTTCGGGTTTGCACGGAGGGCGCTGCATTCAGCCGCAGCCGCCTCGCTCTGCAGCTCCTGGGCCGCAACAGCAAGACCGGCCACATCGCCGAAGACATGGCCCAAGTCATGCTCGGAGAAGCCCGCCTCGATTCGCTTCCATGCGTCAGCCGGCATCCGGCCGCCGTTGCACCGCCTGGCTTCGGCGCCGGGCTGCGTCTCAAAAACTTCCTGGATGTTTTCCAAACCCCCTGCGCCGAAACGAGACAGGAAGTACAGGCTGTCCGGGTCGCCACTTCGCAGGTAGAAACGCTCGGTCTGCCCGCTCACGGGGGCCGGCAGATCGACGTGCAGATCCTCGAATGCCGCAGGTTCCGCGTGATAAGGACGCAGTAGCCGGCTCGGCTCGCGGGTCGCGGCGATGCCGCCCGAGTCGTCGATAACCCCCCGGGTAGGATCCAGCGAACGAGCCAATTCAAACAGCGCTGTCTTCAAAGCCTGGGCGCCGCTGCCGTTGTTTTCGTTGAAAGGACCTCCTTCGTCCAGGATGCCCCAGATGACGACAGATGGGTGAT
>CAZBQH010000056.1:0-6345 GCA_964493915.1 uncultured Nitrospiraceae bacterium
GGCTGCACCTGCCCTTGGCTTGGTTGCTCCAATCATCTACATCATCGGTTGGATACACGCAAACGTCGTACTATCCCGCTACCAGTCATTAGCGAAGCAACGAATCGCAGAGATAGATCAAACTCCAAGCAGCCAGCAGACCGCAGATGTCCTTCTGGAGAGGGGGCTGCTTGAAGCTAAGGTCTTGCGCCAGACTGACCAGGCGATGAGTGATTTAACCAATGCGCTCCAGCTATCTGGCGGAGACCCTCAGTTATTCAATCTGACTGGTGTACAGTTTTCCGGCGCGAAGCGATACAGGGAAGCCAAACAGTTTTTCGATCGAGCATTGGAGACGGCTAGGGATGAAGTCTTGGTGAAGCAGATCAAAAAGAACAAGGCGTTTGCCGAAAAACGCCTGAAATGAGACTGTCGAACAATCGCATGGACACGGACGCAAAAGCGCCGCAAAGCGAAGCGGCGCGGCTATTCTGCGTCCGTCATGCGGAGCGTTGTGTCCGGCCCGCCTGCGGCCCGCCAATCAGCCGCGGGACCGTTCGCCGCCACCGCGCCGATGTTCTTGATTACATCGGCCATGATCGGCTTGAAGATGCCGTAGCCGGACGTGAACGTTCCTATCATCTCCTCCTGCCTCTAACAACCTTAACATCCCAGAGAGTATTGTATATACAACACGAGGATCGACAGGGAATCCGGGAAACGCGCGGTCACAAAAAAACACGCTATGCCGGTGCTCCGCGCCCTCGAGGCGGTCCCGCGGGTCATCAACCCGATGCTTGCTTGTAGGCAAGCGAGATGTTGTTAGCATGCGATGCCAGTGGCCTGCAGGCGCGCCCCTAACATCAAAGAACCTCTCATCCAATATAGGGATCCGCCCCGCCGGGCACGTTCTCGAATACCGCACGATAGTCTGCATAACTGAGCACGGTATCAAACAGACCGACATCCTCCCCTTCATGCTTGTAGATTCCCGTGTACCTCAGGCTGGGATCTTCGTAGCGCTTGAACTTGTAGACCGCATCGTTCATCAGCGCGCTGTTAAAAACACCAAGGCTTACCAGCAGTTCGAAGTCCTTGACGCTCAAGCCCGTCACCTTCTTAAAAAGCCCCGGCTCTAATTGCGTAATGACATCTTTCAACGTGCGTTCGCGATAGTCGGTCAGATACATGAAGACCGGAATCCGGGTCGCGAACTTGATAAGCTTCTCCTGTATCTGCTTGCGCTTGCTCTTGTATTCCTTCTCCTCTTCGGTCAATTCCTTCTTCTCTTCCTTCGTCATGTCCTCGTCGTTCTTGTCCTTGCGCGTCTTCTTAACCGCCTCGGACTTGTTGATGATGGTCTCGATCTCCTGGTTCAGATTGCGGAAACCCTCGATGCTCATCAGCGCCTTCATGGCGGCCTCGTCCGCCATCAGCCGCTTCAACGTGTCGTTGTCCACATTCACGAGCAATGCGCTTTCCCAGCGCCGCGCCAGCAGGGTCGCCGTCGTCCCGCTCATTGCCATATCAAGAACACCGGCGGCGTCGATCTGCTTCATCGAACTGCCGTCATAGGCCAGTACGGGCAGAAAGCTGATAAACTCCTCCACCTTTTTCTCGGGGTCAACCTCATCCACATTCAAACGGCAACTGTAATCGGCAATCTGGCGCAACGCCCGATCCGGCGCGAAGTCGAAGACGTAGCACTCCCTCTTGATGATCTCTTCTTCGTTCGGATTTGCGCCGTCCGGATTACGGACCGTCCAGGGCGATTGCACGCGAAACGCCGCCTGAAAGTAGGTCTCCGGCGTGGAGGCATTTCGCAACATAAATATGCCCGTCCAGGGCCGCACCGTTACTCCGGTCGTCAACTTGCCGCATGACAAGGTGATCGTCTTCGATTCCAGCGGGTCGTCCATCGCCTCCAGCACCGGCGGCAAGGCGCCAACGCCGATTCCTGCTGCGCTTCCCGCCGCCACAATGATCTTGTAGTCGTGATAGAAGCGGTTCTGCCGCTTCGGCAGCAGGTTGCGCATGGCGTAACACGCCGCCACGCTGGGCAGGAACCAGAAGGTGTGGGACAGCACATTCAGGAGCCGCGCATCGGAATAGGGCATCGGCGGTTTCTTCGCCCCGAGCTTCAGGTTGTCCACCGTCGCGGGCTGGAACGCGCCGCGGATCAGGTCCAGCCACTTCTGCACCTCGTCCTCATACTTGAACCTCGCCTTCTCGCCGATCCCCTCGGCGGAGAAGAACACATTCAGGTCGAACTCGTCGAACTCGCCCTGCATCGCAATTTCGCGGATCGCGTCGGGGAGTTGATAGGTCATCAGCACCATGCGCGGCAGGCAGGCATAGGGGGTGCCGGCCCCCTGCCATTCCGCCTTGGCCCGTTGCTCGTCCGAATAGGTCCAGTTGAAGATCTGCTCCTCGATGAACTCCCCCGAGGCGATGGCGCGGAATGGCGTCCCGGAGAGATACAGGTAATGGTCCGTCGTGATCGGCATGATTGCCTCGTCGAAATCCTCGATGCCTTCGCCCTCGCCGAACTCGATCTCGTTCTTGTCCTCCGCCTCGAAGAGATCCTTGGCGTTGTCGCGCCACGCGCCATAGTGATATTCGTCGAAGATCACGCAATCCCAGTTCGTTGCATGAACCCATTCATTCTTGGTCTTGATGCCGCCCGTGCTCTTGTTCTTGCCCAGGTAGTCCTGAAACGAGCCGAAGCAGACGAAGGGCGGCTTGGCGTTCGGCGCGCCTTCCGGCGGGACATCGCGCGAAGCGATAAACTGCCAGCCCGCGAAATCGACGTGCTGCTTGAGGTCCTCTTCCCAGGCACTCTGCACCGCCGGTTTGAACGTCAGTACCAGCACCTTGCGCCAGCCCATCTTCTTTGCCAGTTGATACGCGGCGAAGGTCTTGCCAAACCGCATCTTGGCGTTCCACAGGAAATGGGGCGTCTTGTCGTGGTTCTCTCTGCGGAAACTCGTGAAGTAGGCCGCCGTCTTCTCCACCGCCGCTTCTTGCTCGGGCCGCATCCGGAAATCGAGCCACCGCTTCTCCTCGTACAACTGGCCGGTCCGCACGGCGATAATCGCCGCTTTCACGTCCTCGACTTTGCAACGGAACCATTCGCCTGCCTCATGCCTGACGCCGTTGATGCGCAGCATCCGGTGAATCTCACGGTCCGTGAAGACGGTCCCGTCGTTGCGCATCGCCGGTTCTTCCAGCAGGATCCGGTAGGGCGGCAGGCCGGGCTTCTTTGTGGGATACTGCTGGGCCACGCGGCTTTGCGCATCCATGGTCGTGTAGCCCACCTTCAGCAGCCCCGCGTATTGCGGGTTCGTATCCTCATAGGCGTAAATCGTCGGACGCGATTCCGGTCGCGGGGGGAAGAAATTATCCGCAGATGGCGCAGATTTGCCCAGATGATTCTTTGCGACGATGTTCTTATCTGCGTCTATCTGCGTCATCTGTGGATGCGGTTGCTTACTCATCGCCTGGCCCTTTGATTCTCTTCCGGGACTTGGCGGGCGGCAGGAAGTTTTCTCCGGTAACCACACCCTTGCCGGTCTTCCGCTCCAGCTCGAGCCGCGCCCGCTTCGCGATGCGGCCCCCCTTCTTGCCCGCCGCCGCATTCTCGCCCATGCCCGTCGCCTCGACGCTCTCGGCGATCTGCCGCGTGGAAAGCTCCGCCAGCGCCGTGAAGATCAGTTCCGCATCAGACATGTGATCGCGCAGGTTCTGGGTTTTCAGCCCTTTGATGTCCTTGTGCTGTTTAACCGAGACCCCGCTCCATTCCTGATGGATGATGTTGGTCAGGATGGCGAATTCCTCCTCGCCCTTGATCTCGTGATCCTTCCAGTAATCGGTCAGCTTGTTGCGCGTTTCCTGTCCCATCATCCGCTGCTGAATCCATTTTTCGCTGCGGCCATGCTGCCGCCAATATTCCCGGGCGCGGTCGAGGGAGCGGGCCGGGTCGCCCATGTCCTGAATCCGCTCGTAGCCGACCTTGGCCAGCCAGAGCTTGAAGGGTTCTGCTTTGGGAGAGGGTATAGACTGAATCAGGCGGAGCAGCGTTTCCGTGTCTGCCATGTCTGTCAAGCGCATCTTCCCGTCGGCGGACGGCATTTTCAAAGCGTTACATTTTGTAACGGTTTCATCCGCCCCTTCGTCTTTGAGCCGTTTCTTCAGCACGCGCCAGTAGACCGCAGGATTCGCGCTCTCCGTCAGCGCCGCGACCACATCCACCACAGAGAAATACCAGGCCTCCTCCGCCTCGTCGAAGTAGCGCCGGATGGCATGTGTCTCGAAGGCCACCAGCGCTTTTCCCTTATCCATGTATCGCCTCCTGTTTTTTATGTCCGTCATCAGCCACCATTTTCAACTGGTGACAATTTGTCACCGACTGACTGCCCTCCTTTTTGAGGCGTTCTTTCAGCTTGTTCCAGTACTTTCTGGCGGTCTGGTAATCCGACTGCTGAATCAAGGCCGCAACGATGTCCACCACCGAGAAATACCAGGTCTCCGTCTTCTCATCGTAGGTCCGGCGTATCTTGAAGTTCTCGAAAACAGCCAGGGCTCGTTCTTTATTAATCGTTGATCTCCCAATCGTCGACAAATTGTCTACAGTTCAAATTCATGCCGCAATTCATTCAGCGGTCCCTACTCACCGTTTGCCTCCATCGGGCGGACCATCGACTCAATGAAGGAGATCTCCACCTTTGTCAGACCGTACTTCTTATAGAGCTTCTCGTCCGTCCAAGATTGCCTGAAATCTTGCAGTGGGATTAGCGAATACGTCTTTTTAACCGAGTGCTGACTGATTTTCACTAGCGCAAGCATAAAATGGAAGAACTTTGTCTGAGTGTAGCTGACAACATTCTCGGCAGTACGCCTTTCCTTAAATGGACCAAAGACAAGATAGGTCTCAGAGCAACATGAGTGCGACCCCACAATAAAAGGTTTGATCCAGTCTTTGCTCACATTCCCGATGCCCCATGCTTGAGGCACATATATCTTAAACTGGTCTATCCAGTTAGCGTTTTTCTTTACCGCGTGTCTGTCAATGTAGCCTATTCCGTTCTTACGCCATCCGTTGTAGTAAAACTCAACACTATTGTTAAATGGCTGCGATTCGTATTCAGGCTTAATCCTTTTATAGCTGTTCTCAAGGCGTACATCGAACCCGAAAGGATCATTTGGGCTAACGATATCGGCAAAGCTGCGTTCGGCGTGCTTCCTTACCTTATGTAGAATGGCAATAGCTTCATTATACCTGATGAATGTGGTGGCACCGGGCTCCAACAAAGGTCTTTCGGCCTCTGAGACTATATCACCGTCCTCGTGCGTGTATACCTTGCAGTTTCCTTGCTCGTCTTTTGACCATAGAAAATAGGAGACCCCGCCTTTTATTTCGACTCCGGGAAAACAATCAGTCGCACTTATGAAATCATGGATTACCCTAATGCGCCTATCGTTAAGCATTTCCTCTCGAAATTGGTCCAAACCTCTGCCCCCGGTAAACCAGCGCGAGGGAATAATCATGGTCAGGTAACGGGGATTGAGTTTCTTGGCCTGCTGAACGAATTGATGGTAAATTGGGATGGCACTCGCAGCGTGGCCCCCGTCGCTCAACTGGTACGGCGGATTGCCGATAATGACGTCGAATCTCATGTTGAATATCTCCTCGGGATGCTCTGTGTGGATAAACTTGTAGGCGTGGGTCTCGAGTTCCTCGCCGCGCTCGTAGTTGGCTTCGTTCGCCCCGCAGAAGGCGCAGCGCCCGTTGACCCAGGTATGTTCGATGCGCTCGAAGCGGATGTTGCCCTCAGGGGCGTCGAAGGTCTCGCAGACGGAATACTTACCGTTGGCGGTCTTCGAGCAATAGACCGAGCGGCGCGACAGCAGCGCGGTCAGTTCCGTGATCCCGAGACCGTAAAGCTGATGCTTGAAGATGTGGTTGACGCGCTCCTGCCGGTCGGGGATTTGCCCTTCCAACCCGGCGTCGAGCCGCTTGGCGATCTCGCGCAGGAACACGCCCGACTTGCAGCCGGGATCGAGGAACGTGGCGCTTGCGTCGGTCCAGAGTTCGGGCGGCAGCAGATCGAGCATCCGGTTGGCCAGTTGCGGCGGCGTGAACACCTCGTCGCTGCTGAGGTTCGCGATGCAGGTCAGCACGTCGGGGTTGTAGGTATCCGCGCGTATCTGCGTCATCTTCGGACTTCTTTCTGATCCGCAGATTGCGCAGATGAACGCAGATTGTGAACCAATCGCTTGTGCTCCAGCCGTGCGGCTCCCAAGTTCAGCAACAAGGACTTATTCATGCCGGAAGCCTTCATATAGTTGATAACCTGTGCTTCCTCC
>CAZBQH010000057.1:0-2542 GCA_964493915.1 uncultured Nitrospiraceae bacterium
TCTCCCCTATCCCGATTGCGTCAAAGTCCTTGCAGGTTATATTATGCGGGACGATATCCCGCATGCGGTCGTGGCCAATCCGGAGATAGTGTATGAATGTAACGCTCTTATGGAGCCCTTGAATGAAGCGTGTGAAGAAGCCGATGAACCGTGGGAGTCAGAACT
Source organism: uncultured Nitrospiraceae bacterium (assembly GCA_964493915.1). Lineage (GTDB taxonomy): Bacteria > Hydrogenedentota > Hydrogenedentia > Hydrogenedentales > SLHB01 > CAZBQH01. Next base: position 166 of record CAZBQH010000057.1, read on the forward strand.
GATTCGGGAGCTATATGCAAGGTACAATCCCCGGTCGGCTGCCGAGATGGAGATAGATTGAGTTACGCCTTAGAATGCGCCTCGGACTGACAGCCCTCAGGATGACTCATCATGACGAGCACTAGAGAACCCTCTACAGGTGGTGAGCGATCTTGTCCTCCTATGGTGGAGACGAGGCGGATAGTAAATGCGTCCGAACAGAACATCCAGTCGTTACGTTTTCGGAAAGGATGAGGGAGAATGGGCCTGTTCAGCCGATGGCCAATTCGGGCGAGCTCTTTCCCTGAAATAGTACCTTGGCTCGCAGAGGCCTTTCAGCACGACGTGAGGATCTACCTTGAGGACGCTAGGGACTTGTTTTTCCGAACTCTGGGCTCGCTTTCCTCTGTTGGGACAAGCTTTTCGCCTGTAATCAAGGCCGTCATAATGGGACATGAGTTCTATTGGTCTGTTGACTTGATTACCGAAAAAAACTATATACATAGAAAGGACATTAAGGCCTATTCTGTGATGTTTCGTAATCAACTTGGCTTGGGACAGTGGGGTTCCCTCTTTGCCCAAGGGTATAAACGGGCCTTGGAAGAAGCTAGGCAGCACAACTCTGCGACTACCTTTGAGGCAAGTTCGATTGCAGAAATGACCAACCTTTATCTCCTTGGGGACACCTATGAGCATTGCAGAGATATGTCGCTCAAGATAGAATTGCTTGCCGGACAAGATGTTAATGTCACTGCCTTTTCTTACAACGTTAGAGCAGATACCGCTGCGGCATTTCAAGATGGGTAAGTATTCACCCACATGAAGGATTTGGTTGCGGCAGAGGCGGCAGGACGCCGGTGGCGGTGTAGGTCCGCAGGGCCTCGACCACCGTCCCCAGCGGATCGTGGCCGCGTAGCTTCAGGGTCCGGTACACGCTCATCAGCACCGACTGCACGGCTGCGCCTCGTTCGCTGCGGTTGCACTGGCAGTTGCGACGCAGCAGCACGGCCGGGCGGATCATCCGCTCGGCAAGGTTGTTGTCGAAAGGAACATCCGGATAGTCCAGGAACGTGAACAACTCGTCGCAGTGGCGCAGCAGCCGCTTGGCCAGCCGGTCCGCGTCGGCGTCGCCGTGCTTGGCCCGGGCCAGCTCCATCAGCCTGGCGTCGATCCGACGAATCCGCGACGTATATCTCTCCGGCTCAAAGTCCGGCCGCTTGCGCAGACGAATCCCGTCGCGCAAGAGCCGCCGCAGCTTCTTGGCGAACGCCAGCCACGCCGGCGAGATGTTTCGCTCGTCCACGGCCGACAGTTCCCGCAGCAGGTGCACCAGGCACCGCTGCTTGTCGGCGGTGAGCAGGCGGTTGTAGGCCGCCCAGAAGTCCGTCACCAGCACGCCGTCGAAGGCGTCGGCGAAGAACTTCTCCAGCGCCGGGCTGCCCCGGCTGCGGTCGATCATGTAGTAGCAGACCTGCCCGTTGGCGAAGCACCACAGCCACCATGTCTGGCCGTTGACCCTACAGCCTGTCTCGTCGGCGTGCAGCACGGCGCTTTGGCGTGCTTCCCGGGCGATTTGCTCGTACCACGGCTCCAGGATAGTGGCGATCCTCAGCCACATGGCCACCAGCCCGCCGCCCGAGAGTCGCGTCCGGAGATGGTGGCCCATGATGGCGATGACCTGGGCGATGGTGACGCCCAGCCCGTAATGCAGCCAGGCCGTGAGGGCCACGACGCGGTGGCCCAGGGCGGCCTTGGGCAGCGCGTCGGGGACGATGGGCTCGACGTTCTTACGGCAGGCCGGGCAGTAGTCGCGATGGATGGTGTGCTCGGTGACCAGCGTCCGCAGGTCTTCCAGGATGTCCTCGATGGTGCGGGTGCGAACCTGGTTGCATGGCTGGAGCGGGCCGCCGCAGTCGGGGCAGACATCGAGGCGATGCTCCTGGCGCAGGTCGATTTGCTCGGGCTCGGGCCGGCGGGCGCCCGGGTGGCCCTTTCGCGCGCCGGGTTTGCGTTTGCGCTTGGGGGCGGGCGGCTTGGTGTAGACGGGCCGCTGACTCGATGGCGTGGAGGGGTGGACCGGCGCCGGGCCACGGAGCTTGGCTTCCAGTTCGGCAATTCTCGCGTCCTTCTGATTCAGTGCCGCGCGTTGCTCGGCCACACGTTTTGCAGCCGTCAGCAAGGCCAGCTTCAGGAGTTCCACGTCGATGGCGGCAAGCCTTTCGACGTGCCGCTCGGTGAGTGTACCCTGCATCGCCGCGGCGAGAATCTCTCGGACTTCCGTGTCCGTTTTGGGGTCCATAAGAACGCAGATACCGCGCAGCGCGCGCGAGCGCAAGTCGGAATTCTAGGAATTTTTACACATTTTTCAGGCCCCCGTTTCAGATGGCTGAATACTTAC
>CAZBQH010000058.1:0-2701 GCA_964493915.1 uncultured Nitrospiraceae bacterium
GCAACACGTGGGAAATCTCCTCGGTTCCCTATATCCCCGTGGTCGAGAACGCAGCGCGCCATGCAACCAATCTGCGTGAAGCGGCCGTGGACGGGTTTATGGAGAGCTGGACCTTGGGGGGCTATCCCTCGCCCGGTCTCGAGGTGTTCAACGCAATGGTCGACACGCCTGGTCTCGTTATGGAACAGGCCATGCGAGACGTTGCTGAGCGGCGTTTCGGCCCTCGTTTGGCGCCCCATGCGTTGCGCGCGTGGAAAGCGTTCAGCCGCGCCTTCACGGCGTTTCCTTTTGACCGCGCACTGCTCTACAGCGCGCCTTTGCAGACGGGTCCCGCCAACCCGCTTTGGGAACAGCCTACAGGATACCGGTCGACGATGGTCGGCTACCCCTATGACGACCTTGACGCATGGTGCTCCATTTTTCCCCCGGAAAAGTTCATCGAGCAGCTCGAAAGCGTCGCAGATGGCTTTGATTTGGCCATCGGTGAATGCCGCCGCAATACCAACGAATTGGACGTCGAGGAACGCTGGGCGCACGCTTTGGCGCGGGAGATGGGCGTTGCAGAAGCGTGCGCCATTCATTGCCGCAGCAGCGCCAACCAGGCCGCCTTTATACTGGCGCGCCGGCAACTTGCGGAAACAAGCGATCCGGACAGAATAGAAGCATTGAAAGAGACCTTGCGCCGCGCACTCGAGAGCGAGATCAGCCTGTCGGCGCGTCTTTACGCAATCCAGACGCGCGACTCGCGTATCGGCTTCGAGGCGTCCAACCAGTATATGTATGTCCCGACGGATCTCGCAGAGAAAGTGCTTAACTGCCGCGACCTTCTCGATCGGTGGTTACCTGCATTGTCCGCCCGTTGATAAACGATCGGGGAGCATTTTGAGGCGCTGTACGGCTTAACGGCTCACAGACGTTCATATACAGGCCTGATCGGCTCATTCTGGGCGCCGGCCGGCCAAAAACCAGACAACGGAAATGGAAAGGAAACGCTACGTGAAAACTTACAGAGTTGCCTTTATCGGTTGTGGAGCGCGCAGCACCGCCTATGCCGGGCCTTACGCCGAGTCAGAAGACGTCCAGGTGGTTGGCTTAGCCGATCCCGAGCCGCGGCAACGCGATATTTTGAAACGCGAATGCAACCTGCCGAAGGATGTGCCCGAGTACGACGACTGGCGGGATTTGATGGCTGATGGTCTTGAATTGGACGGCGCCGTTATCAGCTCGCCGACTCAGTTCCATGCCGAGCAGGCCATCGCGTGCTACGAACGGGGGCTGCCAATTGCTCTCGAAAAACCTGTCGCGCCCAGCAAAGCTGCGTGCGAGCGCATTATCGACGCGGAACGCGCCAACAACGGCCGTAGCTTGATCGGATTTGTGCTTCGATCGACTCCCTACTTCTCGCGCATTCATCAAGCCGTGTCGCAGGGCCGCGTGGGGCGCATTCTCAGTGTTCAGGCTGATGAATTGCCAGGCTGGCTTGTCACCTCGGTGATGTTCCGCAGCCCCTGGCGCCGTCATTACGCCTTGAGCGGCGGGTCTATGCTCGAGAAATCGTGCCATGACATGGACATCCTCAACTGGCTTATTGGGTCGCGGCCGGCAGCCGTGAACTCTTTCGGGGGACGACTGGTCTTTAACCCAAATCCCGAGCTTCCAGAGAATTGCCCGGGTTGTCCAGTGGCGGATACGTGCAAGTATTACCAGGCGCCCCATATCACCCATGAAGCAGGCGAGGGCGTCTTCGCCTTCCGGCGCGAGGACCTGCGCTGTATCTACAATATCGATACAGACGTGATGGATACGCAGAGCGTCGCCCTCGAATACGAGAACGGCACGGTAGCCAACTTTATGCTCAGCTTCCATACAGCCGGCAAGCGCGCCGGCCGCAATCTCCATATCGTCGGTACGCGCGGCAGGATCTGGGGCAATATGGACGACAATGAAATCAGCCTCTTCGACAACCGCACGGAAAAGGTCGAGGATATCAATGTCGCCACAGACGGTACGGGGCACGGCGGCGGCGATCGAACTCATGCCCTCCTTTTGCGGAATATGATGGGCGACCCTGATTTCCGCCCTGATCAAAACGCTATGGCCGGCTACCTGAGCGCCGTGATGTGCTTCGCCGCGGACCAGTCCGTAGCAGAACGAAGGCGCATCGAACTGCGCTATCGCGACAACGGCTACATCGATCTCGTATAGACCCGACGGGAGGGAGTCACGGCGTGGCGGCCGCTCCCTTTCGGTCTTGATCCGCTCTTTCCACAGTTAAGGTGTTGAGCGGCGACCCGGTTGTATGAAACCCGGACTTCCTCGGCAGATCCCCGAAGGTCACCGAAGTCCGTTAGCTGTTTTCTGCGCAGAAGACTATAGCTTTGATGCGTGTCCTGAGGTTTCATACAAGACCGGAAGGCAAATGAACAAGACAAAAGGAAAAAAATGGTTCAACGTAAATAAGTCTCGGAATTGAGCAGGGTGCTTGGGTCCTGGGGATCAGCCAAACCCGCGTTCCGCTCAGTACGGACGTGCCTGGCCCCATCCTGACGGTGGGCAGCGCATGCTGATCAGGCAAGGTAGTACCTTTGGCAACGGCCGGGAAACAGCCCGGCGCAATCTAAGGAGATGCGTTATTATGAAGACGAGAAGAAGCGGTTTCACACTCATCGAGCTGTTGGTGGTCATCGCCATCATCGGCATC
>CAZBQH010000059.1:0-3792 GCA_964493915.1 uncultured Nitrospiraceae bacterium
GCCTGCAATCCCAGGGGAAAGGGGATACCCATACAAAACGCCAATGGCGCAAGTCCCGCGATGCTCAAAACGATCTTTGCGGCATCGGGAAGGCCCGCTAACGCGTTGAACAGCGGTTGCAGAAGCAGGAGATACAGCGCGGCGATACAGACGATCCCAAACACGGCGAGGGCCGCGTTTCGAGCGGGATGTCCGGTCATGCGTCCAGCGGCGTAACTCCCAAGACCGGAGAAAAACAGAAACGACGTCAACACAACCGCCACGGCGTAGACCGGATAAGCGAGAAACAGCATGAATCGTTGCATGAAGACAATCTCGAGGAACATGTAGGCCAACCCGAGCAGTGCGAAATACAGGATGACCCACCGTTTGAACCCTTTTGTGGCGGGGCTTCTGCCCAGAACAATCAGTGGGGCTAAAATGAACACGGCGCTCGCAACGGCCGCCTGGATAATGGTTGCGATCAATACCACGTATCCCCATTCGACAAACGGCGCCCAGGCAGCCCCCATGCCTTTTATGAGACGGGGCAGCGTCGACCACTTGAAGAACCGAAAGAAGTAGGGTTGTATATCAGACGCCGGACGCACATGAAAGAGATAGGACGCGTAGAAGTCCTCGGGATGCTCCGATACCAGCGCTTGGGCCGCCTGATAGTACACCGGGCCCTGCGAAAGCTGGACACGGCGATTCGCTTCTTCCTCACGAATGCCCGGAAAATAGCAGGGATCGAAACTGCGCGACTGGCAAAACGCACGCACCGCTTCCACATCGGCGGACGAGAGCGGGGCTTTCGACACAACCAGGGTGGAATTGTTAAGCGACCGAATCATCACCAGGTGGCGGCCGGGCTCGGTGATGCCTGCGTTACGCAGGGCTTCCACGGCTGTGGCGAACACTTTGATGGCATCGCGGGGCGGTGTCTTCAGCCAGCAATTGATTACGAAAACGCCTTCGGGCGTCAGGCGTCGGAAGAAGAGCTCGAACGCCTCGACCGTGTACAGGTAGCTCTCGTTGAGGGCATGCACGCCCGAGGCGGCGGCCGTGAACGAGCTGAACAAAGGCACCTGAATCAAATCGTACTGCGTGTCGTGCGACTGAAGGTAGCCCCGTCCTTCGGCGAGCACGGGCGTGACATCGGCCCGCTGGTACAGGCCGCCGGCGAAATCCGCGAAGGTCGCGCGCACCAATTCGAGCGCCGAGGGGTCGACTTCGACGGCGGTGACGTGCCTGGCGCCGTGATACAACGCGGCTGTGACATCGGTTCCACCGCCGGGTCCGATAACCAGCGTCTTCGGCGACTCGACAAGCCGGTACGCGACAGCGCCGGTTACGTAATCCAGGTAGGCGAAGTCGCTGAGGTCACCGTCAAACCGGTTGATGGGCGACACCGAGCCCGCATCGAAGAACAACCCGATTTGCTCGGGCAAAGGCCCCAATTTGCTCATGGGATACGCGGTAATCTCGCCGGGGGTCTCGCGAATCATTTCGGAACGCACCGCCGTGACTGTTGAAAGGGGACTAAACCGGCGCGCCACGATTTCCACGTCGGGGAAATCCATGACATACGACAAGCCCTTGTATTGAGAAATCCGCACAGGGGTGCTGACGGCCAAGGCAAGAGTAACGGCAGGCACGGCGAGCGATAATGCGGTCCAGGGCCTTTGGCGCAGCCGGGCAGGCCCGTCCAGGCCGGTCAGAATCCACGCAGCCACGCCCATCGCGGTAAGTGCGGCCAGGATCGGCCAGCCCGCGGGGGCGGCAATATAGAGCAACCCCACTGCGAGCAAGGCCCCCAATCCCGATCCAGCCATGTTCCAGGCATACAGGGTCCCGACGGATTGCGAGACGAGGAGAAAGGCGCATGTAATGCACGTCGAGACCAGAAAGAACGGCACGGAAAGCAGAAGATAGAGAGCGAAAAGATGCACAAGCTGACTGCGCTGCGTTACCAATTCGAATGTCTCGAAGGGCACGTACTGGCTCAGGGCGTAACTTGCAGGCACTGCGCACGACAGCGCCAGGGCCGACCACGACAGCACGACATGTTCGCGACCATCGAGAGACCTCCTGAACAAGGCGAGTAGCGCGCCGCTCGCGCCGAACCCGAGCATGGCCAGGCTGATGATCATGTAGGCGAAATGGTGCCACTGCGCGATGGACAAAATCCGCATCAACACAATTTGGAAGGCAATGCCCACGGCACTAATGAGCCCAACGGCAACGCTGAGCAAGGGGGACGGATGTGGGTGGCTCATTCCGTTTCTTCTTGTTGGCGCGTCAGTGGCACAAAGCGCACGGGCATCACACTCTTGCGGCGTATCGAGCCGTCCTCGAGTTTCTCGACCAGGATCAGGTTTTGCGTCTGAAGGGGCGGCCCCACCGGAATGGCCATTCGTCCTCCCGGTTTGAGCTGCTCGACCAAGGGCGGTGGAATGTGGCTGGCGGCCGCCGTGACAATGATCGCGTCAAAGGGAGCGTGTTCGGCCCAGCCGAAGTAGCCGTCGCCATGCTTCACGGTGACGTTCTTATAGCCTTGTTCCTTGAGCGTTTGCTTCGCGCGTTCCGCCAGCGGTTCGATAATCTCGATGGTGTATACCTGCTTGACGATTTCCGCCAGCACCGCCGCCTGGTAGCCCGAGCCCGTACCGATTTCCAGCACCTTGTAGTCGGGCTTCGGTTTCAGCATCTCGGTCATGTAGGCAACGATGTAGGGTTGCGAGATGGTTTGCCCATGGCCGATCGGCAAGGGATGATCGGCATAGGCATCGTCTCTACGCGACGTCGGCACAAATTCGTGCCGGAGCACTGTGCGCATGGCGTCGAGCACTTTTTCGTCCTTGACGCCTTCCCGCGCCCAGCCGGAGCGCGCAATGTCGTGCTCGACCATGCGCATACGGTCCGCTTTAAAAGCCTCTGTATCTTCAGCAAAGGCGCTCCAGGCCACCAAGGCGGTTATGAAGCACACGAGCGCCTTGCTTAGCTCGTGGGACAGAGAACGTTTTGACATGTCGAGCCTCCTTTTTGGGGTGGATGACCGGCCCGCAACTGTTCCGCACCCTCCATGACAACAAGAGCAACGGGGCGATGTCAAGGGCTCTTCTGCAAGAGGGGACGCCTTTTGTGTTCTCAAATACGCGCGGAAGGTTCTTTGCTTTACTTTTCAGATATAGGTTGCGTTGATTTCAACAATACCACAAGCGCTTGATCCGAGTGCGCCATGGGCTCAAGGGGTTTTGTATGCCATTGAATTTCTTGCATCGCTCTAATCACCCTGTTTAAGCCTGCGAAAATTCCTTTTTTAACGTGGGATTTGCATACATTCCCAGAGCCATTTGCGCTGTGGGATGGTTTTGGGGCGCTCGGACTTTCTTTGGCAGATTTTCCCCGTGGCATAGCGGGCGCCGAGGAGCGTTTGGAGGGGTCTTTGAGGACTTTGGAGCGCTTGCGAAGCCGAGGAGGAGAACAATCGGGGTTATGTTCAGCCACATTGGTCGTGCGTTCGGGATGTTGAGATCCTTCTCTTTCCTTTACGCCGCGCCGATAACAAGTGAGGCCGCAAGCGCGACAGGCCATAGCCCGCGCAAGCGTTGTCTGCCTCGAAAATTTCAAAAACCGGGACTGTCCCAAGGTTTTTGAAAACGTTGCGCCTCATTTTCGTGGTCTATGGGTAAGTGGTCTACGGGTAAGTCGAAGAGCTCATGGTTTGGTGTCCCAAGGGCTTTCCCTTGTTGCTGACGAGGGTTTGTCCGGCAAAGGAGGGCGGGGTTTCCAACCCGCCCATTAGATCGC
>CAZBQH010000060.1:0-4964 GCA_964493915.1 uncultured Nitrospiraceae bacterium
GCGATGGCGGTTAGACTTTCTGCAGGCCACGTCATAGGTTCTTACACCGTCGTGGATTACCTGGCCGGCGGCGGCGAAGGCGACGCCTATCTTGCCCAGGACGCCAAGGGCGAGACCGCAATCCTCAAGCAGCACAACTTCAGCGTGTCCGACCCTCTGTCGCGGACGGCATTAGAACGTGTAGACCGCCTGCGCGTCCTCGTCGGGCAGCGCCTACCCCATGTCTGCGAGATACGGGCCTGTTTTGTTCACGACAACCTCTATTACGTGGTCATGGAACGCGTTGAAGGCGAGGCCTTGGACAAACGGCTGCTTCACGCCGGGCCCATGGCGCCATCGTTCCCGCCGAGGAGGAGCGGCTGCCGAATCTCGCCACCGGCGCGCTGGTGCGGGTCCGTTTCGAGTCGGGTCTGACCAACGACACGCCCGCGCTCAACTTCCGCGACGTGAACCTGATCGGCTACCTGAACCAGACGACCGGCGCCTACTTCACGCGCGAGAACGAACTGACCCAGGGCGTCGAGTCCACGAAGATCTACGCCCAAATGGACATCCCCAGCGGCACGACCGTGAGCTGGTTCGCCAGCAACGACGGCGGCGCGACGTGGGAGCCGATGACCATAGACGAGACGCGTCCCATCGATCAGGACTGGACCGAGTACACGCTCTCGCGAACCTTCACCGACCCCACCGGGCGCAAGGTGCGCTACAAGGCCGAGATGACCGGCACGGTCCTGACCTTCCCGTGCATCCATTCCCTCGGCGCGACGCTGAGCTGACGGGAGGCCCGGAAATGATCGTCAAACGCAACGGGGGGATGACCGAGTTCATCCCCTCGCCACGGGAAAAGCGCGAAAGCCTGATCCGCGACCATGTCCTCGAACTGGTCGGCCTGCTCCACGAACGGCTCTGCTGATCGAGATGGCGCCGGGCATCGATCCGGAACCTGCGGATCGATGCCGACGTCTGCTTGGTCGAATCTCCACCGTAAAAAAGGAAATCCAAGAGATCAATCAAGGATTGCTTCAGCCGCGGAATAACACCTGCTCCTTTGGAGAAATCCCTATTCAGTCTCCGACCACTGTCTGATTTGCCCGCCGCATGTCCGTATTGAACTGGCTATAATACCCCTGATTTCAGATAGGAATCTGTTGGCATCCGGACCTGGCATTTCGTTTGGAATGGGCGCACCTTCCTCATAAAGATTGGCCACCTCTCTTGCCCTGACACGAGTAGAACCGGGGCCACGGTGTTCGTATGCTGCAACCCAACCGTTAATTCGTTCTTCAAGAAGCCGCGACCTGGCAAGATCGTGAAGCCGTGTGAAAACTTCCTTTTTGATGGCATCGATGGCAGCTTGTCGTTCCTCGCTATCATCCGGTGGCATTACAGGCTCCCAATGCAAAGGCGACGTGAGAAAAAGACTAATCTGTATCTGTAATAGCCTGATCAGGTCCGCAACAGGTCGAAGCGAATCATATTCATCGACTTGAAAGACACCAAGTCTGCGGGTCAGCGCCTTGACCCGCGTCCAATGCTCAGGAGTCACACCAGCTCTCGATCCCATTCCAAGAATAGCCCGCCACCGGTCGTGAAACTCTTGTGTCGCCTTTTGGATTGCGAGAACGAGATTCGCCACATCGTAGACAGGACTGTATTCAACGGGGCCAACTGGCTCGATTGTTGACAGGATCGCCGCGACTAACCGATCCAGTTCCGCGAGTGTGAATCGCGACTTCTGCTCAACGCGTTTCTGGATGTTCGCGAGGAAGACAATTCGATCAGGGTTCAGGCGACGCAGAGCAAGTTCAGCCTCTCGGCCAAATCCTTTCCCTATCGCCCGAGCCGCGTTGTCGAACGACCCGATGATGTGATTCTTTCTTGCCGCTGTGCCAACAAGATTGTCGCCCTTCACCCCATCAAAGTGCGTGAAAGCCAGCACAAGTTTGGACTCATGGCCACTTGCCACAAGGGACTGCAGAACAGCATACGGTGCAGCTTGCATAGGTTGCGCCGCGTTATCAACAAGCACGATCGCATCCGATACGTTGAATCTCTTGGTTACTGATGTCGAAAGGCTTGAAGAGCTATCGGCGATATGACCTATTCCCTGGCCATCCATTAAAACAAGGCGAGGCCTCTCAGAGTCTTTCCACTCTGGAGCAAAGGGACCAGCTACTCGAATACCGTCCACGAGCGGTGTAAGCAACCGGCCATAGTTTGGGGCATAGTTGCTGGAAAACCGATTGATGGTTCGAATAAAACGATCGCGCTCCGAGGTAGAGAAACTCCACTTGGTAGGCCATCCATCCCGCCCGCGCACGAGTTCTCCATCGCTCAGGAAACCGAAACGTAATTCAACATCGTCCAGTATCATATCAACGAGAATATGGAACGCTTCGTCCTCCGATAGTTGGTCTTCGATGAGTTCCTGCAAAACATCACGATCCTGCTTCGAAGCTGTGCCAAGTTCAATGCCGAAGTCCTTTGCAGCTCTGGCAAGATACTCTCGCGATGTGTTCGCGAGTTCTGCTATCTGCTTGAGGTAGCCCTCAAGTGCGCAGAGTAAAGCCTCGCTCTCCTCATTTGAGATTATGGTATGCTCAGGTTCTCGTGCCTCTTCATCATCTTCATCCAGCAGTTCCGGTTCATCCGACTTTCGTAAAAGCAAGGGATTGCCAAGGATGTAGCTAAGCCGGAACCTCTGTTCGCTGTGCTCCAGAAAGCGCCTTATGGTCTCCCGCTCATCGCTGGCCTCGACAGAACTGGTGACCGCCGCAAGAACACACTCCGCAGTATACTGGCGAACTCTGTCGCGGGGGATAAAGGTGACTGCCCCCCGGAAAAGACCGTCATCAAGAATAACCTCAATATCGCAAATGGTAGTCTTCGCGGCCGAAATCGATGGGAAACGCTCTTTGTCGGGATCTGTGCCAATCAGTTGGCGAAGTACCGTTGTTTTGCCTGCGCCTGTCGTACCAACAAGCTGCACTCGGGCATAGCCGTCATTCGTACCCTTGCCGCCAGGCAAGGGCAACATTTCCTCACGGACCGCCCATCCGTCATCTGCCTCCGATTGCATGGGATCGTAAAACGCTCCAACTACTCTCGCGTCGTATTTCGAGGAAGCTTGTTCTCGCGCGGCTGGAGACCACATGGTTTCGTCATCCAGAATCTCATTGAGTTCATCAACAAGACCTTGCGCGACCGTCTCATCTGAGGTGCCAAGCCCTCTTCTCACACGGAGTTTCTGTTTGCCGTCTGGCCCAAGGCAGAGAGGGTGCCGAAAGATCAAGCACCAGCTAGACCGCCCCTTGCTCAATGTCGCTCTCCCGGTTCTCTTTTTCATAACCTTCTCCTTTTCGTCGGCCGAAATGTTGTTCCCCGTTGTTCCGTTACCAAATTATGCCTCATTCCCATCCCATATATCAAGCGCAAACGGAACAAGGTGGAACAACGGAAGGCTGCCACGTTTTGAACTGACAACATTCGAGTTGTACTGGACTCAATCCTGTCCCGGCCCACCTCATGGCTGTGTTTTCCAGGGCGCGTTTCATTTAGGGCCGGTCGCCACAAGTTCCGACGTTTCCGACGTTTGCGCTAGTACAAGCGTAAACCCTTAGAATTAAAGGGTTCGATGTCGCTTTTTTTGTGTTCTTCGACTTGGTTTCATGCCCGGAACCAGGCGTGGATGTGTCCTCAGCAGCCGGACACAAAAGACTTACAAAGGGTGACTTAGAGAAACGGATAACACCGCATGGACATGACAGCAATCAGGTTCGGGATCGAGATCGAGACCATCAGGCCCCCCGGCGAGCAGCCCGCCGCCGCCATCCACTCGGTGGTCGGCGGGACCATCCGCCACGTCGGCTACCCGGCCAGCTACGACCCTAGGAGGTCGAGGACCTGCGCGGACGCAAGTGGATGCACCTCGCCGACGCGTCGCTGAACAGCGTCCCGCACCACCTGCATGGCCTGCAGATACTGGGCCGCCTCCATGAGGCCGGCGTGGTTCACTCGGGCTTGTCTCCAAGGCGTTTCCGCATCACCTCCGCGGGCAGGCTGGTCCTGACAGGGTTGGACCACGCCCGGCTCAACGGTCAACGGACCTCGGCTACCGGCGTCCCCGGCTTCCAGGCCCCGGAACAGCTCGAACCACTGGCCACACTATCCCCAGCCACCGACGTGTACGCCATCGCTACGTGCATCTACCGTGCGCTCACAGCCCGCTTCCCCTCCGGCAAGCATAGGTCTAAGTGCATGGGGAAGCCCGGCCACCCGCCCAAGGCGCCGTCTTCCCGCACAAAGTGCATCACGCTGCGTCTTGACGAGGTGCTTCTGCGCGCCCTCTCGCAAGCACCGGACAGACGCCAGGCGTCCGCCAGGGTGTTCCACGACGAGTTGGCACGAGCCCTGGGCTACGCGACAGAGGTCGATTCCGCTGGGCCGCCCTTCGTCTCGCTGCCCCGGCAGGCAGTGCGTACTCTGGCTCATGTGGCTGTTCAGGCGGCAGCCGTCCCAGTGAAAATGCTCGCGACCCCAAGGCGGAGAGTAGCTATTACAACCGCTGCCGTGACCCTCTCGCTGGCCTTCCTCGGTCGGCACATCGTGGACAGCGTGTACCAGCCGGGCAACCCGGATCAGCACTCGCCCGCCCAGCCCCAGCTCGATGCGGCATTCGCCACGGAGCCAGAGGTCCTGGTTGAGTTTCACACCTGGCCCCCGGCGGTGGTCTATATAGATGGAGAGTGGATTGTGGAGGCGCCAAGCCCTGATCGCTTCCCTCCGACAGCGCGGCAGCACGACCTGCGCCTTGTGCCAAAGACAGGCTCTCCCCAGAGCCTCCGCCTACACATCGATGGTGCCGGCCATTACCGGCTCAAGCTGAACTTGGAGAACGGGAGAGCAGAGCTCGAGAAAGCGAGCCAACCATGACATCCATGACAGACATAGCAAGAGTAGCA
>CAZBQH010000061.1:0-45421 GCA_964493915.1 uncultured Nitrospiraceae bacterium
ACGAGGACGCCGCGGCCGTTGCGCTTCGACTGGTCGAGGTGGAGATGGGAGGCGACATCCGTCACGAGAGCCTGCGCTTGTTGGCATTGGCTCATAAGCGTTTGAAGGATTTCGAGCAGATGGGCGAGGTCCTCGAGCGGCTTGTTGGCGAGTTTCCCCGGGATTTGGACGCGCGTCTTGAACTGGCGAAACTCCACGAGCACCGTACCCGGAATCTGGCCGAGGCCGAGCGGCTCTGTGTCGAGGCGGTGGATTTCCTCGAGGTTCGCATGGCTCTCGAGCGTGGGACGGGCATCGAGTCGGCCCGGTTGATCGAGTTCAGGCGGCGCCTCGATCGGATTCGGCGGAAGATGGGGCGTCATGGAGGGGGCGGGGAGATGGACTGACGAGAATTTCGGCATGATAAAGTACTTGACAATACAAAGCATCTCGGTGTAGTATCGTCCAACAACGGAGGACGTGCGATGGAAATCCAGCGGGCGCTGAGCCAGATCTCCGAAATCCACGAGCATCTGGCCAAAACCGACGTCTATCGCGGATACAAGGCCGTTCCGGTGGGTCTATCGGGCGTCATCGCCTTGCTGGCAGCGGCGTTTCAGCACCACTTCGTCAACAACGCCGAGACATTCTTGGCGTATTGGCTGGCCGTGGCGCTCATTGCGGCCGGGACGGCTGGCGGCGGCATCGTATACAGCTACTTTCTTCAGGAGAGCCCCCTTGCCCGGCGGAGTACGCGCGTCGCCGTGGGCCAGCTCCTTCCATGCATTGTCGCGGGCGTCGCAGTTACAGCGCTGGCGCCCAGACCAGAGGCGGTACAGTATCTCCCAGGGATCTGGGCCATCTTGTTTAGTTTAGGTGTTTTCGCCTCGCGTCCCTATCTGCCCCGTATCACAGGTTGGGTTGCGCTGTACTATCTTGTGGCAGGGTCGGCGCTCTTTGCTGTGGCGGACGGCGGGCGAAGTTTGAGCCCTTGGGGCATGGGCATTACATTTGGGTTCGGCCAGATTCTGGCCGGTATCGTTCTGTATTGGGACTTGGAGAGAGAGAGTGTCCACTGAAAAAAGCGATTCGAGACCAAGGCCAGGGCGCTATGCCTATGACGGGCTGGACCGTACCATGCACGAGAAGGCGCGCCTCGGAATCCTCACTTGCCTCGCCTCCCGACCTGAGGGGATCCTTTTCGGCGATCTGAAGGAACTCTGCGCCCTGACCGACGGCAATCTGAGCCGCCACCTGCAGACGCTCGAGGAAGCCGGGCTTGTCGAAGTTTGGAAAGGTTACCACAAGAGGCGGCCCCAGACGTTGTGCCGGCTTTCCGCCCAAGGACGGAAACGGTTTATGGCATATCTGACGCAACTCGAGGAAGTGGTGCAGGATGCCGCCGCTGTTCGAGGCGATTTGGAGACAGGAGGGGCCGAGGGGAATGATGAGACGGCGCGCGGTTGGGCGCCGGCATAGAACCTTGGTCTTTTTTACTATGTAACAGCTTTGCAAAACAAAGGGTACTGCATAACAAAGGGGCAGACCGGTGAGAGTTGTTCGCGCAAAAGTCATGGGAATGTGCAGCGGCGTGCGCAGGGCTGTCCGAATAGCATTGGCTGAACCGCGGCCCGCAGACGTCGCCATTCTGGGCGAGTTGGTCCACAACGAATACGTGACCGCTGAACTGACGCGCCGCGGTTTTAAGAAAGGCTCTCCGGAACTCGATGGCGACATCCCGCCCACGGCGAAGGTCCTGATCACGGCTCACGGGCTCGGCCGGCCCGTCATCGAGCGCTTGCAGCAGGCTGGAAAGCAGATCGTCGATACGACCTGTCCGTTCGTTCGGCGCATCCATGATACCGTATCGGCCTTCAGCGCTCAGGGGCGCCACGTGATCGTTATTGGCAAACCTGGTCATGTCGAGGTGAAAGGCATCACCGGCGCGCTTTCGCATTACGACATCGTTCCCGAGCCGTCCGATGCGACAGCCTATCCCTGGCGGCAGCTGGGCGTCGTATGTCAGAGCACGATCCCGCCTGGGCGGGCAGACCGTGTTATGGCGGCCGTCCGTGCCTTGAATCCCGGCAAAGACATCCGATTCTCGCGCAGCATTTGCCCGGCCACCCATGAACGGCAGGCCGCGGTGCTCGCGTTGCTTGACGAGGTGGACGCCTTGGTTGTGGCCGGCGGGGCCAACTCGAACAACACGCTCGAACTCGTTGAACTAGCGCGCTCGCGCGGCGTACCATGCTTTCACATCCAGACTGCTGCCGATATCCGGCCGGAGTGGTTTGCCGCCGCGGATACGGTGGGGTTGACGGCCGGTGCGTCCACGCCTGACGAGGTGATCGAAGGGGTGTCCCAGCGATTGGCCGCGATACAGCCGGCGCCGTTGCACGCGAAGTGACGCGGATCGACAGGTGTGCAGACGGCTGTATGCAAACAGCAGGGGGACATCACTGTGTGTCTTCCAGAGGCGTTTGGGCGATAGGGAGGCCGGCATGAACAAGGCCACCAAGGTCTATGCAGTGGCGTCGGTTTCCGCGTTGGGGTTGGGGCTATGGGGCGATGGACTGTTCCGGGCCTTTCCGCTCGGCCTGAACTTCGCTCTGTGGACCATCGCGGCCTTGGGAGTGGGGGCGATGCTGTGTGCACAGTACACTCAGGCGCCCAAGCGTGTATATGTCCTCTTGGGTCTGGCTATGTTGTTCAGCCTGGGATTTGCGTGGCGCGATTCGCATATCTTGAAGGGCTTAAGCTTGTTCGCCGTCTTTGCTTCCCTGGCATTGGCTGCACGGTGGATGACGCCTTTCCGGCCGCGCGCAGCAGGCGTCTTTTCCTACGCCAGGGCTTTACTCGAAGCTTTCGCCATCCTGATTGCCGGCGCGCCGTTCCATGTGGCTGCTTATCGCAGACGGTTCGCAATGCAGACGGGGTCCGAGAGCTGGTGGGCAGTGCGTCTCCATATTCACGCGGCGCTGCGGGGTCTGCTCATCGCCTTGCCGCTCCTGGCGGTTTTTGGTCTGCTCTTTGTCTCTGCCGACGCAGCTTACGCCGTCATCCTGCGCGATTTCTTCAACATCAAAGAGATATTCAGGCACGTGTTTCTCACGCTGGTCTGTGCATGGATCGCCGTAGGCATCCTGAAGGCATTGCTCGAGGGCGGCCGTGCAGAGATCCCGGAGCCCAAGGATATCAAGGGAATCCGGATCGGCGCTGTCGAGGCTGCCATAACGATGACCCTTCTCGACCTTCTCTTTCTTTCATTTGTGCTGGTTCAATTTCGCTATCTCTTCGGCGGTGAAGAACGCATCCGAGAGATCGCGAGCCTGACGTATGCTGAATACGCCCGCCAGGGATTCTTCGAGCTGTCCACGGTGGCAGCGTTGGTGCTTCTTGTACTGCTGGCAACCGACTGGCTGTTGCGGGACGCAGGGACCGCCGGCAAGCGTCTGTTCAGGGGGTTGGCCGTTTTCCAGTTGCTGATGCTCGCCGTGATCATGGCCTCCGCACTCCACCGGATGACGTTGTACGTCGACGCATATGGGTTGACCGAGCTCAGGCTGTATGTGGCGGCATTTATGGTCTGGCTTGCGGTGCTTTTCTTATGGTTTGCCCTGACGGTTCTGCGCGGACGGCGCGAACGCTTCGCTTTTGGCGTGTTTGTTACCGGGCTGGCGGCCATCTTTGCATTGCATGTGGTCAACCCGGATGCCCTCATTATCCGGGTGAACGCCGCCCGGCTTGACGAGGGTAGATCGTTTGACGTCCGCTACGCGCTGCGTCTGAGCGGCGATGCCGTGCCTGCTCTCGTGACGGTGCTTCCCAAACTCGACAAAGCAGACGCCGACGCCGTGTCTTACTTCTTTGCCGCCAAATGGGTTTATGCCGGCGGGCAACGCATGACGGGCTTCTTGTACGGCCGGCCCGATCTATGGATTACAGGGCGCTATACGCCGGATTGGCGCGCCTGGAACTGGGGAAGGCTGCAGGCTCACCGTGCGGTCCTTCATCAGAGACGCACGGAAAGAGAAAGCGACGCGTAGTTACCAATCCACCTTGTACTTGAACATGATCTCCGGCTCGCCCCCGTGGATGTCGAGGTCTGCACTAATGCCGGCGTCTTTGCCTACAACGAGTTTCGTATGGCCTTCTGCGTCCACTTTGACGGCCATACGGCCCTTCCCCTTCTCGCCCGCGATGATCAGTTCGCCCTCGGATTGCTTCTGCGAGTCGTTCAGGGCCTTACGGTTGGCGTATTCCCACGATTCCGAGAAGGCCGGCGCCTGCGGTTCCGTATGGACGCAACTGCAGTTGCACGCGCACACAAGGAACGCGATGCACGCGGTCTGGATGCGGCCCATGGCACAAACTCCTCTTGAAGACGGCAACCACACATGCCGTCGGCCTGCAATTAGATTGTAGCACAGCGATTTATCGTGCAGCGGGCGACGGTCAGGCAATCCAGCGGCGTTGAGACCGCGTCTTTCAGTGGTGTGCATTCTCAGGATCTATGCGGTACAATTGCCGGCCTAACCACGGTCGCCATGCAGGATTGCCAGATAAGACTATGCCGACGGAGAACATGTTCAAACGCACCCTTGTGACGAGCGCGCTGCCGTATGCGAACGGCCACATCCATCTCGGCCACCTCGCCGGGGCTTATTTGCCCGCTGACATCTACGTGCGGTATTTGCGATTGCGGGGCCGGCCCGTCCTATTCGTCAGCGGCTCGGACGAGTACGGCGTGCCTATCACGCTGACGGCCCTGAAGGAGGGCGCTTCTCCGCAGGACGTGATTGACCGTTACCATAGCGCCAACAGCAAGTCCTTCGATGACGTGGGAATTGCCTTTGACATCTATGGACGCACGAGCTGGCCTATCCATACCGAGACCGTTCAGGGCTTTTTTGGAAGGCTTTATGAGGGCGGGCACATCGAAAAGCGCGAGATGGAGGTGTGGTATTCGGAGCAGTCGAACCGCTTTTTGCCGGACCGGTACGTCCGGGGGACGTGTCCGAAGTGCGGTTTCGAGGAGGCCACCGGCGATGAATGCGAGAACTGCGGGGCTCAATATTCGCCGCACGATCTGGTGAATCCGAGGGCGGACATCCCGGGCGACCGCTCGCGTCCCGTTCTGAGAAAGAGCATGCACTGGTTCCTGCGGCTCGGGGATTTCAAAGACGAGCTTCAGGCCTGGCTTGAGAGTCACCCTGAATGGCGCGCGAATGTGCGTGGCATCACCCAAGGTTGGCTCAACGATCTGCGTCCGCGGTGCATCACGCGCGATACCGATTGGGGTGTGCCTATCCCTCTGGACGATCCCGATGCGGCGGGCAAGCGGTTCTATGTGTGGTTCGACAACGCCATTGGCTACGTCACCAACACCCGTCAGTGGGGCATCGACGTCTATCGGGACGGAGACGCCTGGGTCCCGTGGTGGAAGGATGCTGACAGCCGGTTGATCCATTTCATCGGAAAGGACAACGTGCCGTTTCACACGGTGCTTTTTCCGAGCTACCTGATTGGCCAGGGTGATTTTATCCGGGCTGACAACGTCGTCGCCAACGAGTACCTGAATATTGCAAACCGCGAGACCGGCAAGGCCGAAAAAGGGTCCAAGTCCAAGGGCAACATGATCAGCATCCGCTGGTTCACTTCGCACTTCTCGCGCGACGCAGTCCGTTACTACATCGGCGCGATCATGCCTGAAACAAAAGACGCGGTCTTCGATTGGGACGAGTTTTACAACCGGTACAACGGCGAACTCTGCGACGTGGTCGGGAATTTCGTGCACCGTAGCCTTACGATGGCCGTGAAGAACTTCGCTGGCAAAGTGCCCGAGCCGGGTCCATTTGACGACGAAGACCAGGACCTGCTTGCGTTTGTCCCACGGCAGATCGATGCAGTGGGCGATGCACTCGAGCAGTTCAGGTTCCGCCAGGCCCTTGAACGGTTCATTGAACTGGGCCGGCGCGCCAACCAGTACTTCGATATGAAGGCACCGTGGGTGACCCGCAAAACGGACACGGTCCGCACCGCTACAACGTTGTATGCGTGCTGCCAAGTCGTCCGCGCCCTTGCGGCGACGATGGCGCCGTTCATGCCTGACGGCGCTGCGAGGCTTGCGGGCTTTCTTGGCGTGACATTGCCCGAGGGAGGACCCGAGGGCGGCGAAGACGGGTGGGAAAAGGCCAAGCAGCCGTTAGAAGGCGGCGCCGTTCTAGCTGAACCAGAGGTGTTGTTCCCGAAGCTCGAGAAGGAGACTGTCGAGGCTTACGCTCGAGAACACGCCGCCGGCAAGGCCTTTTAGAAGTCAACCGCCGGAGAGGACACACTATGACGCCGAGGGAACGGTTTATCGCGGCCCTGGAAAGGCGCATCGTGCCGGGCCGCGTGCCCCATTTCGAGCTTGTCTTCTACCTCACCATGGAGGCCTTCGGCAAAGTCCATCCGACCCACCGCTACTATGGCCAGTGGCATCAGATGACGGAGTCGGAACGGCGCCTGCATCGTAACGAAATCGCCGACATTTACATCGCAACGGCGGAACGTTACGAGCACAGCGCCATCTTTCTTCACCCGAATCCCGGATCTGAAGAGGAGACCTTCCGCTTGATCGATCTCGTCCGGGAAAAGTCGGGCGACCGCTACTTCCTGATGATGCACGGCGATGCGACGTATTCGATTCCAGCAGGGAATTCGATGCTTGAACATACCGTATGGCTCTACGAACATATGGACGAAGCCAAGGAACAGGCGGGCCGCATGGTCGATGACATGCTTGGATGGGCGGAGCGGTTGGCGCGGCACGGTGGACTTGATGGGTTTGCTTTATGCGCCGATTACTGCTTCAACGACAATCCATTTCTCAGTCCTGTCATGTTTTCGGAGATTATCACGCCGTATTTGACCCGGCTTGTCGCCGGGCAGCGCGACTTAGGCTTTTACGTAATCAAACACACGGACGGGAACATCAATCCTATCCTGGATCAACTCGTGAGCGCCCGACCCCACGCGATACACTCGCTTGACCCGCAGGGCGGGGTGGATATCGCGGAGGTCAAGCGGTTGTACGGCGATCAAGTCTGTCTCATCGGCAATGTGAATTGCGGTCTGCTGCAATCTGGCACCGCTGAAGAAGTTGTCGAATCATGCCGTTATTGCATCCGACACGGCATGCCCGGCGGCGGCTACATCTTCTCGACGAGCAACTGCGCCTATACGGGGCTTCCCCTCGAGCGTTACGAACTCATGTGGAAAGTCTGGCACGAAGAAGCCATTTATCCAGAAACGGCCGGCCAGCCCTCGGAGCAAGCTCAACCTTCCGCTTGAGGCATACCTGAGCTTCCTATCCGCGCCGTCGCAGCAAGGGCGATTGCCGTACGCGTGCATTGGCGCCAGACAAGAGCGCGTTCCCTCGCGATCTTCACCGCGACCGGTGTGGGGTGCATGGAGTGTTTCCCCCGGAGCGTGTTTTGTAAGCGGCGTCCCATCGTGTGTACGAACGAGGTCGTTCAGGGCCTGTCCACGGGCAAGGCTTTGGCGAGCCATTCAGCCATATGCAGAGGGCGTACATCGGTGAGATCGTCGATTTGATGGCGGCAGCTTGTGCCTGAGGCGACGACGTCTGTGCCGGTCTGCAGTGCGTTGATCTGGTCGACCAGGGGCTGGGCGATCTTGATTGAGAGATCTTGTTTTGATTTCAGCATGCCGAACTGACCGGCCATACCGCAACAGCCTGTCTCGAGCATGGTAACCGTCGTGTTTGGCAGATGTTCCGCGAGCCGTTTATGAATGCTTATGTCCGTCAAAGCTTTGGCGTGGCAGTGCGTGTGGATGGCCACTGAGCGATGGCCTTGTGCAAACGCGATGGCTTCAGGCTCGCGCGTTAGCAGGTCTTGGATAAAGTCCTCGAAAAGGAAACAGCGCTTCCCAACCTCTTCAGCGCCTGGAATTCTCAGCTCGCGATAGTCCTCAGCAAACATCGAATAACATGAAGGCTCGAGGAAGACGACCGGGTCGTTAGTTCCGTCTTCAAGAAAGAGTTTGACGTTGTGTTCGCCCAGTTTTTTCGCACGATCAAGGCGGCCTGCACTGAACGCCGGGCGGCCGCAGCACTTGCGCTTCTCGGCGAGAGCTACCTGGTACCCCGCCGCCTCGATGACAGCGACAGCCGCCTTCGCTACGTGCGGATCGTTGTATCGCGCAAAAGTGTCGTCCCACAGGATCACGCGGCCGCGCGTTGCCTGGCCGTTGTGCGGGCGCCCCGAGAACCAGCGGTCGAATCGTTCCGAGGCATAGCGGGGCAAGGGCCGGTTGGCCGCGATGCCCAGGAACCGTTCCATGAGGATACGCACCCACCGCCACGTCGTCGCGGCGTTGGCGAGACGCGGCGCCATGCAGCCCAACGCGCTGAGGAGATCGACGCTGCCTACGGCCCGCTCGCGCAGTGATATCCCGTAGCGCCTTTGCCGGGCATAGATCAATTCGGCCTTGAGCAGCGCCATGTTTACGTTGGACGGGCATTCCGCAGCGCAGGCCTTGCACGAGACGCAGTTGCTCAACGCCACGTCAAGTTCTTCAGACAGCAGCGGGTCCTTGAAGCCTTTGATCCGCTGGTCCAAGACCGCGCGGATCGTGTTGGCCCGGCCGCGGGTCGACATGATCTCCTCGCCTGTCGCGATATACGTGGGGCACATAGAGGGCGCATCTTTGCGGCAACCGCCGCAGCCGTTGCACTGCTCGAGATTTCCTACGAAGGATTCGTCCTTGTGCGCAAACGCGAGGACCGGCTCGAAGGGGAGGGCGAGCTCGTATCCCGCTCCCCAACGCAGGTTGGCGTCAATTCTGTATTCTCTGCCGTCGGCTATAATCTTCCCGGGGTTCATCACGCCCCTCGGGTCAAAAGCGTTCTTGACCGCCCGCATCGCGTCCATCAGCTCCTGGCCGAGATAATCGGCCAGATACTCTGTCCGAGCGATGCCGACTCCATGCTCAGCAGCAATGGAGCCCTTGAATTGGGCCGCGAGTGCGAAGACCTCGTCCGCAAGCTGCCGGAATTTCCCGATGTCCTCTTCCTTGTGGAGATCGAGCATGGGACGCACATGAAGCAAGCCCGATGCGGCGTGACCGTAAAAAGAGGCCTCAATCCCGAGCGGCTCGATGAGGGAGCGCAACGCCGCAACATAGTCGGGCAGGCACTCGGGAGGCAAGGAGACGTCCTCAAGCCCCGCGACGGGTTTCGCAGGTCCTTTACGTCCTGTCAGCAGGGACAATCCCGCTTTTCTCAACGCCCAGATCATTTCTATCTCGGCGGGGTCTGTGGCCGCAGCGAAACGGATTCCGAGACGGCGCTTCTGGAGCGTTTCCAGGCGTTCCCCGATATCGTCATAGAACTCGACGATGAGGATGGCTTCGCACGGTTCCTCGTCTAGCCGCAGCAGGCGGCGGGTGTCCCGAAACGCCAATTGATCCCGGGTCTGGTCAAGCAGAGGCCGGTCGATGTGCTCGATAGCGACGGGATGGAGGTCGAGGAGTTCGACCGTGGCCTGCGTGGCGTCTGTTACGGAGTCGAAAAAGACGAGGCCGATGCCTTTTCTGGCAGGGATAGGGGCCAACCTGAGCTCCGCTGAGAGAACGCCCGCAAGCGTTCCCTCGCTGCCGCCAATGATTTTGGTCAAATCGCCTTGGGCTCGCATGTAGCGGTCGAGCCCGTAGCCTGGCCAATGCTTGGAAAGGATCGGCGGGAAACGTTTCGCGATGACGTCGCGGTTCTTATCTACGACGGCATCCACGGCCTTCCGAACATCGGTCAGGTCAACACGGTCTGGACCGACGGTCTGGACTCTTCCGTCAGCGAGGACGACTTCGAGAGAGGCTACGTGCTCGACAGTCGTTCCGTACAGGGGAGCGCGCGCACCCGATGAATTGCTCGAGATCATGCCGCCCAAGGTGGCGCGCGAGCTGGTTGCGACGTCCGGGCCGAAACAGAGCCCGTGGGGTTTCAGAAAAGCATTCAGTTGATCAAGGACAACGCCCGCGCCGACCCGGACCGTCTGGCGCTCGAGATTCAAGTCGGTGATTTGGCGCGTATATCGCGCAAAATCGATGACCAGACCGTCGCCGACCGCGCCTCCGGCAAGACCTGTGCCTGCGCCGCGCGGTGTGACAGACGTCCCCGCTTCAGCCGCCGCCGCAATAACCGCCCCCGCCTCTTCCGCCGTGCGTGGAAACGCGACGCCCAACGGTTCAACTTGGTAGATCGAGGCGTCCGTGGCGTAAAGCTGACGCGTCAGATTATCGAATCGCACTTCGCAGCGGGTTCGCTCGATATGGCGTTTCTTTCTGTCTATGTCCATGTTCATTCCGGGAGGGAAAGTTTTTCGGTACGCGGAAAACGTCCGGCTCGAGGTTTTCGTCTTTTACACAACGGCCGCCGGGAGCTTGAAGTGGACGTTTTCCTCCATGATCCCGCTTTCGGTGACTTCACAAGGCCAACGGTCCGCAAGGTATTGCACGACCTCTTGCACCAAGGTCTCGGGCGCGGAGGCCCCTGCTGTGATAAGTACGCGCTCTACGTCCGCGAACCATGCGTCGTCGAGCATTTCCGAGTTGCTGATGAGATGGGCCTTGCTGCCTCTGGCACGGCATATCTCGGCGAGCCGGTTCGAATTGGCGCTTTCCCTGTCGCCGACTACGAGCACAAGGTCGGCACCCGATGAAAGCCGGTTTACTGCGGTCTGCCTGTTCTGAGTCGCGTAGCAGATGTCCCCGGAGCTGGGTCCAACGATGTGGGGGAACCGCTTTTTCAGGGCGTCTATGACCTTCTGGCAGTCGTCCACGCTTAGAGTCGTCTGCGTGATGTACGCCACCTTGCGTTCGTCCGGGATCTCGATAGCCGCCGCTTCGTCCTCGGTAAATATCCGGCGGATGTGGCGCGGCGCCCAGCCAATGGTTCCGATGGTCTCGTCGTGTCCCTCCTCGCCGATAAGAATCACGGTGAAGTCTTTCGCGGCAAAGCGTTGCGCCTCTCTGTGAACTTTTGCGACCAGCGGGCACGTCGCGTCGATCACGTCGAGACCGCGTTGCTTGGCCTCGTGCCAGCGGCTCGGGCTGACCCCGTGGGCGCTGAAGAGCAAATGCGACCCATGAGGCACGTCCCTGAGGCATTTCACAAATACGGCCCCTCTAGCGCGCAAGGTGTTGACCACATGCGCGTTGTGCACGATGTCGTTGAGGACATAGACAGGTGGACCGTACTGCTCGATAGCGCGCTCGACCGACTTTATCGCGCGTTCGACGCCTGCACAGAAGCCGCGGGGTCTGGCAAGGATGATCTGCATATCGCCTCCGGGGTACATCGCGTTTACAACAAGATTGTTACGCGCGGCATTCCAAAAGACGGCCGGGGAAATGGCCGTGCTCATTGTGCTTAACCGAGAACACACTTGATATGAAGGTGCTTTGCTTGGATGAATGCTAATCCTTCCAAAGTTCATTACCCTCGGGTATCTTCCGTCCGTCAGGAGATGCTCCCAGGCCAAGTGACCGAAAAGCACGGTGGAATGTCAACGTGTTGACATGATCAAGCGCGAAAAGCCCGCCGCAAACAAAATAGCACTTAGGAAGAGCAAAAGCGCTTGTGTAGCTTTGGTGCCGGTGCAACCGAACTCACCTATAAATATCCAAGGTTTTCCAACCGCTTCTTTTGCTCCGGCGTCAATTGTAGATCATGCTCTTCGCTTTCAGTGGATTCCAGTGCGGGAGAGAATTCAGCTAGACGCTCAAGTTGCACCGTGGGCAAGGTTGCTTCGCGGAGTTCCATGTCAGCCAACTGAAAATGCGCGTTGGGATCCATGTAGAGCGAAAAGAAGAGGTTTGTCGCATCCGGAAATATCATCACATGAAGCCTCGATTCTTCTTCATCAACATACTCGAATCGGTATCGCCACACAGTCTTTGGCGGTTCACCGGTCCGGGCGACGAGTTTTCCCCTTCCTTGTGAAAGTCTGTAGCGGAGTTTCAGCAGATATGCTGCTTCTTTCTTTAGTTTGACATTGGAGAGCTCAATAACGCGTCCAAAGTCATTTGTGCGCGCAGAGACAGGCAATTCTAGACTGTCTTGAAGTGTGAAAAGGTCCTCCCCTAGAAGAATGTCAGAGGCTCTTCCTCGCAATAGAGGTCTTTTCGCATTCTTGAATCTTGGATATAGATCTCGCAGCGCCTTATTCATTTGGTCGGCGACTTCAGAGTTATCAGCGAGGACATCATCCATACAATCGGGATCCTGTCGCAAGTCGAAAAGCCATTCGTCGAATGGCCACAATCGCCACGGATATATATACTTGTTAATTCCCAGGTTCAAAGCATAGAGGTATTCCCGCGTCACGATCGTTGCTATAGGCCCGCGGTTATCCCGTGTAGCGCTTACTGCTGCTGCTCGCGGACTGATTCGTCCTTCGAAAAGAGGCAAGAGTGACATGCCGTCCAAGTCGTCTGGTGATGCTAGATCCATTAAATCGCATAGTGTCGGAAAGACATCTAGAAGGCTTACTGGGCCCTCATGAACAAATGGAATAACACCAGGAAACCGAATGAGCAGCGGCACGTGAATCTCTTCAATAAACAAGCGCCGATGGTGTTCCCAGAAGCCATGCTCGAAGAACTGTTCTCCATGATCTGACGTGATTATTACAAGGTCCTCATTCGGTGTGTAGTGCAATGCTTTAAGTAAATTCTGCAGATACCTGTCGGTGTACCTGATTTCCCCGTCATACAGATCCTTGAGAATGGTGATATCATCCTTCCTAACCCTGTAAGTCTGTGCATGATATTTAAGGTTGCTGAAAACCCTGAGTCCCTCCTTATCTTGAGGTATGCCGCCTTGGACGAGGCTTCCTTGATAGGCCTGGTCCGAGTACCAGACGTCGAAGGGAGTCGGGGGAATGTAAGGCGCGTGAACGTCCATGGTGTGGACATAGATGAATTCCCGCTGTTCGCTTGGTATATATTCGCGTTTTATTAGGCGAATCAGCCCACTTATAGTTGTGTAGGGCATCTGGCGACGTTGCACCAGGGTCATTCTATCGAAGCCCTGATCAAGACCGGTCCGCGGCGAGGCATTGCTGTTGGCCGTCCAAGCCAGAGTTTGGTATCCCGCTTGCTGGAAGACTTCGGCTATGGTCAGGTGTTCCTCTGGCAACTTGCGTGCGTTGCCCGGATTTGAGAATAGCCGCGCGAAGTATTTACTTGTGAAATAGGACTGAGTCGATTCCTGGGTGGCGTGCGATGGT
Organism: uncultured Nitrospiraceae bacterium; assembly: GCA_964493915.1. Lineage (GTDB taxonomy): Bacteria > Hydrogenedentota > Hydrogenedentia > Hydrogenedentales > SLHB01 > CAZBQH01. The sequence continues at coordinate 13,278 of CAZBQH010000061.1, forward strand.
GCAACCGCAAGTTTGAACACTGCGCACTTGTCTGCAAACTGATCGAGCCAGGGGGAGGTATCCCGGTGATAACCCATGTAGCCGAGGTGGTCCGCTCTCAGGGCATCGATTGTAATCCACAGGACGCGCTTCGGTAGACTGGCTCCGTTGGGTGTTGAAAGAGCATCCTCGCCATATGCAGATTCCGTTGCCAAAAAACATGAAATGTATATCATGACGCAAAGTTTTAGTACGCGCATGTCCTTAATCCACAGTAGCTAGACCCAGATTTCCGATATGAAACCACTTGTGACCATCGCAGACTCTTCCCCGTTATTGCAGTCCTGTTTGCCAATTAGGCTGCTTAGTGCCCCCACGGTTAACCCAACCCGTTGCTTTGCTCCCGGTACGCGAACAGTCCTGCGTGATTGGTACCCTTGGCACCGTGAAACTCCAGCGTCAGACTGCGGTCATAATCGACTCGTAACGTGCCATTCTGTGCTTCACCCATTGGATACCGTTCAGTTCCCTCTTGCCGGCCTCCGAACATCCCTTGTTCATAGGGTTAAACGAGACCGGCGCAACGCAAGACCACTTCTTCAAATGGGAAACCAAAGATTTAGGATACCACAGCAGCTCAGTGCGCTCCAATCAGAGCCGCGACCAGAAAGGCGGAAAACGCTGGCTTCGTTGTTTTTCGGCAGCTTCGTTACTGGGAACGACGCGTGTCTTCTTCGTCCGGAAGGCCGGTCCGCGGAATTGAAGCCGGTAGTTCCTTGATGATATACTCCGCCTGATTTTGCCGGCTTAACGTTAAAACGCGGCAAGATGACCTTTACTATCCGGGGGGAACAAGTGAAAAAGGAGGCTGTAAGCCATGCCATTGGTGCCGATGCGTCAGATTCTCGACGAGGCCGCGAAAGGCGGCTATGGCGTTGGTGCGTTCAACGTCAACAACATGGAACAAATTCAGGCCATTATGGAGGCTGCCAACGAGACGGACAGCCCGGTCATTATCCAGGCGAGCCGCGGCGCGCTCCAGTACAGCCGGCTGATCTACCTTAAGAAGCTTATGGAAGCGGCTGCTGAAGAGTATCAGCACATTCCTGTGGCGATGCACCTCGATCACGGCAACAGCCTCGAGACCGTCCGAACCGCTATCGACCTCGGTTTCACCTCTGTGATGATGGACGGATCGCTCGGCGAAGACGGCAAAACGCCCAACAGCTACGAACAAAACGTCGAGGTAACGAGGAAGGCGGTCGAGATGGCCCATCCGCTCGGGGTCACGGTTGAGGGCGAGCTCGGCTGTCTGGGCGGCATCGAAGACGGCCACGGCGCGGGCCTGACCGCAGAAGAGACTGAGGCACACTTGACCGATCCGGCGCAAGCCGAGGAGTTCGTGGCGAAGACAGGGGTGGATGCCCTTGCCGTAGCCATTGGCACGAGCCATGGCGCCTACAAGTCCGCCCGCAGAGACCCGAACACGGGCGAGATCCTTCCGCCGAAGCTGGCCATGGACCGCATCCATGAAATCCACAAACGGATGCCTGATTGCCACATGGTTATGCACGGTTCCAGTTCGGTTCCCAGAGAGCTTGTTGACATCATCAACAAGTACGGCGGCAAAATGCCCGACACGTACGGCGTGGCCCTCGAACAGATCCAGGACGGTATCCGGCACGGCGTCCGGAAGGTCAACGTCGACACCGATAGTCGTCTCGCTTGCACGGGCGCTATCCGCAAGGTCTTTTTCGAGAAGCCGGGAGAGTTTGATCCCCGCAAGTACCTCGGCCCCGCGCGCGACGCCATGAAAGGGGTCTACCTCAAGCGCGTGAAGGCCTTTGGCCAAGCCGGTCATGCCCGCGACTACGAGCCCCTGACGCTGGAAGACATGAAGGAAGTGTACGCTCGCGGCGTTCGCATCAAAGCATAGCGTTACGTTGCATCTGGCGAGCGTTCGGTCTAAAGAACGTCCCGCAAGGCCCGGTTCCGGCCGGGCTCTACGTTTTCAGACTGCGGAGTCCAGCGAGAAGCTGGCGCTGCCTGCTCCAAAAAAACAAGCGGCTAAATGAGCGATTTGCCTTCGTAATCGTGAGGCGCCGTTACGCCTAGATAAGCCAAGGCCGTTACGCCGAGATCGCGAATGTCGGGGGTTTCCATATCGAGTGCTTGGTTTGCGAACAACATGCCCGGCGTAATAGCTACGTCCGATCCGACATGGTCGCCGCTCCATTTGTCCATGTTGGGCTCGAGCAAGTCTTTGGGCGCTGCACCGATAGCCGCTTGCTTTGTTGATTGGTAGATCTCGGAGTAACCCAGTACGAGGTCCGGTGCATCGTCCATGGCCTCGCCTTTGTAGTCGTCCCGCGTATACACAGCGTTGAAGACCTTGTCGCCTGTGTCCGGGTCGGTAAAGGCCAGGAGCTTCTCGCGGATCTCCGCTCGGAGAGCGGGCGCCTCGGCAGGATCGACCGTCCCTTTGCCTTCACGTCCCTTGAGATTCAGATAGATGCTGGACAAACCCAGCGAGTAGGCCTTCGACTTGCCCCAGTCAAAGCCGAGCAGAAACCGTTTGTCCGTATAAGCCGTAGCGGGATCTTGCTGCCCTATGACGGATAAGTAGCCGTTCCGCACCAGCCAGGTGTTGACGTTGAACACCCGCCTTGACGTATGGAACCCATGGTCCGACATCACCATGAGGAGATCGCCTTCGCGAAGTCTCGTTCGCACCTTGCCCACGATCTCGTCCGCCTTGCGATAAGTGTCTTCAAGGGCCTCACGGTATTTCCCGGCCAGCGCCTCGTCGTGCATGGGATGCTGCGGGTCCCGGAATCGCCAGAACATATGGCCGACACGGTCTGTAGCAGTCCAAGCGGACAGAAGGATGTCAAAGCTGCCGCGCTCAAGTTCATCCAGCGTGAGGGCCTCGCGCCATGCCATGGTCTTAACGACATCCTCGAGGAACATGTCCTCGGTGATGGCGTCTTGACGCAGGGCATGGGTATCGTAAGCCCATCCAATAGTCTTGTACAGACCGTAGCGGTCGGCAAGCTCCTTCGAGAAATCTACGGGGTGCGTGAAAGGTATGTAGGGATCGCGCGGATGGAACTGTAAACAGGTCATGTAGAGCCGGACCTGCTCTCCCACCTCGATGGCGTTGAAGCGGCTGATAGCGCGCACCTGGAAATGCTCGTTGACGGGGAAGGTCCACTCGACCCAGTCGCTCCACTCGCCCTGTTCGAGATCGATTCTGGCGCCGGAGGCTTCGATGCTCAACCGGTGAGCCTCCCGGTCAGCCTTTACGGTCACAGGGGTTTCGATGTATGTAGCCCGTTTCTCCCGTGGATCCCTTGCCCCGGGAACCATAACCTTGGCGGCGTCCCCCGTAAAATCGAGTTTGAGCCGCATGCCGCCTGAAACGTCCTCGTCAAGTTGTTCTGGTGTAAAGCTGTCCGAGAAAGACACAAACATGCTCGTTGTTCCGCGAATGTCGGGGACACCAAGACCGCAAAGCATGACGCCGTGGGCGAGTTCGTCGGGCGGGAATACGAACGGAATGTTCAGCACTTTGCAGCGAAGGCTATGATCGTCGGCGACTTTCCAGAAAGGGACGCCTACGCGGTAGCCGACGGCTTTGGCGGGTTTATCAAGCATGCCCGTTTCGGCCAATCGCGCGTGCGAGACCGAACCGGTTCCGACGCCGGGGAGATAGTTGCTTGGCGTGCGGCGGATAAAATCATAGATGCCGTGGCCCCCGGGGTTCTTGCAGGTGGCGAAAGACGTCCATGCCACGGGCGATTGCGGCGGGATGGTTGAATGGAGGCGGGAATACGTGCCTTCCTCTTTGAGCGCTCTTAGATGAGGCAGCTCGCCCGCCGCCATGAGCTTGTCGATAATGCTTGGTTCGACGCCGTCAAAGCCAAGGAGGACGACGCGCTTCGGTTTTTCACCTTGGGCATAGGCATAAGGACCGACAAGCGATGCGCCCAAGGTAAACGCTGCGCTTGCTGTGGCGCCCGTCCTGATGAAATCCCGCCGGGACATGCTGCTGCTCATAGTTAAGATGCTCCTGACTGTTTCTATGGTGTGCCCGTAGGAGCGGACATCCTGTGGAACCGCCGTTTTTCGGGGATGTTTACATACAACTACGCACATCAACTATAGGAAAAAGGAAAGTGTTTCTCAACATATCAGGAGTCGATCACAAGCTGTTCTGCCTCCACAGTTAAGGACTGCGGCGCGTATGTTCTAAGCGCCCATGGCTTTTTGCGTGCTGCCCAGCCGAGAAGTAGAATCCGGTCAATCGCGTTTGCCTTACGTGGCAAGCCCGTCAGTCATACGAAGCGTTGCTGTTGTGTTTGGATATGATGCAGAGAGGAAAGGCCGATGACGAAAAGCTCGGGCTGCGACATGGTCCATCGTTACGAGAGCAATCCGGTCATTGATCTCACTCACTTGTCATTCAAAGCAATGGACATCTGCAATGCGGGCGTCGCCCGCTGCAATGGCGCGTATGTGCTGTTAGTGAGCATTCAGACCCTTCGCGGCTTATACTACATGTATGCCGCTCGCAGCGACGACGGTCTTCATTTCGAGATGGATAACGATCCTTTGCTGGGGCCGTCTGACGGCGGACCTTACGCCCGCTATGACGAGTTTGGCGTTCTCGATGCGCGTGTTACCCCTCTTGACGGGATATGGTACATCAGCTTCGATGTGTTGAGCCGCCACGGTTTTCGGCTGGGCCTGGGCAAGACCGACGACTTCCGCCATATCGAACGGATTGGCTTGGTTTCCGAACCTGATACGAAAGCCGGCGCGTTGTTTCCTCGGAAAATCAATGGCAAATATGCCCGGCTCGAGCGGCCATGGGAGAGAGGCAGCATATGGCTTTCTTACTCGAATGATCTGACCCATTGGGGGTGGTCGGATATCGTGCTGACGCCGCGCAGCGGCCATTGGGACCATGACCGCGTCGGGGTGGCGATGCCGCCTGTCGAGATCCATTCCGGATGGCTTCTTGTCTATTATGGTGTAAAACAGACGTCTGCAGGGCCGCTCTTTCGCTTGGGCGCGGCCATTCTCGACCGAGACAACCCCGTCCGGATAGCCGGCCGCACGAACGTGCCCATCTTGGCGCCAAGGGAACCCTATGAACGCATCGGCGACGTGCCTAACCTGGTTTTTTCGTGCGGCGGCCTGGTCGAGACCGGGGACGTGCTCAGGCTTTACTACGGCGCGGCCAATTCATGCATCTGCATGGGGACGATCCAGATCGAGGAGATCGTCGAGACTTGCCTGCAAAGCGAGCGGGAGTTTTGACTATGACCTACCGCCTGAACCATGACGTCTTCGAGCGATGGGCGGGCAACCCCATCCTGACGCTCGCCGACATTCCCTTCCGCTGCAACACCGTTTTCAACGGCACGCCCGTTAAGATCGGCGATGAGTACCTGCTGTTGCTTCGGGTGGAGGGACAGCAGGGATACTCCGTTTTGGCTTTAGCTCACAGTCGCGATGGGTTTCATTTCAAAGTCGAAGAGCGGCCTGTGCTCATGCCGGCCAAAACGGGCATCTTCGCCAAATACGAGGAACTGGGCATCGAGGATCCCCGGGCGACTTATTGCGCCGGCGCTTACTACGTCATGTACACGGCCTATTCGCGGTACGGCGCACGCATCGCTCTGGCCCGCACCGAGGATTTTCACCATTTCGAGCGCATTGCCCTGGTCTCTGAGCCGGGCAACAAAGACGGCGTGCTGTTCCCGGAACAGATCGACGGCAAGTATGTCCGCCTGGACCGTCCCATCGGCCTGGGCACGGGCAGCATTTGGCTTTCCAGGTCGGAGGACCTGTACAGTTGGGGCGAATCGGAGTTGCTGATCACGCCCCGCCCTGGATACTGGGACAGCCATCGGATCGGCGCATCCGTCCCTCCTATACGTACCACCAAAGGCTGGCTCGAGATCTACCATGGTTTCAAAATGGCCTCTGCCGGTCCCATTTACCGCACTGGCTCGGTCATGCTGGATATCCAAGACCCCGCCCAGGTCGTCGCCCGCTGCAGCATTCCTTTGCTGTCGCCTCGAGAGGACTACGAACGGGTAGGCGACGTAAACAATGTCGTGTTTGCCTCCGGAGCCATCGTCGAGCCCGACGGCGAGGTGAAGCTTTACTATGGAGGTGCGGATACGGTCGTCGCGGTTGCTACGGCCCACATTGACGACATCATCGCACGTACGATGCATGAAGGGCCTGACACGAGCGAGCGCATTCCCCCGGCCAAACCTGGTGAACAAGGCAGCATGGCGCGCGCTGCTCCTCATGTTCTGGATGTGCCCACACCGACTGATCTCGCTTCGAAGCCATGAAGTTGTCAAGAACACCGTTGACCCCCAAGGATGTTGGACAAACCTTTGGGAAGGGAAGGAGTGCCTTGGATGAGAGAAGCGGCCTATCTGGTTTTGGTTGGTCTTGCGACGGCAGCGATGGGAGCGCCGGAACCGGTGGTGCAGCTTGCTGGGACCGATTTTGCGGGCGGCGCGAGCAGCCTTTTTGGAGAGGTCCAGTCCGGCGTGGGGCGGGTCAACTATGTGTATGCCGCTCCGACCGGCGCATACAGCCGCATGAGAGCCGCGTTCGAGTTGACGGAAACGCCTTCCGTGCCTGTGATGCTTTACCTCTACGCCCGTGACGATGATTCTCCTGATGCCTGTCCGATACGCATCAGCCTGAATGAAGAGGTCATTTTTGCGGGTCCGAGCGCATTCCCCGGCGATGCCTATGCCTGGTGCACGTATCCTGTGCCCAATGACGCACTCGAGGCAGGCGAGAACGTGCTCTTGGTTGAGAACACCGCTCGCGAAGGGCGCCTCGGGATGCCGCCGTGGTTCATGGTGGCCCGTGCTGTGTTTGCAGCGGCAGACTTCGATCCTTCAGCGCCGCCGCCTTTCGAAGAGAACGCCTATGTCAAGCTGCCTACGGAAGCGCGGCCTATTCCCGAACCGCTGAACAAAGGGCAACAGCCGGGCTTTACCTTGCGCGGGACAAAAGGCTGGCTATGGTCGCCGGAGCAGTATCTGGCCGAAGTTCCGGTTCTCGCCGCGTTTAAGATGAACTTCCTCATGATTTGCTACGGTTCTATGTGCGATATCGAGCATTACCCATGGGGTGACCCGAGGTGTAACCGTTGGTGGGAACCATTGCCCAACGAGAAACGCGCCGCCTACGAAGATGTGCTCGATGCGTGCCAATCGGCAGGGATCGAACTATGCCTGAGCATGAATCCCAACCTGTCCTCGGATCGCGCCCTGGATTACGACGCTCGAGACGATTTCGAGGCGCTGTGGCAACACTATGCCTGGATGCAGAACAATGGGATGCGGTGGTTTTGTTTGTCCCTCGACGACATCACCCGGGGGATCGACGCCTCCGGCCAGGCTCGCCTGTCGAACCGATTGTTCGAGCGGTTGCGCAAGGGCGATCCTGAGGCCCAGCTGATCCTCTGCCCAACTTACTATTGGGGCGACGGCGCCGATCCCCCTGCAGCGGCCTATCTCGATGTGCTCGCCCACGAGCTGGACCCGGGCATCTTTGTGTTTTGGACGGGCGGCGGCGTGGTAGGCCGGATTACCCGCCAAGCCGCCGAATCTTACGGAGGACGCGTTGGTCACCGCCTGATTATCTGGGACAACTATCCGGTCAATGACGGCCACCCAACGTTGCACCTGGGACCGGTAACAGGCCGCGACCCGGATCTTGCCCAAGTATGCTATGGCTACATGAGCAATCCCATGCACAAGGAGAATGAGCTGAACCGCATTCCCCTGGCAACCTGCGCGGATTACGCTTATAACCCGCAGGCTTATGATGCGCGCCGCTCTATCGGACAAGCGATCATTCACTTGGCCGAGACATCTGACCAACGCGCCGTGTTGCGCGACCTTGTCGAGCTCTATCCGGGCATGCTGGTTTACGGCAAAGGGCCAAACTGGAACCCGGTGCTCAGTCGTTTTGGCGAGATTCTGGGCATGCGCCATGCCCGTTTCCTTGCAAAGGCTTTTCTCGAACACGTCGAGACCGTGGTTGGACGGTTCGAGATATGCTTCCCCGATCGATATGCAGCGGGAAAAGCGACCCTCTGCAAAAACATTGCGGCCATGCGCGAGATGTATAACGCCGCATACCCCCACTGAGTTCTCTATACGCCATGCACAACCAAGGGGCGTTAGAAGCCGGGGAATGACCCAATGCAGTTGCGCGGTCGACCCGCGGCTTTGGAAGACCTCTACTGCTGCGGCTGGTTCTAGTGCGCTTACCCGTCGGGGCGCTTGTCAGGGGCTTTAGCGCGGACGTAGGCACGGGCGAGGTCGCGGCGGGGCCGGCCGAATCCCTGGGGCCGTGTCGGGGTGAGCACGAACAATTTGCGCAGCCTGCGCGTCAAGCGCATGGGCGCATTGACGGCCCAGCCGGAAGCCTCGAGAATCGCGCTCAAGTTCTGCCGACGCAGGCGGAAGAACGCCACGACCACGGTGGGCACGAGGATGATCGCCAACGCAATGACGAGGCCCGTCAGGAGCTGAACCCGGTTCATGGCGGCGAACGTTTTCGTGATGTACGCAAAGGAAGAGCCGAGCGCGGCGATGGTTACGCTGCCGGCCAGCAACATGTCGCGCATCCGTCCCGAAGCGGTGGGGCCGCCTGAATCTTCAGGGGGAGGAGGCGACGTAGCGGGAGGCGGTGCTGCGGCTGCGGCCGTGGCCGCCTCACTGATGCCGGTCTGAATGGTGGTTGTTGCCTGCGTTATCTGGCTTTGGAACTGCTGTTCGGCGCTCGCAGTCAGTTTCCCGGCGGTGCTTGCAACGATAGCACCGATTCTCTTGAATGGCGCTAATACAGCTTCCTTGAGGTTGACAGGGTTTTCGACGATTCTTACCAGACGCGTGTCCCACTGCTTTCCGGTCAAGTCGAAGAGGACGCCCCGTTTGCCTATGCCAAGGTTGGTAAGACGTCCCCGGGTGACCGGCGTGACGATGGTGAAGGGCGTATCGCCGTTTCCTCCCGTTACTTCGGAGTACAGAAGGTACATGCCCGAGCGTTGGGCAGCGGCGCTGTGGGCGTTTATATCGGTCACCTCGATGTTGAGGTTAAACACTTGGCCGTCCATGATCATCCGTCCGACCTCGAACATGGCCCGGTCGCGCGGATTGTAAAGGTGTGGGAAGCTCACGAAATTGTTGCAGATTTCGAGTAACCAGTGTTGAAGGAGGATCAAAAACTCGAGGTCATTGATGGTCGCAATCTCTTCCGCAGACGCCAGGTCTTCCTCAATAAGCCGGCGCAATTGGTCTGGAAGATCGCTCTTCAGGTAACCTTCGACCTTTTCGATCCCTAGCCGCTCGACTTCCCCGCCACTTTTCGCTTCCAGCCACTGCTCGTAGGATGCAAAAGCCTCTTTAATGCTGTTCCACTGTTCATGACTCAGCTCGACGCCGTCAAAACTGTCGCCAAGCAATGGCCCGAGTACGGTGTTGGTGAGTTCGCATAGGTCATTGCTGTAGTAGGGATTGGTTGTTTCCCGCAATGGCAACCGACGCTCTGCACGCGGCTTCGCGAGCGGCGCCTCGATCAGGTATTTCGTCGCGTTGTCTTCGCTTTGGAAGACCTCGGGTGCACAGCCGGTATCCGGGGCCGGTGTTTCGAGCAGGGCGTTGAGGGCCACAACTTCGCATAGGCGAAAGTACTCGTCCGCTTTGGGTGTAAGCCGTCTATAAAGCCCATAGCGCTCGGGCGTGTCGGCGCCGAAAGGAAGAAGCAGGTGCATCTTATCCCTGTCGGCCAGGTCGCTATGCCAGGCAAGAAGAGCGCTCGCGTTCTCGATGAACGTATCCAGCAATGTCCCGTCTACTCCGGGCGATCCGCTCAGGTCCGGCGTAGATCCAACTGTCATCATGACGTCTTGGATGAAGGACCGCATTGCGCCGTCTGGCGATCCCTCCGCTGGAATGACGCCGTCGCCGTTGCGCGCGCCTTGTGAGAAGAGTAACTGGCGCGCGCGAGCTTGGCTTAAGCTGATTGCGCTCAGGTCTTGCGTGCCGAGGTTTTCGAGCAGCCAACGCGCTGTCTGGTAAAGACGCTGACCTTCCCCATGGCTGCGATCGATATGATCAAGCCTTAATACCTCGCTGCCGTTGGCTACGTCTTCCCGGTTCTCCAGCATATGCAGGAGCCATTCCGCCGCCTCGCGAATCTCGGTGCTGTTTATGCGGCCATTGCCGTCCCGGTCGATGCGCTCGAGCAGGACAGGGTCGCAACGGAAGTGGGCGCACGGTGCGCTGGTCGACATCCAGAATGGGTCGTCCAACATGCCCAGGGCAGCCAGATCGTCAGCTTTCCTGATCCTGAGTTGATACGATCCCCCGTAGTTCTCCATTACAAAGGGATGCCTTTTTCTCGGGAAGGCCATCGTCTCTCCTTGGTTTGGCCCAATGTCTCCGATTGTGTCAGACAAGCCGCGCTATGTCCAGGCTTGCGTTGGGGGTCAGGAGGACTTGCGCCGTATCAACCCGGCTCGGAGTTGATGCCGTTCGTTGAACAGCCTTTTGTAGACCAAAGCGGCCATCATGATGCAACCGAGAGACGTAGCGGCCGCCAGCATGAACATGACGACGATTTGGTATTTCACAGCGCCCAAGGGGTCCGCCCCTGCGAGGATCTGCCCCGTCATCATACCGGGAAGGGATACAATCCCGACGACCATCATCGAGTTCACGACCGGTATCATGCCGCGCCGCACTGCATCGCGCAGCGCATCCCGGGCGGCTTCCCAGCGGGTCGCGCCATGGGCTAACTCCATCTCAACCTCCGCACGCCGCTCCGCGAACGCCTCGAGCAATTGATCTAAACTCAAGGAAATGCCCGTGAGGCCGTTGCCGAGGATCATGCCCAACAGCGGGATCATATACTGCGGGCGATACCATGGCCGCACGCCGATAATGACGGCCGTTACCGCGAAAACAGTGAGCATGCCCGTGAGCAGGAGCGTAAAGAAGGCGCGCCACGCCGCCCCGCGAAACGTTCTGCTCGAACGTCCTATGGCGGCCCGGCTCGCTGCAAAGATCATTACGCCCGCGACGCCCATGACCACGGCGAAATGCTGTCGCTCGAACACCCATCTTAGGATATAGCCGATGAGCAGCAATTGGACTACGGTGCGGAGGGCGGCTATGCCCAAGCGCCGCTCGAGGCCCAACTGAAGCGCCAGGCTTACAAGCCCCGCGACGAGAACCAGCCCCGCTGCAACGGCGAGGTCCCATGCGCTTAGAGGAAGCGCCCCCGGCGATGCTATTTCAGGATGCATCAGGCGTCTCCTGTTTTGCGGCGGGTCCACCATTCCACTCGGGCGCAAGAAATGAGCGTGCATCAACCACCCGGTCGCAGATCCTATGGATCAGACTGCGTTCATGGGAAACCAACAAGGCCGCTCGCCCTTGACTGTCCGCCTCCTCATGCAACAACGACTCGACTGCCTCCGCCGACTCGGCATCGAGCGCGCTTACGGGTTCGTCGAGAAGGAGCGCGTCCGGACTCAGAAGCAGCGCCCGAACCAGGCAGACCCGCTGCTGTTGGCCCACGGACAGCGATCGCGCGTTCTGACTCCAGCGATCCCGCTCAATGCCGAGCCGCCCCAAGAGCGTCCGGGCCTTTTCTTCGGGGAAGCTGTTGGTGGCGCTCCTGTAACGGAAGGGACGCGCGAGATTGTCAGCCACGGACGCATCGAACAGGACAGGGCGTTGCTCCATGAGCACAACACGCCGACGGAACGCTGGCCACCCAATGTCGCAGGGTCTCGCGCCCTGGAGGAGAATCTCGCCAGCGGAAGGGTCCTCAAGTTCTGCAATGGCGCGGAGCAGGCTTGACTTTCCGCAGCCCGACGGTCCGGATAAACCTATCAACTCGCCTTTCGAGAGCGTTAGGTCGACGCCTGTCATAAGACGGCGTCCGCCGGCCTCGACTGCCACGCCGCGAATCTCGAGAACGGAATTCATCGCTGGTTGAAGACCTCAGAGCGCCGACATGAATCGAACGTAGGTTTCGATCCCTCTGTAGTAAGTAGGAAGATGCATTTTCTCATTCGGGCCGTGAAATCCTGCGTCAGGCAACTCAAACCCAAGCATCACCGAGTCGATTCCCAGCTTCTCCTGCAACAAGGCAACGACCGGGACGCTACCGCCTTCTCGCATGAAGATAGGGTCCTTGCCGAAAACGGTCTTGAGCGCCTGCTCGGCGGCGGCCATAGCAGGGGTGTCGCGGCGCGTGATTGCAGCAGGGCAATGGGCAAGCTCGATCACCTCCCATCTCACAGTGTTGGGCGCCCGCATCCGCAAGTAATCGCGCAGTTGCTCAGCCACGCGCGCCGGTTTCTGGTCGGGCACGAGCCGCATGGACAGCTTGGCCATGGCGCGCGCAGGCAGCACTGTCTTAGAACCTTCCCCGGTGAATCCTGAAAGCAGACCGTTGACCTCGAGTGTGGGCCGGGCCCCGATGCGCTCGAGAGTTGTGTACCTTCTCTCGCCCCACAGTTCCGGAACACCTGCAAGACGCCTCCAATTCTCATCATCCCGGGGTGCGCGAGCAATCCTCTCGCGTTCCTCGGGACTAAGCGGCCGCACGTCGTCATAGAACCCAGGCAACGCCACCCGGCCGTCTTCGTTGTGCATCCCGGCGATAAGCTCGCAAAGCACTTGGGCGGGATTATGGACTGATCCACCGAAAGTCCCCGAGTGGAGGTCCTTCTTGGGTCCCTGGACCCGCAGTTCGAAGTAGGCCAGGCCGCGCAGCGAATAAGTAATGCTGGGCAGTTCGGGCGATTCGATGCCGCCGTCGCAGTTAAGCACCACGTCCGCCGCGACCAACTCGCGGTGTCCGTCGAGAAAGGTTTCGAGGTGCGGGGAGCCGATTTCTTCCTCCCCTTCGAGAAGGTACTTCAGATTTACCGGCAGACCGCCCTCGCCGGCAAGGGCCTCGACAGCCTTGATCTGAGCATGGATCTGGGCCTTCATGTCTGAAGCGCCTCGCGCGTACAGGTCTTCTCCGCGAATAGCGGGTTCAAAGGGCGGCGAGTCCCATTCCTCTATCGGGTCGACTGGCTGCACGTCGTAGTGCCCATAAACCAACACCGTCGGTTTGCCGGGCGCCCGCATCCATTCCCCGTACACGACCGGGTGGCCGTCGGTAGCTATGATCTCAACCTTGGTCAATCCCGCCTGGCGCAGTTGCTCGGCCAGCCATTGGGCGGCCCGCTGGACATCGGGGTCGTGTTGCGGCAACGTCGATATGCTGGGGATGGCAAGGAACTCGCGCAATTCGTTCAGGTATCTGTCTCGGTTTTGATCAATTGTCTCGAGCACCCTATTCTCTTGCACCATGATCCATGGTTCTCCTCCGCCTTTGGTTGTCGTTGCGTTAAAGGATGCTGCCGCGACTAAGCGATCTCGGACACTATAGCAGGTTGCCTGCCGTTGAGTCAGGCGTCTGCGCATTGCGATGCATACTGAATCGGCCGATTCAAGGGGGCGTTTCTGCGTCATGCGATCGGATGGAATAGCGAAACCCTTTGTGTGCGTTCACGATAAGTGAACCAGGCAAGGGCGATCGCGCAATAAGGAAGGGATAAACCTACGAATGAAGACGGCTACAGAATACGTATGGTTCAACACCAAGAATAAGCGCGAGTACGTCAATATTACCGGGCAGGTCGAGGAGGTGGTAAAAAAGAGCGGCATTAGGGAGGGCATGGTTCTTGTCAGTGCGATGCACATCACCGCGGGCGTGTACGTAAACGACGCCGAATCCGGGCTTATCCAGGACATTGACGAGTGGCTCGAACATCTCGCGCCCTACAATCGAGACTACCGGCACCATCGCGCTGGCGAGACCAACGGCGACGCCCATCTCAAGAGCCTCCTGATTCATCATGAGGTCATTGTGCCGGTTACGGACGGCGCCCTGGATCTGGGACCGTGGCAGCAACTCTATTACGCGGAGTTCGATGGTCAGCGCAAAAAGCGCTTGATTATCAAAGTAATGGGCGAATAACAGAAAGCGAGGTTTGAAATGAGATATCTCCTGGTAATCGGAGCGGTATTGATTGTGACAGCCCTGGCGACAGGCTGTACAAAGGAGGCAACGACGCCTTCAGAGTCTGAAGCGCCCACCGAGACCGAGGAAATGGGAGGGACCGAAGACATGGCGCCGCCTACACCGCCTGCGCCTCAGCCTTTACCCCAGCCCGGAGGCGCTCCCGCCCCGGCGCCCTCAGCGCAGTAGAAAGCCTTCGGCCTCAATCTTGGACGTGCATTGCTCGTGGACATTAGATGAGCATGTATGACGATTGCTGCGTGAGAAAACGCCCGTGACACTCCCGCGGCGAGGGCGAACGTGTCAGCGACAAGCTTGCAAGCGCCCTAACACCCAGAGCTGAGAGCTGAGAAGTGAAGAGGCTGGTCCCACGGGTGGGACCAGCCTCTGGGTATTAACGGTGCCTGTTGGCTGGGGAGGACGGGTCCCTTTACATCATGCCGCCCATTCCTCCCATGCCGCCCATACCGCCCATTCCACCCATGCCTCCAGCACCACCCATGCCGCCGGGAGGTCCCGCCGGAGCGGGTTTCTTTTTCTCCGGGATGTCCGTGACCAGGCAATCCGTCGTGATGAACATATTCGCGACGCTCACCGCGTTCTGCATCGCAGAGCGAAGCACCTTTGCAGGGTCAATAATGCCGCTTTTCACGAGATCCTCGATCTCGCCGGTCGCGGCATTGAGGCCCATTCCCTGTTTGCCTGAGGCGACTTGCTCGACAATGATAGACCCCTCGAAACCTGCGTTGTCCGCAATGCTTGCCAAGGGTGAAGCAAGGGCTTTGGAAACGATCGCAGCGCCCACAGCCTCGTCGCCGTCGAGTGTCAGGTCTTTCAACTTTTTCCGCGCGTTAAGCAGCGTTACGCCGCCGCCTGCAACGTAGCCTTCCTCGATAGCTGCTCGGGTTGCGCTTAAGGCGTCTTCACAGCGCGCCTTCTTTTCTTTCAGCTCGATCTCGGTTGCAGCCCCTACACGCAACACGGCCACGCCGCCCGCCAGTTTGGCAAGGCGCTCCTGGAGTTTCTCGCGGTCATAATCAGAGGTCGTTGTCTCGATCGCATGGCGAATCAGATCACACCGTGCTGTCACTTCTTTCTTGGCCCCGCCCCCCTCGACAATGGTTGTATTGTCTTTGGTGATTTCGACGCGCTTTGCCCGTCCCATCTGCTCAAGCGTCACGTTTTCAAGCTTCGTCCCGAGGTCTTCAGAAATGAACGTCCCTCCTGTCAGTACGCAGATGTCCCGCAGAATCTCTTTGCGGCGGTCGCCGAAGGCCGGGGCCTTCACAGCCGCCACTTGCAGAATGCCCCGCAGACGGTTGACCACGAGCGTCGCCAAGGCCTCGCCTTCGACGTCTTCTGCAATAATCACCAGCGGTTTGCCGCTCTGGGCGATGGTTTGGAGTAGCGGCAGCAAATCTTGAATAGCGCTGACCTTTTTCTCGTGGCACAGGATGTAACAGTCCTCGAGCACGGCCGTCATGTTCTCGCTGTCCGTTACGAAGTAAGGGGACAAATAGCCCCGGTCAAATTGCATTCCTTGAACCAACTCGAGCTCGTTCTGAAGACCCTTGCCCTCTTCGATGGTCACCACGCCGTCTTCACCGACTCTCTCGATGGCGTCTGCGATCATCTTGCCGACTTCGTTGTCGCCGTTGGCAGAGACCGTGGCGATATGCTCGACGTCTTCGTTGTTGCGGACCTTCTTGCTGGCCTCTCTAATGGCATCAACCACCACCGCAAGCGCCTTTTCCATACCCCGGCGAAGGTGCATGGGATTGGCCCCGGACGTGACCTGTTTCATGCCTTCACGGACCATGTTCTGGGCAAGAACAACTGCCGTCGTGGTACCGTCGCCGGCGGCGTCTTGCGTCTTGCTCGCCGCTTGACGCAGCATGCGGGCGCCCATGTTTTCATAGGGGTTGGGCAGGTCTACTTCTTTGGCAACCGTTACTCCGTCCTTGGTGATGTTGGGTGCGCCATAGGATTTCTCGAGCAGCACATTACGCCCTTTTGGACCCAACGTCGCCTTGACGGCGTTGGCGAGCTTGTCTGCGCCCTCAATGAGCGACGAGCGTGCCTCTTGGTCGAATGCCAACTGTTTGGCCATGGGAACGTCTCCTTTATTGTGAAACCCGTTTGAAAGGACGATGAACGCAGGTTTGAAAACCCGGTTTACTCGTTAGCACTCCCTTTAAATGAGTGCTGACAGCAGCAGATGCTACCACATCCCTCACCTTCTGTCAAGCCCCTCCAGAATCAGGACTTCCCCCAAGATTTCCACGTGGATCACACAATCATGACCACCGAAGTCGAAGAGAGACATCTGGACAGGCGGTCACAGGCCGCGCACGTGGTTGCTGGACAGCGGAGACGCGCGGTTCAGAGTCGGAGCGAACTTGGCGGGCGGGAGAACCTTTTTGACTTGACAAGGGCGACAAATTGTGTTATAGATTTAATACGGTGATACTATGTCGCGCCTGCTTTCAACTCTTATATCTTGGTTTGCCACCCCACTCTTGGGGATAGACGCCCAATGCATGGCGCTTAGTGCTGTCCAACTTGCTTCTCCGCTTGTACAAAGAACCGTACCTAACCCGTTGTACCAAAGCAACGTACAACACATGGCACACATTGGCATGTTACGTGCTTCCTTCAGACCCTGAACAAAGAAAGCTATGCAGTTTGTTGAATGTCGTAAGTGTGGACCCGAACGCATGATTGGGAGGGCGTCGCAATGAATCTGTGGACCAAGGACTGTGTTTCCGTGAAAGCAACTATCGGGATAGTCGGCGCTGTACTTGCCGTTATCTCCCTGCTCTCTGGATACTGGGAGTACCGGGCCCTTTACCCGGCGGGCAAGGCTGAGACGGTGATCGTCGAGGGGAACCAGATCCGTCCCGTTTCAGAGCTCAGGCAGAATGCACACCCCTCGTCTATAGCATGCGACCCTCGCCACATGGCTTTCAATCAGGCCGCTGTGAGCGCAGAATATGCAGAGCGGCGCGCGGACTTGAAAGCGCGGTGGGAGAGCGGAGAGCTCAGCGATCAAGAGTATATGGAACTGTCTGACATTGAGTGTTTCATAGAATCGCGACGAGGTGACATGACCCCTTTCCAACAGCTCTTTCTTGACACACTTATGCGGCCCCCTTCCGCCGGCGATGGCCATGCCGCGCGCAAGGTGTCGAAAGTGCTTGTTACCGCCAATGCGCGTGACTTGCTGCCGATGGGTCGCGATGCCCCGTCATTGGCCCAGATCGCGCTGGACGGCCCCCGCGCCATCATGCTTGGGGCCTCGGCTTTGTTGCTCACGGCGGGCTTGGCTGGAGTCCTGTTGGGGCGAGACAAGAGACGAGCCGCCGAGCAGTCCGGGACAGACTCTGACGAGAGAGAAAGCCATACGGTATAGGGGGCGCTACGAGCCGGTAGGTTTCCGAGAGAACGGCGGTGGTTTTTCTGGGCCTATCCGAGCGCATCCAGCCCCAACGAAACCCTGTCACTCAATTTGGTATTAAACTATAGGGTGCTGCTGTAATTTGGACCAGCCGCGTCGAAAGGACGCGTGCCGTTCCCAAAAAGCACACGCTTGCCAACCGGGCCGGTGGTGCGCCTTTTATGACAGAAGACGTGCCGCCTTCTCGTCCATGTCTGAGCTGGGTCTGCTTGAAGCCGCTCGTATCCCGTTGCATGAACTGCAGAGCCCTTTACCAAGGAAGGGAAAGTTGGATGGCTGCCTATTTCGGGACATGCGGCGGATGCACGGTCGTCAAGCCTTCCTGAAGACGCAAACGAGATCAGCCGAGGTTTGGGGTTGGTAAGGCCGCTTGTCATATCCGCCGTAAGCGGCCACAAGGTGCAGACCTGTTGCGGCAACGGCGTCGACGAGGGCTGCCTGGTCGAGGTTGAGCTGGACGGCTGTTTCCGCAAGCGAATCTACTTTACCATCTTGCACGTGAAAGAAGGCCATAGATAATAGGGTGCGTCCGCCATGGGGGACCAGGCTTTTTGTGGCAACGACCTCGCCACCAAGCACTTGGCGGCGTTCGACGCGGTGGCGCGGCTCTTGCATGTTATCGGACGAATAGTTGACAAGCTGGACCAGGAAGAGGCCTTTCGACGCAAGCACCCTTGCCACGGCGTGAAACACACCGTTTACATCCAGGTGTGTCGGCAGCAAGGAAAGGGAGTTTCCGAGGCATAAGGCAAGGTCCCACGGCCCGCCTTGAACGGCGCGCATGTCCATTTGTACAAAGGTAAGGTTTGCGTGGCGTCGCCTTTGGGTGGCGTGGGCCACCATCTCATGGCTTAGGTCGCTGGCGGTGACGATTGCTCCGTGGCCGGCCAGATACTCGGCGTGAAGCCCCGTGCCGCAGGCCAGATCGACCACCCGTACGCCCGGCGCCTGCGCAAGGAGTTCCAGCAAGAGCGGTCCCTCCCGTTGCAGGCGCGCTTCGCTGTCCGACAA
This sequence comes from uncultured Nitrospiraceae bacterium, assembly GCA_964493915.1. Lineage (GTDB taxonomy): Bacteria > Hydrogenedentota > Hydrogenedentia > Hydrogenedentales > SLHB01 > CAZBQH01. The sequence continues at coordinate 31,867 of CAZBQH010000061.1, forward strand.
GACCTCGTAGAACGCTGCGCTGTTAGTAAACGCATTCATGGGGTTCCTTTGCTTCGTGCGTTACAGCTTCCGGTTCACAGAAGAAACAGTGGGGGCAGGCTAGATCGTCCTGAGAAGCGAGAAGGTATTCTAAGGGGTGTCCCAATGGGGGATTGGGAAGGGCCTGTCAAGGCCACTGGTTGTCGCCTGCAGCGTGATTTTGCTGTTTTGACATTGTACGAGGCGGTTTGCCCTTGCAAGTTCTTGAGGACCGTGGTATACTCCGCAGTTTTACATTCCAAAATGGTGAATGACATCGAATATCAGCAATTCGAGCTGTTGCGCAAGCAAGGGCGCTTGCCGTTGACGCAGGGGGCCGTCCATGACTGAGTATGCTTGCGGACTCGATTTTGGAACCACCAATTCGAGTATTGCCCTGGCCAATGGCGCCAAGGTCCACGTTCTCGAGTGGGACCGCTTGAATGACACCCCCGCCTCTCTTCCATCGCTTCTTTACATCACCAAAGAAGGTGAAAACATCGTAGGGCGTGCTGCCGCCAACGCCTTTATCGAGCGCAACATAGACCGCGAAGTTATACTCAAACAAGTGGATCTTGGGGTAGACATCGAGGGCTATGTCGCGTCAGAACCCGACAAATCGGAGAGTTACCGCCCACGCGTCGAGGAAAACGACGTTCGGGAGGCCGTGCGTGCGCGAGCGACGGTCGAGGTCAACTCTCCAGGCAGGCTTTTTCAGTCGTTGAAAAGCTCTCTGCGTTTCACCAACTTCAAGGGCACGGAAGTTTTTGGGCAGCTTTACCAGATCGAAGAGTTGACAGCGCGTATTCTGACGCCCATGAAAGAAGCCGCCGACAAAGCTGCAGGACGACCCGTCGAGCACGCGATCCTCGGGCGGCCCGTACGGTTCTCGCCGCGCGACGACGAGAACGACGCAGCGGAGCGGAGACTGCGCACAGCGGCGGAGCTGGCTGGATTCAAGGAAGTGGTTTTTTTCTATGAGCCGGTGGCGGCCTGCGTCGAGTATGCCGTTTCTTCAGACCGGCGCCAGCGCCTGATGGTGGTTGATATCGGCGGTGGGACCTGCGACGTATGCATCATGGAATTCGGCGGAGCCCAGGGCGCCGCTGCACGTTTGGCTGAGAGCCGGATTCTCAGCGTAGCCGGTGTGCCTGTAGCGGGCGATGTGATCGACCGCGAGGTCTTGCGCGCCAAGATTTTCCCTTACTTCGGGAGCCGTTCCCGATACGGTCCCTCGAAACTGCCCATGCCGCAGCATGTGTACAATGCCATTGCCGATTGGCAGAACCTTTACAAGCTGAACACCGAGGAGACTATCAACTGGCTTATTGCTACGGAAATGAGCTCGACCCAGCCCGAGGCCATACGCGCATTGCGCTGTCTTATCCAGAGTAATTACGGTTATCCGGTCACCCGCAAAGTCGAGGCCGCCAAAAAGATGCTCTCGTACGAATGGGAGGCCCCTATCGAGGTCCATAAGGAAGCCATTCAGATAAGCGTGCGCCTTGGGCGCAGCGAGTTCACCCACATTATCGAACGCACCCTCGACGATATGCTGAAAGCGATCATCGAGGCGGAACAGGCGGCCCAAGTGTGCCCGGAGGATATTGACTGCGTCCTGACAACAGGCGGAACATGCCTCATCCCGGCCGTAAAGCGGATGCTCGAGAATCGATATGGTCCCGATCGCCTGCTCCAACGCGATACGTTCACAAGCGTCGCGACGGGGCTGGCCATCGTTGCTCAGTATTTGTAGGTGTTTGCAGTCGCAAGTTCTGCGCGATCTGCAGAGTCTGGGAGCAATCCCCTCTGAATCAAGACACGGAGGAAGAATGAACCAGCGCAAAACCAATCTTATTGTCGTTTTCGCCGACCAATGGCGCGCCCAGGCAACGGGTTACGCAGGTGATCCGAACGCCCGAACGCCCCGTCTCGACCAGCTTGCAGGCGAGAGCGTGAACTTCTCTAACGCGACCTCGAGTTGCCCCGTATGCAGTCCTTACCGGGCCAGTCTGATTACGGGGCAATATGCGCTGACCCACGGCGTGTTCCTGAATGACGTATGCCTGTCCAACAATCCCGTCTCGATTGCCGAGGTCTTCCGCGATGCGGGTTATGACACCGCCTACATTGGAAAGTGGCATCTCGACGGCCACGGCCGCTCCAACTATATCCATAAAGAAAGGCGCCACGGCTTCGAGTTCTGGAAGGGGCTCGAATGCTCCCATGACTACAACCATTCTCCTTACTACTTCAACGAGGACCAGACGAAACGGTACTGGCAAGGTTATGACGCGATTGCCCAGACGGACGAGGCCTGCGAATACCTCTCCCAGCACGCCAAGGGCTCGCCTTTTTTGCTCTTTCTTTCCTGGGGGCCGCCCCACGCGCCCTATGAGACAGCTCCCGAGCCGTACCGTGCACGATACAAGCCCGAGGATGTGCAACTGAGACCCAATGTGCCCGACGGGGCGGCAGAGGCCGCGCGACGCGACTTAGCCGGGTATTACGCCCACATCGCGGCACTAGACGATTGCGTAGGCAAATTGCTCGATACCTTGCAGGAGACGGGGCTCGACGAGAACACCGTTTTCCTTTTCACGTCGGACCACGGCGACATGCTGGGCTCGCAGGGTCTTGTCAAGAAACAGCATCCCTATGACGAGTCGATCCGGGTGCCCTTCCTTCTCAAATGCCCCAGAGGCCAAGGCTGCGAGCCGCGCACGCTGACGGCGCCCATCAATGCGCCCGACGTGATGCCTACCCTCCTTTCTATGTGCGGACTGCCGATTCCGGAGACGGTTGAAGGGCTGGACTACGCCGACTACGTCCGTGACGGGGCCAATCCCGGAGACGGCGCGGCGCTGATTACGTGTCCGGCGCCTTTCGGCCAGGTAAGCCGCGCTGCAGGCGGGAAGGAATATCGCGGGGTCCGCACCGCCCGGTACACCTTTGTGCGCGATATGAAGGGTCCCTGGCTTTTCTTTGACAATGAGCGAGACCCTTACCAACTCGAGAACCTGTCCGGCAATCCCACGTATGCCGCGGTTCAAGGGGAGCTCGACGCCGCGCTCCAGCGCCTGCTTAAAGAGCGAAACGACGCCTTCCTGCCTGGCGAGGCGTATATCGAGCAGTGGGGCTATGTCGTGGACGAAACGGGGACGGTCCCCTATGGGCCATGAAGCCCGTCAGATGTCGTCGCCTGTTTTCCATTCGTAGATGAGCTGTGGGTTTGCGACATAACTTCGCATGTGCTCATGGAGCGGGAATGCAGCGCCCGCATCAAAGGGCCGGTGATCCATGGTGGCGCATACTGAGATAACGTAGCGCGGTACGATCTTGCCGTCTACCACGCGCGGGGCAAGGTGCAGGTCACCGATCCCGAAAAACATGACCTCCGGTGGCACAACGATGGTGTGCGTTTGGACGCCGGGCAGCATCATGCCGATATTGGCTAGACTCGCTGTAGCGCCGAGCACGTCTTCAACCTGCAGCTTTTCCTCCTCCGGCACATCAGGAAACATGGGCTGATGTTTGGTTCGCGGAAAGAGGGTGGTCAGGATCCAGATCCAGAGGGCGGGCAGGGCGCGGAAATCGAGCTGCCTGATGGCTGTTGAGACGTAGGCGTTTGCACACTTGCGGTATAACTCCTCGGGATCGGTCTTCCGTGCCTTGCGCGCGAGCGTCCGCATTTCCTCGGCGACCGCCTCGAGGGTCTTAAGATGGGGATTGCGCACAATCGTTGCGATCACGCCGTACTTGGTGCCTACGGTAAAGGCCAGGTTGATATCCTCGGCCTGGTAATACGTTCCCCCGCGCATAAAAGGCGCATAGTCGAGAAACCCGTTGGCAATCGGCACGCGATGCAGGCAGTGCGCGACGGCTTTCAGAAAAAAAGCGGAGAAATTCTTGCGGATCGCGCGTCGGAACAGGGCTTTGGGGTCCAGCTGTTCACCCGATTTGAGGGCCTCGCTCGTGTCGCGTGCGTATTCCACCAAGGGGGTCACGTCGAATTCGGTGACCATCGAGGCTTGAGGCACCTTCTTACTCGATTGTGAGAGGATGTACGCAACGCTTGTGCGCAGGAACGAGAAGGGCTCGGTTTTCTGTATCTTCACATGCTTGCGCAGATAGGCCACTTTGTAGTCTTGAAACATACCTATTCACTCTTTGTCCGTCCCCGGGTTTCGAAGGAGTATACTCAAAAGGATCGCCGCAGGTCATCTGAAACGCAATCCCCAGTTGGTTCATCAATGAGTGGAATCAACGGTGTCCGCGTTTGTTTCGGAGCGACTCCAGTCGCTGGAACCCACGGACCAGGTCGTCTATCATGGCTGAGAAGGGGATGAGCCGGCGCGGACATCAGCAACAAGGAAATCTGCTCATGCGTTTATGGATTCTGGCATTTAGCTTGCTCGGCTTTGCATTATTTGGTTTTGCAGTCCAGGCAGCCACGGCGCCCTCGCTCGTCCTGACAGAGAAGGGCGTTACCGATTACCTCATCGTCGTGGACACAGACGCCGTACCGGCTGAGCGGACCGCGGCACGAGAGCTTCAACTTCACCTCGAAAGGGTCACGGATGCGGCGTTTCCCATCGTCAACACAACGCCCCAAGACCTGCCAGGAGACCATTGTCTTTACGTGGGGAGCGGCAAACGCTTTCATGAGGCGGTCCCGGGCGCCGGAGAGGCAGGCATAGACGGCATCCGCGTTTTCTCGACAAACAAAGGCATCTACTTTGGCGGCGATAGGCCGCGCGGCGCCTTGTACGCTGTTTACACATTCCTCGAGAATACTGTCGGCTGCCATTGGTGGACACCCACTGAATCGGAGATTCCGCATAAGCCTGGTCTTGAAGTGCCCGCGCAAGACGTGGCCTATACGCCTCCCATACAGGTGCGCGACACGTTCTACTACCATGCTTTCGACCCGCTTTTCGCCGTGCGGAACCAGCTTAACGGCCACATGCAGGAGATCCCCGATGAGTACGGCGGCCATCACCCGATCCTCGGGTGGTGTCACACGTTTTTCCAGATTATGCCGCCCGAGGAGTACTTCGCGGACCATCCCGAATGGTTCAGCATGGTCGACGGAGAGCGGATTGACAACGGGCAGCTTTGTCTGACCAATGGAGAAATGCGAGCCGAGTTCATCCGCAATACCCTCGAGTGGATCCGGCAGCATCCCGAGGCGGGGATTATCTCTATTTCGCAGAATGACTGGCGGCGCCAATGCGAATGCCCTCGATGCAGGGCCTTGGCCGAGCACGAGGGTTCTGAGGCAGGCCCCGTCATTGATTTCGTCAACGAGGTTGCTGCCGCTGTCGAGACGGAATACCCGGACGTGCTTGTCATGACCCTTGCCTACAGCTACACCCGGCAGGCGCCGCTTCATGTTCGTCCGCGACACAATGTGGCTATACGGCTGTGCTCGATTGAATGCGATTTCTCGAAGCCGTTGGCCACGGGACCGCGCAATGCCGATTTTCTGCAGGATATCCATAAGTGGAGCAAGATTGCTAAGCACCTGTATGTCTGGAACTACGTTACCAATTTCTCCCAATTCCTTCTGCCTCATCCAAACTGGGACGGCTTAGCGCCCGACCTCAGGTTATTCGTAGATCACAAGGCCATCGGCGTCTTCGAACAGGGGGACCGGCGCAGCACATGCGGCGACTTCCATGCTTTGCGTCCGTGGCTTATGGCCAAGCTGCTTTGGAACCCTAACAAGGATCCCGACGTTTTGATAAGGACTTTCCTGGACGGATACTACGGCCCGGCCGGCGATCCGCTGTGGGAGTACATCCAAGTTACGCGCAAGGCCATAAACGAGGCGAACATCGAGCTTGGCTGTTCTCGCCGCACGACCCGGGACTGGCTTCGGATCGAGGACTTGAATCGCATTACCGAGCTGTTTAACGAGGCAGAGCAGCGTGTTGCAGGCAATGCAATCCTCGAGAGGCGGGTCGAAGCGGCCCGTATGCCCATTGACTATGTCTGGCTGCGCCGGCATACGCGTCTCGCCCGTCAGGCAGAACGAGAGAGCAAGCCTTTTCTTGGGCCGGAAGACCCAGCAAGAGCCCGGGACGACTTTATGCAAAAGATCGCCGAGTTCGACTGCCTCGAATACGGCGAGAACCACCTTTTCGCGCATGCTGCGCCCGGTATCGCCAACCTTTTCAAAGAGACCGGCCCGGTTCCGAAAACCCTTGCCAGCCGGGACATAGAGACTTATCTCTACCGTCCGGCACGAACCCTCGAGGTCATTGGGGGCGTCCGCTCAGCCGCACTTGTGCAGGATGCTGCTGCGGCCGATAAGTGGGCGCTTCGCATGCAACCCTTTGCTGAAAAACAGGCCGTACGATGCCCCGTGGATCCCGAGATGCAGGGCCTCGAAGACGCCGTCTGTTATGTGTTACTGCGTGTTGACGCCATAGCGAAGGCTGGCCCGGCTTGCGTGGTGGGCACATTTGACAAGCGCAACGGCAGGGGACTGTCTCCTGTCACCGTGAACATCGAGCAGCTGCAGTCTGAGGATTATAGCGCCGTTCGGATGCCGCACGAGAGGTTGCGCCTGGACCGCCACTTCTTTGTCGAGACCCTCGCCAACCCGGAGGCCGTTGACGCGGTCTACGTTGCGGGTTTCTACCTCGTCGAGAGATAGTCCCCAGCGCACGGGACGTATACGCTTGCTGAGCCGGGATGCGTTAGGACGGCTTGCGGCTCTACCCGGAGTCCCGGCCGGACTCCGCGGCATTTTATTCCTTCTCTTTGCTTGGCCAGGAGACATGAGCGGTTCTGTGAATGACGTGCTGTAAATCCAATTCATTCATGAGCCAATCCTCAGGGATACCGGTGGTGTTTCCGCTTGTCGTTAGCGGGGTTGCCGGCGCAGCAAATACGTAGTCCCAGGGACGACGTTCGCCGCCCGGTCTTCTACAGGGCATTCCTCGCCCTGCTCGGTGGCGCAGGTGAAGTCTTCCCAGCCGGGCAAGAGCAGCCGGAAACGGCGCGGTTCCACGTCAAGCGCTACCAGCGGCCGGTCGAGGCGTCCGGTGTCGAAGAATTCCTTCGCCATAGGCGCCAGGAGCGTGGTGTTGGGGGTTGCCCGCAGGCGGATGAGGTCCGGCGTCGCTTGTTCGAGCATGTAGAGGCCTGTCCCGTCATATTGGATGTAAGGGGAGTCGCCCCGGCCAACGATGCGCTTGGGGGAGGGGGGCAAGGGCAGTGGACGCCATTCCCCAATGGGGTGCGCGTGCAGCACGACGCCGTCGGCGACGCGCATGACCTGCATATGCTCGAAGCTCACGGCGGTGTTGTGGAATAGTATGTTCTCCTCCTCGACCTCGTATTGCTCGCCGCGCGGGATGGCACGGGTCAGTTCCGAGCAGATTATGAAGGCGACGGCTTTCGCGGGGGATGCCTCGAAGTTGAGGAAATGGACGCCCCAGTCGGTCTGGAAGCGTGCAGTGGCGGCTGCGTCATATTGGAAATGCATGATGATTTGGGCGCCCATGCTCCGGAAGTGCCGGATCATCTGAGGATAGAGCGTTACGTTGTCGTAGGTGCGGCACACGTCGAACTCATAGACCATCTTAGCCTTGTGGCGAACCTCGTCGGGCAACGTGTAGGCTTGGGGGCCTGTATGTGGGTATTCAGGGGCATAAGCCAACTGGTTCTCCGCTTCGTTGAATTGATCGAAACCGCCGGGGTACCAGCCCTCCGTTACGGCATCAACGCGGCTGGCGCCGATAGCGCGGCGAATCCCTTTGTTCCGGCTCCACGTCTCGAACAGCGCGCCGGCGATAGGTTGTTGCGCGCCGGTACCGCGAATGACGTCGATCATGCGGTCAAGATAATGCCGCATCACGCCGAACTGGAAGTCGTCGTATGCTTCGCGGCCCGGATCGCATTGTTCTCTTGCGAGCCATGCGTGCCACAGCCTTTGCCAGTGCGCCAGGTCCCGTTGATACACTTCTGGGTCGGTCTGCCACGCTAGAAAGCCTGGGTCAAACTGCGCGTCCGAGACAGCTTCGTAAGGAAAGTACCATGGTTCGCTGAAAATCTCGATAACGGCGAGGCAGGGTTCGTTCTTTAAGGAGCGGCCGGTATGCGGATTCACGTGGTTAAGAAGTTGTTCCGTAAAGCGCGCGCTGCAGGCGATCGCCTCGTCGTCAAACATCATGGCCATTTTTGTGTAGCGGGCCGGATAAGCGCCGGGGTATGGGTCGGGCGATTCCCCCCAGAAGAGGGCCGCCAAGTCGAGATAGAGCCCTTGCCGGTTCAGTTCATCCACGAGAATATCGAAAACAGCCAGGTGTTGATTGGGCATAAGGTTGCCGTCGGCGTCGGCCGCTTCCCGATCGAACAGCATGCCTCGTACGATCTCGATGCCGCAGGCCTTCATGTCTGCCAGGTCCTGCCCGATGGCGTCGCGGAAGTCCACCCCGAGCACCTTCATGTTCTCGTACTGGTGCCAGCAGTTCGGATAGTAGTTTGTGCCGAACAAGGCGACCTCGCTGCCGTCGGGATAGACAAACAAGCCGTTGTCAACGCGGATCGGACGGAAGTGGTGGTCGTGTCCGTTGGATGGGTCACCAAGACCGTGCCGCTGCGCGTGGTCAAGCAGGTAATCGCGCAGGCTTTGGAACGCGCTGCGCGGCTCGCCCCGGTCAGCAAACGCGGCGTTGGCCGTATAAAGCGGCTGCGACGGCGTCAGGGTGTGGGGGATAGGCAGGTTGAAAAAGTAAAAGACCGGCTCGTACTCGATATAGGTGCAACCCAGTTCAAGAGCACGTTCTGTCCAACGGATGAGGTCGCCGACGGGGCATTCCATAGGCCGCAGGTTGTACAACCAGGCTTGGTTCGACAGACCGAAGTCTTTAGCGCCGGCCTTCACAAAGGGCGCTACTTTTTCGTGCCAACTCATGAGTTGGGGACGGGAACCCTCTTCAGGTTCGTTGTTTGCGTAGGTTACGGTGACCAAGTCCGGGAACTCGGCCAGAAGCCCCTCGAGGGCGGCCTCGCGCCGGGCCGCTGGATCCGCGTCTCCGCGCTCCGGAAAATGGCGAATCCCCCAACTGAACTCCGACCATTGAACAAACATGCCGTGGTGCTGGGCGAACTGCAGATACGGGCGGACAATGTCCGCATTGAAAACATCCACGTCTGCGTCGGGCATGCGGCTATAGCCTTCGTGCATCCATTCAGGGTGGCGTGTGGCGATCTCGAGCGCGGTGAAGGCCTGCCCCATTACTTCCATGAACCGTATCCCCGCCAACGACGCACCATACCGTTGCTTGTACCCGGCGAGGTCTTCGAGACTGATCTCGACCCCGTGCGCGTCATCGGGTGGGTCGGTCTGAGGCGTTCCCCCGAGCGCCATGGCGTCCGAGGACAGCACGTCGAACATAAAGGGGATCCCGTTGTTTACGGCCACGTCCAGCAAGGCGTCCAGATGGACCTTGTTCTTCACGTGCGGCCCAAACAAGACATAGACGTCGTAACGCGTTTGAAGCGGCTTGAGGGCTTCGCAGATACGGTGCATCCCGATTCGATCGCCCGCCACGACGAGTCCGTCACCGATGCCTTGGTCGGCCACAAATACGAGCTTCACGCGTTTCTCCTTGTCTAACTCAGTGGATGGAGCTCCCCAACTCGTTGAGCATACCGCCAGCATGATTATTACCCATCCAGTTCGTATGCCAACCCGCCAACTCGTCACTATGCGCCCTCCTTTCCCCCGGTCTCTTCAGCAGTTCTGTGGCGTTCGAGCCCAACGCCTCCATTATATGCAGCGCCCTAGGCCATTTCAGATCCGGTGCTACGCGGCTTTCTCACGCTGTAAGCGTTCATCGTTGCCCTCTTTGGCCCATACAGTAACAGCTTAGGCGGGCATTCTTGTCAAATGGTAAGGGGCGCGTAGTTCCTGGAAAACAACACGGCCATATGTCCCAAAGGTCCTTGCGCCGACCCGGCGCGGCTTGGCGCTCTCTTGCACGTGCGGTTTGACGTGCAAGGGAAGTGAGGGTGCGGTCGAAGTTGTTTATTGAACAACGGCGGGTGCCGGAGTAGTCTTGCCGCGAAACGCAGGAGGAAGGCGGCCTCCGGGATTCAAGCATCGGGCGGGACACAGGATGTGATCGGGCAATCGCTGGAATTCGGGCGAACACTTGAACGGCTGGCAAAGGGAGGTCCTTATGGACGAGCAAGGGAAAGATGGCCGGCGCCTTGCTGCGGCAGGTGCGTCGTTGGTGCTGCGTTTGAGCGTGGGCGTGTTGTTTTTTGCGGCGGGCATGGGCAAGTTTTTCAGCGAGCCGGGTGCAGCGGGCGTTTCGAAGGGGATCGCCGCGCAGTTTACGGATACATGGCTGCCCTCGTTTCTCGTCATTCCATACGCTTATGTCCTGCCCTATGCCGAGGTGATCCTGGGTGCGCTCTTGGTCGTCGGTCTGTTCACGCGAACCTCGCTCTTTGTCGCGGGCTTGTTGTTTGTCAGCCTGGCCTTCGGCCAGATGGTGCTCCAAAGTCATGCCGTGGCCGGCACCAACTTCAACTATGCGCTCATTGCGGCTGTTGCGCTCTGGTTTGCGTCCATGGACAACCGCATCTCTGTTGACTACCTCGCCGCCCGGGGCAAAAAGGAGTGAGAGGCGCCGTGTTTCCAGGCAGGCGTTTTGAGAATGCGCGCGTGTTTATCACGGGCGCGTCGGCGGGCATCGGTGCATCGTTGGCGGTTGCTTTCGCGCGCGAGGGCGCGCGGGTAGCCTTCGCGGCCCGGCGCAAGGAGAAGCTTCAGGCGGTCAAGGCCCGCATTGATGCGTTGGGGGGCGAATCGATCATTGTGCCGTGCGATGTGACAAGCCGCCATAGTATCGACGCCGCCGTATCGAAAACAGTCGAGACCTTTGGCGGGCTGGACATCGCCGTCGCTAATGCCGGCTTCGGCGTAAGCGGGGTTTTCACCAGCCTCCGTACCGAAGACTTCCGGCGCCAGTTTGACACCAACTTCTTCGGCCTCGTGGACACGATCTACGCGACGCTGCCTCGCCTGCGTGAAACCAAGGGTCAACTCGTGCTGGTGGGAAGCGTACTGGGCCGTTTCGGGACGCCGGGAAGCCCTGCGTACGGCTCGAGCAAGTTCGCCGTGGTAGGCTTGGCCGAGTCGATCTACTATGAGCTTGCCGATTTGGGCATAGCCGTGACGTGCATCAATCCTGGAACGGTCGAAAGCGATTTCCGGCGTACGGACAATGAAGGTACGTTTACCCCTGACCGTGAGGACTACGCCCCGTCATGGCTGCGCGTCCCTACGGAGCGGGCAGTCCGGGCTATGCTCAAGGCGATCTACGCCCGTAAAACCGAGGCCGTCGTTACGGGCCACGGCAGGTTTCTCGTGACCTTCGCACGGCACTTTCCCCGGACGTTCCGCTTTATAGTGCGAATGGTCACCCGGGGCCGCATGAACGCGATAGACCGCTTGCGCGGCAAGCCGGCGTCCTCAGAACCGTAGACCGTGTGCGGGACCGATGGACAGCGAGGGCGCCGAATTGCTGGTTTGCACAAGCTCCGGAGTTTCTAGCTGCAATTTCCTATACGCAAAGGCCTTCGGCGCCTCTGAACAAGCGTTTTGCATCGGAAGTAGACGACAACTTACAACCTGACCACGAAGTAGACTGCCCGAGCAGGATGGCGGGTGTTCAGCAATGGTAGCGGCGCTTGCCGCTTCCTCCGTGGCATTGCAGACCCTGGGCTAATCTTCTGTGCCGGGGCCTTTGAGCGCGTGGTCGACTTGCTCGGCGACCTTGGCGCCGGACATGAGCATACCGCCGAAAATCGGTCCCATCCGCGGCCCGCCCAGCGAGGCGCAAACACTCATGCCTGTAATCCATAGCCCAGGGAACAGTTCTGCAACGTGATCGACGACGAATCGTTCGCCGCTTGGAGCATCCATAACGCCTTCCCCCGGGACGCCTCCTTCAGGTCGGGACATCAAACCGCGGCGGTACAGGCATCGTACCAGAACGGTCTCGTGTCCAGTGGCGTCTATCACAGCGCGGCTTCTGAAAACAATGGGGTCGATCGGAAGCTGTTCGACAAGGATCGAGCGGTTCGCGGCGACTCCCGTCACACGTCCATCATGTAGCGCGATGTCCTCTGCAGTAATGAGATTGAGGAGCGTTGCGCCCGCATGAAGTGCTTTGAGGCACAGCGCAGAGGCTAGCTCGATGGCATCGACGGCAAACAGGTTGCCGTAGGGGCGTTGCTTGACGCCGGCTTCGGCGAGAATGCCGAAGGCCTCTTCTTCTACGACGACCTCATTCATGCCGCAACTGCCTCCCCAGATGCCGCCGCCTGGGCTGAGTCGCTTCTCGAGCAAGACGACGCGGTAGCCTTCATGGGCCAAGCGCCACGCGGCCACCAGCCCCGAGGGTCCGGCGCCCACGATCACGACATCGCTCCGCAGAGCGCGGCTGAACTTGGCGTGATATCCGTCCAGGATTGCTTGCGAAACGGCACTTTCCGAGAAAGCGTCCTGCCTGTTCAAGGATTTCGATTCTTTCGTTTCAGTTTGGACTGGGTCTTTCATGATGAAGCTCCGTTGTTCCAGGTCTTTTCGTCTAGACGATGCAATCTTGTTGTTACCTATCGATATCCAGGACAGTCCCCACAGGGCAGGACCTATACCGGTCTGGAAATTCATTCCACAGGCGGGCCATCGCAGGAAACCCCGTGCAGTGGGCCGGCAGAAGGCGCTGGACGTCAAGGCGTCGCAGCGCTTCAACGGTCTTGTCTATCCGTTCGCGGTTTGCCGACACGAGGTGCATGCCGCCGATCACGGTATGGAGGGGCTGGTTGTCCGTCAGTTTCAGCACGTACTGCAACGTGTTAATCACGCCGGCGTGCGCACAACCTAGAATAACGACAGATCCTCGCTTTGTTTGGAAATACAATGCTTGGTCGTCTGGAAACTCGTCCGGTTCTTTGCAGTCGCGATCCGCGTAGAAAGCGCCTCCCGTGTCCTCGAAATCGGTTCGCTGGGGAACAGGTCCTGTTGCATAAACGCCGGGACAGATCTCTGTAGGCTGTTCGGTCAGGATCACCTTTGCGTGCCGACGCACAGCCTGCTCATCCAGCCGCGGTATGCCGATCTCGCGCGATGCCCCGTCCGGGTCCCGGACGTAGCGCGGCGTAAACGCGACAGGATGCGCAAAAACCGTCGATACCGACCCGGCCTCGAGCAGGTCGTGCAACCCTCCTGTATGATCGTAGTGTCCATGACTCAACACCACCGCATCGGCCGTTTCAAGGCGGATGCCCAACTGTTGCGCGTTGTGCGTCAAGACATATCCTTGGCCTGTGTCAAAGAGAATCCGGTGATTGTCGTGTTCGATCCAGAACGACAAGCCGTGTTCGGCGAGAAGCCCATGCCCTCCCGCCGTGTTTTCGCAAAGCACTGTAATGCGTGACATCTTGATTGCCCTTCCTCTAGACGGCCGCCAGCGACTGTTCGAGGTCGGCAAGAATGCGTTCAACC
>CAZBQH010000062.1:0-6587 GCA_964493915.1 uncultured Nitrospiraceae bacterium
GTTCTTCGCGGTCTGTGTGAATCCTATCGGTGGACGGGCGACAGCACGATGCTTGACATCATCGAGCGCGTGGTGAACGGCTTGTTCCTGCCCGCGAAAGGGATCTACGAGACCTATCCGACCACGCCTGAAGCCCATAGCGGCAAGGGCGGAGTCGCCGGGGCGTTGACAGGAGAGTTGCGCGGGAACTGGCGGATCTCTTCGGACACGGGCTGCGCCTTTATCGCCTTGGACGGTGTGAGCCAGGCCTATGAATTGCTCGGAACCGATGCGTTGCGCCCTCTATTCGAGACGATGATGGGGAAGTTTTTCGAGGTGGATGTCGCGGCGGTACAGTTTCAGACCCATGCGACCTTGACCGCGCTGCGGGGCCTGCTGCGCTTCTACTGGTTGACAGGCGAGACGGAGGCACTCGACGGCGCCCGGCGGATCTACGGGCTCTACCGCCGTGATGCGATGACCGAGAACTACGCCAACTACAATTGGTTTGGGCGGCCTACCTGGACAGAGCCGTGCGCCATGATAGACTCGTTCATGGTTGCGGTTTCCCTTTGGCAATACACTCAAGAAGAGCGCTACCTCGACGATGCTCACCATATCCTGTACAACGCGATGGGCTACGGACAGCGTCCCAACGGCGGTTGGGGTCCCGACGAGTGCGTGGGGGCCCACGACGTGTACTTGCGCCCCACGGAACATATCTTCGAGGCGCCTTTCTGCTGCACCATGCGCGGCGGCGAAGGACTGGCCCGGGCCATGAGTTACGGCTACTTCGTCGAAGGCGACACCGTATATATTCCCTTCTATAACGAGGGCGGCGCGCGGCTCCGTTTTGCTGACGGGGAGATGGTTGTGGAGCAGCGGACCACTTACCCCTACGGTGGGTCGGTTCGGCTCGACTTGCTTCACGCGGGCGTCGAGTCGGCGAAACGCTGGATGCTTTATCTGCCTCCGTGGGTCCCAAGGCGGAGCGTACGGGCGACGCTGTCCGGGAAGGAAACGGCGCTCCATGAATTTGGCGGCTTTCTGGGGGTGGACCTGAAACCCGAGACGGGCGGCTTCGTCACCCTCGAATTCCAGGTGCCGCTGCGCCTGGAACCAAGGCTGAATCCCCACAACTTGCCCGCACACCACACATTCCGTCACGGCCCGCTCATCCTCGGTCTCGATGCCAAAGAGGGTCCGGTGCCTATCGGGCACACCGACGCCCTGTCGCCGATAGGTCAGGGCCGGTACAAAACCCAGGGCGTCGAGGGCGTGCTTTCACCTATCAACGACCTCGTCTATAAAAGCATGGACGATGCGCGCAGGGACAAGCGTCAGATCCTTTTCCCCGACGCGTGAAGCCCTTGGCCGCCTCAAGCGGGCCAGGTTCCCAGTTGCTTTCAGCTTGACTGTAAGGGCGCTTGCGGCTAGCATCAACGGCTGACCGGAGGTGCGGATTGAACCTTCACACTTTTCAACTCACGTCCTTCGCGACGAACTGCTACGTGGTCGAGGATGAGGGCGAGGCCTTGGTCATTGATCCGGGCGAGGCGGCGGATACGCTGCTTGCAACGATCGAGTATCTAACCGTTCGAGCCATCGTCAATACCCATTGTCATTGCGACCACTGCGGGGGAAATGCTGCGCTCAAGACGCGCACCGGCGCGCCATTGCTCTGCCATGAGAAAGAGCTACCGCTCTTGCGGGCTATCGAGCAGCAAGGCATGATGTTCGGCGTTTCGTTTCCGGCCTCGCCAGATCCTGACGGGTATCTTCAAGAGGGCGACACGGTGAGCGTAGGCGGCGTCGGATTGTCGGTGCGCGAGGCGCCCGGTCACTCCCCGGGCCACATTATCCTGGTAGGCGATGGTCTGGTCTTTGCGGGAGACGTTCTTTTCGCGGGGTCCATCGGCAGAACGGACCTGCCCGGCGCCAACCAGGACCAGCTTATTGCGTCGATTCGTGAGCAGGTGCTCTGTTTGCCTGATGCAACGCGTGTGTATAGCGGACACGGGCCTTCAACGACCATCGGAGAGGAACGGCGGCATAACCCGTTTCTGCAAGGATTGTGATCACGATTCTCATCGCAGCGCTGTTGCTTACGCCGGGCGGCTTCGCCGTAGACCTGGCGCCTGATCAACCTGTGCCCCATGTCTATGCGGACGACCCCGTGATTGTCGAACTGAGGACGCGCGAACGCTTTGAGGGGCGCCTCCAGGTCCAGGTTGTACCCGATCACGGGGTACCTTTTGAATTCGACCTAGGCAGGGTCCAGGTTCCGCCGAGCAGCTCGTACTGGCGGGTGCTTGAGGGCGTCCCCGAGGAGCTGGACCGTTACACAGTGCATATCGAGACCGATTCGGGCGATGCCTCGAGCAATCTCACGAGGGTCTTCTGCCGCATCCGCCGGCCCGGTAAGCCGCTGATTCCTGCAGCCGGCGTTAACCTGGACAACGCCTCTCCTAAGACCCTGACGGCGTTGCGCGCAATCCCTGTGAACGTCGTGCGGGTCAAGGCTCATGACCCGAACTTGGAGCTTGTGATCGCGAAAGCGCTTGCGGCGGGAATGCAGGTAGTTATCGCCCTTGACGCGTCCGCTTTCGATGAAGCAAAGGGGGGTCCGCCTCCCGAGGACTCTGACGAGACCGTTCCGGCTGCGCCGGACCCTGCGGTTGCGGCGGCGAGTTTCCTCGCGGCCCGGTTCCGCGACGAGGTCGGCGCTTGGACGATCGATCCCTCCGGAGACGCGGAGCGGTTCGAGGCCATTGCTGAAGTCCTGCAGGCCAACGGGAACAAGCGACGCATCGAGCTGTTTGTTCAGGATGCCGAAGAACTGGAGAAGCTGTTAGCCGGCGGGGCGGGGCGCTGGATCGAGGCCGCAGTGTTTCAGGCTGGGGAGTCGCCGCATTCGCAGATAAAAGAGTTGCGGAACGTTGCAGAGCAATGGGGTTACGAGGGCCTGCCCCTCTGCGTGTGCGACGGCAGCGTGACCGAAGAGCAGGAGGGCGAGGGCGACGCGGGAGGCCGGCTGCTGCGGCAGGTTATCCTCAACATGGCCGTTGGGGCGGCGCGTACGGACGTTGACGAGGCGTTCCTATTCAGGGACGATGCATTTCGCGAGGCCTATGTGCCGCTTCATGGCCTGTCCTATCGTCTTGCCGGAACGCAACCAGCGGGCGAGCTCGAGCTGACCAAAGCAGTCTATGCGCCCGTATTCCGGCACGGAGCCGAGTGGATTATCGCCGTCTCAACGGACGGCGAGCCGCAGCAAGTCGCACTGGATATCGGCGACGCACGGGATCTCGCATTGACCGACCTGTGCAGCAATCCCATCCGTATGGACGAAGCAGGGAGGCTTGAGGAAGGCAAGTGGGTGCTCGAGGTAGGCAAAGAGCCGCTCTACCTGAGCGGGAGGGGTGGCCGGGTCTTCTTTGGGGCTGCGATCCACAGCGCCAGGCAAGACGCCGAGGCAATCCTTGCGTTGCCCGATTTGGACGACTGTTTGGCCGGGGAACTGATTGACATCATCGGGGCGATTGCGGAAGCAACGGACAAGAAACCTGAGCGAAGCGCTTTCCTGCAATTGCTAACCACATTTCCTGACCTGGAGACGCGGTGGCACAACGGGGAGATCAGCCGTAGTGCGGCCGTTCCTCTCATCGCCGGTTTGTCCAGGCTTGTTCAGCATCTAGCGGTGCTCGAGGAGGAGGCGCAGGAGCCCTTTCTCGAACCTATCGAGGAACGCTTAGCGAAATGCAGTGCAAGCCGTTCAGAGTATCTGACGAGTTCCGGGGGGGCGCCAAACGAGCGCGGCGACTGGCTTATGGCAGAGATTGGGCGGTTGATGGGCCGGGTCGAGGCATTGGCCGAGGCCGGGCGCGAGATCGAGGCCGGGGCCTTGGCCGCGCTGGCGGAATGGCGTGCGCGATCGTTGGCGGCGGCCTCGTCAGCGGTTGCGTTGAGTGAACCCGAAGCGGTTCCAGAGGCCAATGATGACGTGAAACAAGACGAAACCGCCTCGAGCACGAAGGGGAGGTAAGAAAAAGGTAGGCGCCCCTCTATTGGGGAGTAATTCAGGCTATAAGCTGGCTTATCTAAGAGGGTCTGCGGGGAGGCCCTGGGCGTCGGGACTGGGAAGGAATCCATATGGCACGAGGGCAATGGAAGAGCTATTGGGGGTTCCTGTTGGCCGCTGTTGGGTCCGCCATCGGGTTGGGCAACATCTGGCGGTTCAGCTACATGTGCTACCGCAACGGCGGCGGCACATTCCTCGTGCCCTATCTTATTGCGTTGCTGACGACAGGGATTCCTTTGATGATTCTCGAGTTCGCGATTGGGCACAAGATGCAGACCTCGGCGCCTCATTCGATGCATCGGATCCATCCACGCTGGGAGTGGCTGGGCTGGTGGCCGGTCCTTTTCGTAATGTTTGGCATCGACCTCTATTATGTCGTCATTATCGCCTGGTGCGGTCTCTATATGCTCGCCGCTTTTAGAGGGATGTGGGGCGCCGGTTCAGCGGCGGCGTTTCCTTGGCAAACCGATCCGGACGGCTATTTTCACCAGGTTTTTCTGCGTTTGAGCGACAATGTCTTCGCGATCGGGGGGGTTTCCTGGCCCATTCTCGGGATGACCATCGTTGTCTGGTTTATCCTTTGGCTAATCTGCACGCATAATGTGGATAGGGGTATTGAACTGGCAAGCCGCATTTTCATGCCCGCGCTCTTTGTACTGACTCTTATTCTAGTGGTTTGGGGGCTTACGCTCGACGGTGCGGGCGAGGGGATTCGGCAGTACCTCAAGCCCGACGTGTCAAAGCTGGGCGATGTGCAGGTCTGGCGGGACGCCTACAGCCAGATTTTCTTTTCGCTGTCAATCGGATTCGGCATTATGATTGCCTACGCGAGTTATCTGCCCCGCCAAACGGATTTGGTGCGGAGCGCGTTCGTCACGAGCTTTTGCGATTGCGGCTATTCAATTCTTGCAGGGTTTGCCGTATTCAGCATACTCGGTTTCATGGCCGCCCAGACCGGTGCTCGTGTTCAGGATGTTGCCACGGAGGGTCCCGGCCTTTGCTTTGTGGTTTACCCTCAGGCCATTGCTGCGCTTCCGCATTTCCGCGGTTTGTTTGGGTCTCTGTTTTTCCTGACGCTCATGGTAGCCGGGATCACTTCTGCCATGTCCATTGTTGAGGCGTTTGCCTCGGCTATGGTTGACAAATTCGGCTGGAACCGGTTCAGGGTCGTGACGATAAGCTGCATAATCGGCGTGTTCGGCAGCATCATCTTTACGACCCGGGCGGGGCTCCTGTGGCTGGATATTGTGGACCATTTCCTTAACAGCTACGGCCTGGTTGTGGTGGGGCTTTTCGAGTGTTTGCTCGTAGGTTGGTATTACCGGATCGACAAACTCCATTTTCATCTTTCGAGTGCACGGCAGGGCGCCTATCCGAAGTTGTGGGACATCTGGTGGGAATGGTCTGTGACCTTTGTGGCGCCGATGGTCTTGCTGATCATCCTTGTCTGGAGCGCCCTGGATGATCTGAGAAGACCTTACGGAGGCTATCCGAAGGAGGCCTTGCTCTCGATTGGCATGGGAGTTATCCTGGTTACGTTTCTTGCCAGTGGGTTTTTCAGCACCCTCACAAGACATAAGGGCCGCGAGCCGGGCTGGGACGATGAGGATCTGCGCGACTGATTCCAAGGCGACAACTATGCCGCATCGCCCCGTCCCGAAGGGATGTGTCTAGGATTTCTACGCCTTATCTCAGTACAAGGTTCTTGTGTGCTTGAAATACTACCCATAGCATTCTCACAATCCGCTTACATAAAACGCACATAACACCAACAGCATCACCGGAGGCGTGACGTGACTTTCTGTTTCATCCTTTTTAGCTTGGGAGCAAACCTGCCGGGCGCGGAAGATTATGTAAGGGGGCATGAGGCGCAACGAAACGCTCAATACTCAGAGGCGGCGGCAGCCTTTGGCGCCTGTGCAGCCGGTGACGGCCCGCTGGCCCCCTATGCGATGGCCCGGCGTGCATGGTGCGTCGGCCAAGGCGGGGACTACGACTCGGCCAGGGAACTGTACGCCCAGTTGCTTGCAGCGTACCCCGATGGAGCATGGGTCCGGTATGCGAAGTACCAGCTCGCGCAACTGCATTGTCAGTTGAAGAACTACGCCGAGGCGGTTGCATTATTCGACGAGGTGCTGGAGGTTGAGGTGGAGCCTTGGTGGTTTTATGCCGTCCGATCCGCTGCCGGAGAGGCGTTCATCGCTCACGAACCCGCGCGCGATCGTGGCTACGCCTTTTTCCGAAGTGTTGTTGCCGACACCCGGCATAGGGATCGGCGTCGCGAGGCGGTCGATCAGTTGGCAGCGTCGCCGGACGTGGAGGATCGGTTTTATGCGGTTTGGGGAGCGGTTAAGTCGGGCGACACGCCCTTGGCAAGCCGGTTGCTCGCCCAGACAGCCTCGGTGCATCTGACCGATGTCGGACGGCAGCCGGGCTGGCTCTACGTGCAAGGCAGGCTCCTCATCTCGACGAGCAAAGACCGCGAAGGGCGCGCCTTACTGTATCGGGCGGCTGATACAGGCCCACA
>CAZBQH010000063.1:0-1536 GCA_964493915.1 uncultured Nitrospiraceae bacterium
CGTTCGAGGCCAGCCTCAACTAACCCCCGAGGCGCGCCCACCAAACGTGGGGAAGTCCACCCTCTGTGCAACCGGGGACATAGTTAACAGATTTTCTCAGGGACATGGTTGACACTCCGGTTCTGGCGTTGGCTGGTGACGGGAGCCCGTAGGGCGAGCGGCACCGGCCAACGCCTGGCCGTGCGAGACCCCACCAACTCACGCGTCCGATCGTTCAATCGGGCAATCAAAAATTGATCCAGCCACACCGACCATACCTCTTCATCAATCTCCTCCAGACCCAGCAACTCCCCGATCAACGCTTCGCTGACAAACAGCAAACCGCCACGCCACTTGATGCAGCCCCCTACCCGAACACGCCGCGTCTCGTAACGACCCGGATAGGCCGGATCCTCCAGCTTCGCAGGCATCGGCCGCGGCGAGGACTGGTAAACCTCCGCCGGCATCCGCATCCCCAGTGCCGCATGCGGACGTTCATGGTTGTACATCTGACCGAACGCTTCGAACCGCTCCTGCTGGCCATCCATGTTCAACGCAGGCGGCCGCGTCGTCTCCGCCTTCAGCGTTCGATGCATCCGCTCATGACGACCGTTCTGCTGCGGTCGGCCCGGATCGATCGTCACCGGCCAAATGCCCAAACGCATCCACCACACGCTCAACCGCGAGAGCCCAACCAGCGAGCGACTACCCGCGAACGGCGAACCGTTGTCGCTCAGCATCACACGCGGCAGGCCATATTCCCGGAAGATCCGCTCAAACACCGGCCGCGCCAACTCGCCCGCCGTGCCGCTCAACCCCTGGCAGCCCAGCAGATAACGGCTATAGCCGTCCGACACCGTCAGCGGATAGCAGTACGCGCCGCTGCCCAGACGAAACTCGCCTTTGAAGTCGGTCGACCACACGTCATTGGGTTCCAACGGATCCAGCAGCCGCGCCCGAGGCACGCCCTGGCTGCGATCCCGACGAGGCCGACGTGGCTTGATCAACTCATGACGGCTGAGAATCGTGCCCACCGTCGTCCGACTGGGCCAAGGCTCAGTCGGCTGCTGACGCCGAAGCACCTCCAGCAGCTTATCCGGCCCCCAACCGGGCCTCTGGGTCCGCATCGCCACGATCGCCTTCGCCAATGTCGCTGGCGTCTGCTGCGGGCTGTGATGCGGCCGACGAGAGTGGTCGGCCAGAGGCTCGCCCGCCTTCGCACGCTTCACCCACTTGTAGCCGGTCGTGCGGCTGACGCCATACTTGTGACACAATTCGGTCATGGTGAACAGCTTCGTTGCGTGATCCTCGATGAATGACACGCGGGCTTGCACCGTTGACAGCTCCTTCCAAGGCATCGGTGACTCCTTTCACCGAACATCCTCCTAAATCTGTCAACCATGTCCCTGAGAAAATCTGTCAACTATGTACCTTGCATGTACAAACACTCACGCCTTCATAGCAAGGACGGCTTCCGCAAGGACCGCCCTGATAAGTATAGGCGGTATAATTTATATGTTCGCTATGTGGATCTGTAGTGGGATTTATCAGATCCAA
>CAZBQH010000064.1:0-9059 GCA_964493915.1 uncultured Nitrospiraceae bacterium
CATCGGGACGCAGACCACGATGCCGTTCGACACGCCGGACAAGGTTTATGAAACTGTTCAACGGACGATCGACGTGCTCGGACCGACCGGTTACTATCCGTGCCCGACCCATGTGCTTGAACCGGAAGTGCCTTTCGAGAACATCGAGGCATATCTTCGCGCCGTCGACGAATATCAACCCGCCGAACCCGCGTACACAAAGAACGGGCGAGGCAAAGCGTAGAGGAATGGGTAATGAGTATCACCGCATCGCTGCTCTGTGCATGCATCATCATGCCGGCCGCACCGGCCGGGCAAGAGGAGAACGCCGTGTCTTACACTCTCGAGTCCATGCCGGAAGGATTCCGACTCCAGATCTATGACGACTGCGGCATTGGAAGCCGCCAGCCCCACGTACTCAACGGGACATTCTACGAGTTCCCCACCTATGCCGTGAATGCCGATCAGCCTGCGCGAACTGTTGTAACAGACCCGACGGATATTGGCATGAGGTACGAGGGACTCGACCCAGCTCTCGACTATGTGCTGGCAGTGACTTACGCAAGTGAACCATCCAATGAACGGCGGCAGAGCTTGTGGGCAGACGGCATCGAGCTTCACGGTCCCCGGGATCTGCCGCTCGGCCGCGCCGAACGGTTGCTGTTCAGAGTTCCCCCCGAAGCTATGGATAACGGTCGCCTAGAACTCCATTTCAGACGCGAAGGGCCGGTAAACACTGTCGTATCCATCGTCGAGCTCTGGGCGCCGGCGCCTTCGCCGGACGTTGTGCATCTTGATCAGGTGTCCGGCCTTTTCGGGCCCTTGACAGGGCAAGTGTCCGGCCTCGACTACGCGCCTCTGGCCGGGGCTGAAGTCCAACTCAGGGTCCAGGGGGCTCCAGAGCCTTTGGCTGCCACGCAGAGCGGCGAGGACGGCTCCTTTGCTTTCGCTCGGGAGGTTTTCGCCGATTCTGCCGGAAAGGACACACTCGAGTTGAGGGCGCGGTACAACACGTGCGAGGACGCTGTCGCCCTCTCCCCGGCACAGACCAGGTTTGAGCCGGTGCATTTCAGGCCGGCGCCGTCCGCCGTCGAAGGGCTGTCAACCGTTGTCCTGTCGCTTGACGGCGCGTGGCGCCTTAACCCGGAGGCGTCGCCCGCATTGCTCGATGAGCCGCTCGATTCCGACACTTGGCGCAGCTTTACGGTTCCGGGTCAGTTCCTTCAGCAGGGTTTCGACATTCCCCGCAACCAGTCGGTTGCGCTCGCCACTGCGTTTTCGATCCCCCTGGAATGGGCCGGTCGCCGCATGATCTTGCGGTTCGACGGTGTCCACGGGGGGGCACGCTACTGGATCAATGGAGAAGAGCTCGGTACAAGCGAGCGCCTGTTCACGCCCATCGAGTGGGACATCAGTCCTTGGGCAAAGCCCGGAGCGACAAACCGCCTCGACATGACCCTCACGGTAGACACCGTATCTGAGCAGTTCTCCTTCTCCTCAAACTACGCCTTCCACAACCTCGGGGGCATCGACCGCAAGGTGACGCTCTTTGCGCTGCCGCCTGTCCACGTGAACTCGTTGCGTTTGGACGCACAACTGGATGAGGACTACCGCGACGGCGTGCTCGACGTGGAGGTAGGGATTGCGAATGCCACAAACGGCGCTGCATCGGGATTATCCCTGACCTTCTCCGCTGCGGACCCCCAAGGCCGGGAAATCCGGCTGACCCCTTCGCATATCGACGTGGGCGCTATGGAACCGGGTACGAGGAAGGCGCACCTGCGCGCTACGACGCCGCGTCCTGCCCAATGGAGCGCGGAGCATCCCAACCTCTGCACACTCTCCATCGCTCTTAAGCGCGACGGGGAAGTGATTGAACGCATTGAGCGTCCGATTGGGTTCAGGACCGTCGAGATTCGCGAGGCACAGATGTACGTAAACGGCCGCCGCGTGAAACTCGCGGGGGCGTGCCGGCATGAAGTGGACGGCCTTACTGGCCGTGCTAATACGGCGCGTCATGCGGAACAGGACGCGGAGTTGTTCAAGCAGGCGAACCTCAACTACATCCGGACGTCCCATTACCCGCCTACTGAGGAGTTCATCCAAGCGGCGGATCGCGTCGGTCTTTACCTCGAGGTCGAGGCGCCCTTCTGTTGGGTAGGGGGCGATGTGGACCTTGCCGAGCTCGACAAAGTGCTTGACCCCACGTCGGCCATGATCGACTTCTGTCATGCTCATCCCAGCGTTATGCTGTGGTCCATCGCCAACGAGTCCTCATTCAACCGGCTGTTCGAGAAGTCCGAGGCGATGTGCAAGAAACTCGATCCCACCCGGCCAACCACGTTCAACAATCCCGACCCAAAACGGATTTGCGACATTGCGAACCTTCACTATGCTCCCATGCCGTACGACCAGCATATGCCGGACGACCCGCGGCCCATCGTGCTCGGAGAGTACAACTTTCCTATCTGTCACGAGCAGACGGATGTCGGCGTGAATCCGGGTCTGCGCGAGTTGTGGGGGGCCGGCCACGCCGATCCAAACTCTGAGTGGGGCCGCTACTGCGCTACGAGCTATGATGACCAGAACGAGTGGCTTCACCCCGGTACGCCGCCGGGCACGTGGACCTATATTCAGGAATCCCAGCGCGTCATCGGAGGCGCCATCTGGGCAGCTCTCGACGACTCGTTCTATTTCCCGGACGGCACCCATGCGGGCTATTCGTGGCATCACGGATTCTGGGGGCTCATCGACGTGTGGCGGCGGCCCAAGCCGGAATTCTGGCTCTCGAAGCTCGTGCATAGTCCTGTGTGGTTCCTCAAGCGCGAGGCGGAGTGGTCGCCAGGTCAGGCGGCAGTTGCCATACCTGTCGAAAACCGCTACGCCTTTACCGACCTGAGCGAGCTGGACTTTGCATGGCAGTCAGGCGCCGCATCGGGAACGGTTCAGGTTTCCTTAGCCCCCGGCGAGAGGGGGGCGTTCGAGATCCCGGTTCCGGAAAATGCCCAACTGGGCGACGCGGTGACCTTACGCGTCACAGATCACGAGGGGCGGCTGGTCAATTCAGCGGACATTGTCCTGGGCGGGCGCCGAGAACGCGCAGTCCCTCAGCCGAGCGCGGGCGCCCCTGAATGGAGCGACGACGGCCGCGTGATAAGGGTCAACGGCCAGCAGTTCAGCCTTGTACTTGATCGTTCGCAAGGCGTCTTCCAAGAGCCGGGCGCCGGTGGTCAGGTTATGCAGTTTCCTATGGTGCATGTGAGCCGCTTTGACTTCGCGGATCTCCGCGGCGGTGTGCCGCCTTACGCCGTCTTCCCTGAGGACGGGTCGAGGGTCGTCGAGAAGGTCGAGATCAAGGAAGAGGACGGAAGGCTGGCTATTACAGTCCACGATGTCTATCCGCAGTTCAAGGGGGCCGCGACATGGCTTATTGACGAGGCCGGCATGGGGCGGATCAGCTACGACTACGTCTATACCGGCGAGAAGCTGTATGCCCGCGAACTCGGCGTGCGTTTCTTGCTGGCTCCTGCGTGCGGGACCGTCAGTTGGGAGCGTTGGTCCGAATGGGGCCCTTACCCCGAGGACCAGATCGGCCGACCGGCCGGCGTCGCCCAAGCGCGGCGCGGCGAAGAATGGCCTAAGGACCGCTCGGACGAGCATCTTCCGGCGTGGCCGTGGTCGCTCGACCAAAACGAGTTCGGCACGTCCGATTTCCGGGCTATGAAGTTTTGCATCTACAAAGCCGCCTTGCAGGCCGCCGACGGTTCAGGACTGTGCATACATGCGGACGCGGATGCGCACGTGCGCGCTGCTCTCGCCCCGAACGGCGTCTGGTTCCATATCGTCTCGGAGTGCAAGCTCGGACCGCTGGTCATTGATAACGGCAGCCGTATAGCAGGGACGTTCTGTGTTGAGCTGCTTCCCGCAGGCGCTCCAATGCCCGCGGTCATGAACCCATGAGGGGTGTGGGGCGAACTGCATAAAGCGGCCATGCAGGTGAATAGGGACGGACGGTCGCAGAGAGGCGTGTCCGTCCTTATTTGCGTTGAGGGGGGCGCCGGTCCGGGGCCGCCCTGTAATGGCTTAGAGCGGGCTGGCCGCCGCCTCGCCAAGAGCCAGCGACAGGATGTCCTGGTCGGTCGTTACGGCGGCGTCGAGCTCGCCTGCGACGCGTCCCTCGCGCATCACCACGATGCGGTCGCTCAGTCCGAGCACTTCCTCCATCTCCGAGGAGACCACAATAACGCCGGCGCCTTGCTCGGCATGGTCGCGCAATAGGCGGTGAATCTCTGCCTTGGCGCCCACGTCGACGCCGCGGGTCGGTTCGTCGACGATCAGCACGGACGGCGCCGTTGCGAGCCAGCGTGCCAGCAACACCTTCTGCTGGTTCCCCCCGGAGAGGTAACGCATTTCCTGGTCGATCCCGCGCGCCCGGATGTCGAGCTTTGCCAGCATGCGGGAAGCCAGCCCGCGACACAAGGGCGCCCGCATGGTTCCATAGCGCGAACACTGATCGAGACTCGCGCAGATAATGTTGTCTTCAAGGCTGCGGTCGAGGAACAAACCATGGGATCGCCGGTCCTCCGGCAAATAGACCACTCCCGCCGCAACAGCTTGCGCTACGTCCCGGAAGCGGCCGCGTTTTCCACAGAACCACAGGTCGCCCCGTTCGACCGGATCGGCACCGATTAACCCGCGCATCAACTCCGTACGGCCAGAGCCAACCAGGCCGGCGAACCCCAGAATCTCACGGCGGTGCAGCCGGAACCCTGCTTCCTCGTAGGCGCCGCGGTGGGTCAAACCCTCGACACGGAGGACTTCCTCGCCGGGACTCGAGCCCCGCGCCGGATACATGCCTGCACCCTCTCGTCCCACCATGGCGGCGACCATGCCGTCTCGCGTTGCTTCTGCGGCCGGCCAAGTGACGACACGGTGTCCATCACGGAGGACAGTTATCCGGTCGGACACGGCGAGGACTTCCTCGAGCCGGTGGCTGATGAACGCGACTGCAACGCCGGATTGCGCGAACCGGCGAACGGCGTCGAGCAAGAGTTTCGTCTCCTGGCTCTCGAGGGCGGAGGTAGGCTCATCGAGGATCAGAACCCGCGGGTTCGCGGCCTTCGCCTTGACCAGCTCGACAAGCTGGCGCTGGCTCAAACTTAACGACCCGGCTGTAACCGCCGGGTCAACGTCCAGGCCGAATTCCGTAAGGAGGCTTTTAGCGCAGCGCCGCATTTCACGAGTTCGCACGATGCCGGCGCGTGCTGGTTCTTTGCCTGCGAAGATGTTCTCAGCCACCGCGAGGTCGGGCGCCAAGCTGAGTTCCTGGTGGACCATGGCCACCCCCTTGCGCAGGGCGGACGCGGCGTCCTGGGGGGCGTAGGGCAGGCCTGTGTACAGCATCGCGCCGCTGTCGGGCTGGTAGATGCCGGCTGCAATTCGCATAAGCGTGCTCTTGCCCGCCCCGTTTTCCCCTACCAGCGCATGGACCTCGCCTGCATAGAGGTCAAGGTCCACTTCCGAGAGCACGGCCGCAATGCCAAAGCGCTTCGTAATGCCCCGGAGCGCGAGAACGGGTCTATCCACTGCTCGGCTCCACGTTGCGCGTGTCGTTCCGGAAGAAGTAGCGGACATTGTCTTTGGTGATGGCGAAGCTCCCTGTATCTACGAACGGGGGCAAGGGGTCCACGCCGACTTTGTCCGCATTCTCGAGCCATTGAATACGGTCGTTGTGGAGGTCGTAGAGTAACTGAAGCGCCACGTACGTCATGGTATAGGTACGTTGCGCAATCGAGCCGTGTATCACCCCTTCTTCGATGAATTGCAGCGTGGCCTCGTCGCGGTCCATTGAGACGATCTGTACCTTCCCCTCGAGCCCTGCTTCCTTCACGGCCACCGCCGCTCCCTGCCCCCCCGCGGCGCCGACGCAACCGAATCCGTCGAGGCCGGCATGCGCCTGGAGGATGGCGCGGGCCGCCTTCTGCGCTTGCGCCACAGATCCCTGGTCGTTGCCTACGGCGACGACCTCGATGGCCGGATACTCGGCAAACGCCGCCCGGTAGCCGTCAACGCGCCGGGCCAGGTTGTCAACGCCAGGAATAGTCATCAGCGCGACCTGCCCCGAACCACCCAGCGCTTCAGCGAGCATCTCGCCGCCTTGACGCCCTGCCTCGAAATTGCCCGTCCCGATGAAAGCCAGCCGCTTGCTCGACGGCGCGTCGGCGTCGGCGCACACAACGGGGATGCCTTTGTCGACGGCTTGGTTGATAGCCGGCGTGAGGGCGTCGGACATGGGCGCGACGATCAGCCCGTCCACCCCGTCCGCGATAGCCCGCTGGATACTCTCAACTTGGCCATTGACGTCAACGGTGGGGGGCCCTGTAAATATCGTGTCAACGCCGAGTTCGCGGCCCTTGTCATGCAGACCGGCTTTGGAGTCGATCCAGTAGGGTCCCCACGTAGCTGCAGCGACCATCACGTAGCGCTGATCGCGGGTCTGGGGGTTGCCTGCCACTAAGCCCGGCGTCTTCTCCTGAAGCTGCATGAAGACCAGTGCGATCACCAGCACCGCGAGAATAACGTTCAGAGCGCGTTCCATTTTGCGGTTCCTCGTCTTGGTCAAAAAGAGCAGAATGTTTCGAAAGACGGGTGCTCCTGCCCGGTCCACGGTTGCGGCCGTAATGAGGACAAGCCCCACTGCAATCTGCTGGGCTTCCGGAGCGACTTTGGCAAAGACAAGACCCGTTGTGATGATTTCCATAAGCAGCAGGCCCAGGAAGGATCCAAGGACCGTGCCCCGGCCGCCCGAGAGACTTGCCCCGCCTACAATGACCGCGGCGATGACGCGGAGCTCAGCGCCGATGCCTTCATTCGGGTCGACGGCATTTCCTCGAGCCGTCACGATGATTCCGGCGAGCGCCGCCAGCATCCCCATCCATGCAAAAGCCGCTAACCGCACCCGATTCACACGGATGCCTGTCAGCATCGCCGCTTCCTCATTGCTCCCCGAGAAATAGAGCCGACGCAAGGGGCGGGCATAACGAAAGAGGAGATCGGCCGTCGCGATACACCCTGCGAGCAAGACAACTGGGATAGGGATGCCCAGAATCCGCCCCCAGGCGATTGCGTTAAAGGTCGAAGAGAAGCCGGTTGGATAATGGTTTTGCGTGGCCACCAATACCACGCCCCGCACAATACTCATTGTCCCCAGCGTGGCGATCAGCGCATTGATCCGCAGTTTTGTGACGAGCAGGCCGTTCAACAGCCCAATGAGCAGTCCTGTACAAAGCCCGCCCACGATGGCAACACCCACGGGACATCCTGTAACGAGCAACGCGCCGGTTGTCAGCCCGCTTGCCGCCATGGTCGACCCGATCGAGAGGTCAAAAGCCCCCGAGACAATCACGGCGGTCATGCCGATCACCATGAGACCGTCGGTTGACACCCCTTGCAGAATGGCGAGGGCCGACTCCTTTGAGAGGAACCGGGTGTTCAGGAACCCGAATCCGGCGATGCTGAACACGACGCAGGCCAGAATCGCAAGTTCCCGCATAGGCCTCGGCGCCATGAAGCAAACCGATTGCATAATACGGGGCATCGTGCGTTGTTTGGTTTGTGCTTCGGTGCTTGCCGACATCGTAAGACCCTGTGATTTCTGTGCAAGGATACAGCAGAATGGGGGATATGTCAAGTAGGGTGCGGCTGTTTTTGGTTGGTCATGGGAGAGGACGGCGTCGAAGCGGTGGATATGCAATCGGTTGCATAAACGGCGCTCCAACGCCCCGGCCGCCTGCACAGCTCAACCACCCCAAAAGGACGCTTCGGATGACGCCAGTAGGCATTGCGCAAAGGACCACGTTGGGACTCTGGTCAGCGTTTCAGGCGGACGGAGAACTTGTAGCGGTCCGGATGGTAGACGCCGCGGACGAATTCCATGGGGCGGTTGTCGCGCGTGCGGCTCACACGCTCCATAACCAGCACGCCTTCGCCGGGACGGAGCTCGAGGTATTTTGCTTCTTCGGAGGTGGCCTTGCGCGCACGGATTTCCTCCTCCGCCCACTTGATGGGAATCTTGTACTTCATTTCGACAAGCCGATAGAGCGAACCGGAGAAATCCTCGTGAGGGCTGATGCCGAAACGGGCCGGGATTTCAGATTGAAGCAGAACCACCGGGAAGATCTCGCTTGTACCGCGCAAGCGCCGGATGTAGAGGGTCTCCTCATCTGCTATCAGTTGCAGCTTGTCACGGATGGGCTTTTCAGGGATGTGCAGACGCGCTGCGAGGACTTGTGTCTCGACCTTCAGCCCTTTTCCCTCCATCTCCTCGGTATAGCTGGTGAGGCGGGCAAGATGCTCCGTGATTTCCTGACTGATGATGCGCGTGCCCAAGGCGCGTTTCCGCTCGATCAGTCCCTTGCCGACGAGATTGTCAAGCGTTCGTTTGACGGTGGCGCGGCTTACCCCAAAAATGTCCATCAGATCCTTTTCGGGCGGCAGCTTGTTGCCGACGGCGTTTTCACGAGCGATCCGGTCGAGGACGATCTGCTCCATTTGGTGATAGAGGGGGACAGGCGAGTTCGGGTCGAGGAAGAAATGCTCATCCGTGCTGAACAGTGCCTCTGATTCTTCGGTAGCCATGGGAAATCTCCTATATGGATAGATGGGTATCCGGCCGTCGTTAAGCCCCTTGCGTTTCAGATATGGTGGGCGCCTGTGGGTCGCGGCCTCGATCGGGCAAGGTGGTGCTCTCGAGGTCGACAGTATGTATATAGTCGGTGTTTTTCATGTTTGGGCGCTCGTATTGGTCCAGGTTGTCCTTGGTGATAATGGCCCCCTCGAGGGGGATGTCCTTGGGGACCTGTTCGCCATGGAGGATCTTGGCGGCGGCGCGCATACCGATAGTGCCGGCGTCAATAGGCGAATAGCTGGCGCAGGCGGTCATCTCGCCGTCGCGAATGGATTCGAGTGCGGCGCCGCTGCCTCCGTTGCCGGTGATGATGATGCTGCCGTCCAAACGCCCCGCCGCCTTTAGGGGTTCGGTGGGGGCCCGAGGGGTTTCGTCCCCCTGGGGAATGGTTGCG
>CAZBQH010000065.1:0-12874 GCA_964493915.1 uncultured Nitrospiraceae bacterium
GTTCCGAACCGCCTTCGACATCCAGTCGCTTCCGGTGATTCGGTCGACTTGCGCCTGGATGTCTTCCTCGATGCCGATGTCTGGGATCCAAGGCTCGTAAGCCGTGGTCCGGGCGTCAGACGGGCAGATCATAATGTTGACGTCCGTCCAATAGTCGGGATAGAGACCGTTGCCGCCGGGGACTTGTGCACCGGCAAGGTCCGGATAAATCTCCTTGTAGAAATTACCCATGGCGTTCAAACCCATGGACCATCCGAAGCCGCCGATGTTCCACTGCTGCCCCGCAGGAAAGAGACCGTCGTTCTCGTTCGAGAACATCTTAAAGATCAGCCCCCATTGTTTCAGGTTGTTTGCGCAGGATGCCCGCCGCGCCGCTTCGCGGGCCCGCGACAGCGCCGGCAGCAAAATTGATGCGAGAATGCCGATGAGGGCAATCACGACCAAAAGCTCGATCAAGGTAAATCCTTGCTTTCGCATTTCTCGTTTTTCCTTTTCAGTTTAGTTGGAGTGCAATAAACCCTGTCTCTGAACAAACGGATACGTTCTGTGCCGATGCCTCCTTTCTCCATGTCGCAACCCTCTCGCAACAATGCGCTCCTGCGTCGGTCCAGGCCTTTCAACGACGCGGCCACAAGACCGCGCCGGCCTATGCAACATTCTAATAAGAAACGGTCTTTATATCCTCAACCTGAGGCCAGAAGTCTACACCATCATGTCGATTGGGCGCCAACCTGTTTACGCCGTTCCCCAAGAGCGATGCACGCCGTGCGTCTAATGTTCAGACGTATGCACCACCTTACGTGCGGCCATTCTAACCGTGATCAGTTTGGCTGTCAACACCTTTTTTGCTGTTTCTGCAGTCACTATCTGCGGATTCCGTGGTAATTGTACATCATCCATGCGACTTATTGCTGTAGATAAACGAGGCCCGGCCCACCCTCGACGGCGAACCGGGCCGCGCTTCGGTCTGTAAGACCGCTGCTTCTCGAAGAACCGTCAGCCTTGGCCGCCCATCAACTGAATCCAGTCCCTGCTGACTTGGCCCATGGCTGAAGGGGATGCAAAGCCGCTCGTTTGAACGGGTAGATCCTCGTTAAACTTGAGGAAAGAAACGTGACCATCCATATACAGGACGTTCGAGCCTCCAGGCACATGGTTGAAGCTTACGACCGCATTGTCAAACGTTCCGAAATGCATGGAAGTCTGGCCGCCCCACGCGTCCCACATTACCGGCAACTCGCTCTGCGCCATGGCGCCGGCCGCAGGATTGTTGATGTCGGTAATAAAGAACCGCTCGATCCCTTCGCGCAGATGCTTGTAAGACGAAGGCAGGGTGCTGCCGTCATCATCCTTCCAACCGCTTGCAGCGGGATCCCCTCCTGCGAAGCTCCAGGGAAGGAGCGCCGCCGGGATGTCGCCGCGTCCGCGGCATTTCCAGTCCACCAGCACCACCATGTCCTTGCAGCTCGGGATGTGGGCGTACTCCGCAGGCCAGTGGGCTTCTGTTACGCAGCCTGGAAGGGCGCCCCACATGCCCCACATCGATCCTGCGAACATCAACTGGCTCATGGTCCTCACGGCCCAAGGGAAGTAAATATAGGAAACTGGATGCGACAGCAGCGAAAAGCGACAGATTTGCTCCATGTATGTGCTGCCTTTCACTGCATTCACCTGAGCTTGCCAGTCCTCCTGGATGTTCGACTTTGCGTCTCCAAGATAGGCCCATGAGCGGTCGGCCCGGGTGTCAGACGGGCAGATGGCAATATTCACATCCGTCCAGTAATCTGGGTAGAGGAGGTCGCCCGGAACACCCGCAAGCCACCCGATGCCAATCAAGTTCCAATGCTGGCCATCGGGAAAACTCTCGCTGTTTTCCCCGTTGTACATCTTGAAAATCAGCCCCCACTGTTTCAGGTTGTTCGCGCAGGATGCGCGCCGCGCCGCTTCACGCGCCCGCGAGAGCGCCGGCAGCAGAATCGACGCGAGAATGCCGATGATGGCAATCACCACCAACAGCTCAATCAATGTAAATCCTTGCTTTCGCATTTCTCGTTACTCCTTGTTGGTCTAATTCCGGTTCAGTAAATCCTATCTCTGAACTAAGGGGTACGTTCTGTGCCGATGCCTCCTTGAACACTCTGACGCTCACCTGTTCCCAACCACGCTGCATTCTTGTGCAGGTCCCAAAGGCGACGCCTCGCCGATAAGATGTTCAGACATTTCGCATACTATACGAGCATCCTAACCGTGATGAGCTTAGCTGTCAATATGTTTTTGCGGTTTTTTTTCAGTGAATCGCTTGGAATTGCGTCGTAATCCTACGGCATCCATGCGGGCCATCGCTGTAGATAAGCGAGGCCCGGCTCACCCTCGAACCGAACCGCTCGCTGGTCGGCTATGGACCTCCTCCTCCGAAGAACTCCAAGGTCTTCGCGATGATCTGCTTAGAGAGGCTCAGCCGTCCCCGTGCGACGTGGCTTGCCAAGCCTGGGCCACCCCGTACATAAGGTTCGACTCCTGGGCTGGATCATAGGGGAACTTGCCGGGATACTTTACGAACTCGACGTGACCGTCCATGTAGAGTACATTACCGCCGCCCGGCACGTGGTTGAAGTTGGCGGAAGTAGCGCTCGTAGTCACAGCACCTCCTTCCCAGTTCGCGCTTTGCGCCGACACACAGTCCCACATGACGGCGACGGTCGACTGGGCCTTAGCCCCCGCCGCAGGATTGTTTATGTCCGTGATAAAGAAACGCTCGACCCCTTCTTTGAGATGCTGGACCGTGCCGCCCGTCTGCCCATTGCTTCCCGCGATGGGCAACGCGTCGTTGTAGCCGATAGGACCGGTGGCCGAATAGATGTCCGGATAGAGCCCCGGACTGAAGTCGCCTCCGTAGGCCGGATACATCTGCACGCCTCGGGCGCCGCAGGCCGTATCCGCGGACAGGCTAAACCACTGCGG
The DNA here is from genome assembly GCA_964493915.1 of uncultured Nitrospiraceae bacterium. Taxonomy (GTDB): domain Bacteria; phylum Hydrogenedentota; class Hydrogenedentia; order Hydrogenedentales; family SLHB01; genus CAZBQH01. The sequence goes on from CAZBQH010000065.1 coordinate 2,962, forward strand.
GCTCTGGTGGAAATAATACGACGTGATCCCGAACTCGACGGCCTGCACCGTCCACCAGTTCTGCGCGATATAGCCAACGTAATAGTAAGAACGAGGGATCGACGCCAGGTAATGTAGGCAGTACTGATCCTCGAGCTCTCCTGAAGACGCCTTTCTAGTTGCCTCTTCCCAAACCTCCATCGCGGGGCCGCTGGGCATGCGGGTCAAGGCCAGACCCCGCGCCGCCCCGGAGTCCGACGGGCAGATTGCGATGGCGTAGTCTGTCCAATAGTCGGGATAAAGATCCCTCGACTCTACAAAAAGCCACCAGGTCGTGGACGATTGCCGCGGGAAGTTCCCACGGTTCTCGCTCGAGTACATCTTGAAAATCAGCCCCCACTGTTTCAGGTTGTTCGCGCAGGATGCGCGCCGCGCCGCTTCGCGAGCCCGTGACAGCGCCGGCAGCAGAATCGACGCGAGAATGCCGATGATGGCGATCACCACCAGCAATTCGATAAGTGTAAACCCGCGTGTACGCATCGTTCGTCCTCCTTGGTACGTCAGTCAACGCTCTTTAGCAGACAAAGGACCCGCGCTAATGGGTCCGCCATAAGAGGTTGCTGTTTTTAGCCTTGTCCTCCTTTCACGCCCGCCTTTGCGGCGGTCTGAGCATTCTGAAAATAAGCATCCAGGTTCAGAAGCCTGGCCGCGACATACCGCTGTTCGATGGGTTTGCCAGGATTCTCCGTCCGGCTGATGAGGAGCTGTGCTGCCTGGCGTCCCACTTCATAGCCGTTCTGAGACATCGCCAAGTACTGTGTGAACGTACGGCCCTCTTCGGGTCCGAGTACGTCGTCCATCGTGCCCATCAGCAGGTCGCCCGGAATCTCGACGCCTTGGGCGCGCAGGTGCTCGATGAGGACATCCGCGGTCCAATTGTCCGAGCAGAGGACAACCGTCGGCCGCGGGGAAAGGGACAACAGGCGTTCGACGGCTTCTTGCACCGACTCTTCGCCTTCGGCGTGCAGGCGCGTCGCCGGGACAGTGCTTCCCAAGAAATCGTTGTCGGCTCGCATGGAACGCGCCCATTCACGCCGGAACTCCTCGATGGAACCCATGGCGCTGTTCAAGTACATATCCGAAAGGTTGCGCGACCATCGATTGCTAAAATCGACCACGTGTTCTGCAAGGATTGGGACGCCTGCGCGCTCGAGGGCGGAGCGATAGCCGGCAAAGCGGTCGAGCATGACCGAGCTCGTCAGGTCGCGAGACACGTAGGCGATCTCTGTGTGGCCCCGCACCACGAACTGCGTGGTGAGCGTGTCCATGGCGGCCCGGTTTGCCGTACCCGCAAAGTCCGTGTCCATATCCAGAAATCGCGTGTCGAACATAACGCACGGAAACCCAAGATTGCACAGATGCGAGACCATCTTGCGTTCCTCGATGGTCCGAAACTGAGGCCAGATGGCCAGTCCCCGTACGCCGAAGGTGTGGATGTTGCGCAGAAACTCGATCTCGGAATCATGTTTATACGCGAGATAGTAGTGAACGAGGCTGAACTCGTTTTCCGCAATACAGTCGGTAAAGCCGCGCTCGAGTTCGCGCAGATGATAGCTCCAGCCCCGGTGGGCTAATTCAGGCACGGCCAGCATCACGCTTAGCACCGGGCTTGCCGAAGGCCCCCCCTGCTGGCGTTGGTGAACCGGCGCCACGAACGAGCCTTTGCCAGGCATGCGTTCGAGGTAGCCTTCCATCTCGAGATCACGGAGCGCTTGCCGCGTCTGGCTGCGGCTGACCCCCAATCGCTTGACCAGCTCTTGCTCAGAGGGGACCCGGTCGCCCGGCAGCCATTCCCCACTGTCAATCCGGCGGCGGATATCCCCCTTGATGGATTCATAGATAGGGACTCTGCGCGCTTCCCTTGCCATTTCCCAGCTGGATCCCTTCAATAATCGCTATGACCGTACATTTGCAGCCTACAACGTAGGACTATTCTATATCCTACCGTGCTTGGGCGTCAAGAGCCGCTGGCTTCTTGACGCTTTACCTGAAGCATTATCACAACACAGGCGCCATGACGCGCGCCTTCTTAATCCTCGGCCATCGTGAGGATCATGACGTCTCGCCGGTTCCCGCCATGGAATCCAGATCTCAGGATGTGTTAAGACGTTCACATTTGCAGGATTCACGGACCCAGATCCCGGCCGGAGACTGCTTGCCAGACCGATGCAAACGACAAGGCCCTAGCCTGAGAGCCTAGACAGGAGTCTGCTATGGACAGCTTTCATGCAACAACCGTGCTCAGCGTACGCAAAGACGGCAAAGTCGCCATCGGAGGCGATGGCCAGGTCACGCTCGGAAACACCATCATGAAAAACACAGCAGTCAAAATCCGCCGCTTGGCCGATGGGCGGGTGTTGGCCGGTTTTGCAGGAGCTGCCGCTGACGCCTTCGCACTGTTCGAGCGGTTCGAGGGAAAACTCAACGAATACAAGAACCTGATTCGAGCCTCGGTCGAGTTAGGCAAGCTGTGGCGCACGGACAAATACCTCCGGCAGTTGGAGGCGCTGCTCGCCGTGTGCGACGCCGAACGCTCGCTGCTCATAGCGGGCACAGGCGAGATCATCGAGCCTGACGACGGGATCCTCGCCATCGGCTCCGGAGGCGGCTTTGCCCTGGCGGCCGCACGCGCACTTATAGTGCACAGCAACCTTGACGCCGAGGGGATCGTACGTGAGGCGCTCACGATCGCCGGGGGCATCTGCATCTACACAAACACGGACATCACGGTAGAGACTTTGTAGTAGCAAGCGGGACGCGTCTTACGCAAAGGCCCGCTTCTCAGCGCTTGCAAAGGCCCCGGGTAAAGAATGTTCGGCGCCGTTGGACCGAGCCGCAAAGCAGCACGAGGCGCCAGATCGAAAAGGGAAGGATACGTCATGAAACAAGGCATGCTATGCGCTCTCGCGTTGCTTGCTGCGGTTTCCGCGAGGAGTGCCCGGGCCGGCATCGAACCGGGCAACCTCACGGCCTTTTACCCGCCCGCAGGCAGATCCACGCTGATCCCCCTGGTGGTTTCACCGGATCTCGCACAGGAATCCGTGCCCTACTCCATCGAGGACTACTGGGGAGCGAGGGTCGCCGGCGGGGAGATACCCGCCGGCACGCAAAGGCACGTCTCCATTCCGGTCGCCCTTCCCCAAGGGTACTACGAAGTGGTCATCGGCGAGCCCGCCGCCCGATTTGGGATTGCCGCGCTTCATGAAACGCCCATCGAGGCGGATCCCTTCTTCTGCATCGACGCAGGCCTATCGTGGCTACAGGAGGATCCTGCCCGCCGCCGGCAGATGGTCGAGACCTTTAAACACGCGGGGATCCCCATGGCCCGCGAACGAATGAACTGGGGCGCCGTCGAGCCATCTCCCGGCCGGTGGGAATGGGAAGCGGACAAAGGCTACGAGACGGTGCGCCGTCTTTACGCGGATGTGGGCGTTGAGATACTCGAGGTCTGGCACTTGGGTCCGTCCTGGGCGGGCAAAGTGGGTCTGTTCCCGGCCGATCTGATCGCCACAAGCCGCAGCTGGCATGCTATCGCGCAACACTGGGGGGATCTTTGGTCCGCCCTCGAGCTGTGGAACGAGCCCGACCTCGAGATGTTCTCCGGAGGCCTTCCCGCCGACCAATACGCGGCCCTTGCGCAGAGCAGCGTTTACGGCGTGCGGGCCAGCGGCAAGCCCGTGACGGTGGTGGGCGGCGTGATCGGCGTCTACAGCCGCGCTTATCTTGAGACGCTGGGCCAGTGCGGCGTACTGAATTACTGCGACGCCTTCAGCTTCCACGATTATGAGCAAGCGCCGCACATGGAGGCCTCTGTGGGCAGATACCGCGCATGGCTTGCAGACTACGGCCGTCCCGCGACGCCCATGTGGATCACCGAATGCGGTCGCCCATCGAAGAGCGGCACGGACCGGCCGGTTGCGCAAGAGGATCGGCTCAGCGCCTTGGACATCGTTATGAAAGGGGTCGAGGCGCGCGCCTGCGGTGTGGCGCGGTACTTTCCCTTTGTCTATCCCTTCTTCGAGTTCGCGGGCGGGAATTACGGCATGACGGATCAAGCCGGCGCTCCGTTGCGCTCGATGGCGGCATATGCTTTCGCCGCTCAGTTCCTGGCGCAATCCACCTATGCTGGTGATCTCTCCGGCGTATCCGGCGTGCAGCGTGCACGGGTCTTTATACAGCCCGGAGGCCAAGCATGGGCCGTGCTCTATACGGGAACGCCTCAATCTGATGCAAGGGCGTCCCTGCCCGTCGAATACACCGCCGCGCACGGAATAGATGGGCGGGCGCTCGGTGTCGAGGAAGGCCATGTCTCTATACCGGACGGGTTGACGTATATCCAGTTGGACAACGCCGAGGCCGCCGCTCATCTCAATGTCGACACGGAGGCTATGCGATTGACACGCCTTGCCCGCTCAAAGCCCCAACCAGCCGCCGCCCCGGCACCGGTAGTTGTGCGCCCGCGCATCGACTCCGCCGTCGAAACGCCTTCGCCGGCAGGCCATGTACTGAAAAGGACGCGTCAAGCGGATCCCCCGCTAACGGTAGATGTCTTCAACCTTGGCGCGGCGCCCCTGACCGTACAGGTGACGCTCGAGCTGGACGCGCCGGGCGCAAAGATCATGGGGCAGCCAGTCCAGCAGATCGAACTCGAACCGGAGAGCAAAGCCACCCTTACCTGGAACAGCAACCTTGCGGAAGCGTTCGAGCAGACGGACGTAGTGACTGCGCGATGGACAGCCGCCAGCGGCGCTCTCGCGCAACCCGTTACGGCAACGGCTCGATATATCGGTCATAGGGATCTCGCCCATACTCTGGTCTCATTCAGGAAAAACCGGGCGCTGCCCATTAACGAGCTCTCGCGCTGGACCCAAAGCATCGCACCCGGGGGCACGATGGAGATGCGCAGGCTTGCACCACAGGGCTGGGAGCTTGAGGCTCGGTTCGAGGAAGAAAATGCGTGGGTCTACCCCTATTTCACGCTGCCTGAAGACGTCGCCTTTGCCCCTGACGACGAACTCGTGCTGCGGGGACGGTGCAACGGCGAAGCGACAGTCCGGGTCATGTTCTGGGAAGGCGATACCCAAGTCGGCTACATGACCCGCGACTCGGTTCTCCCCAGCGACGGGGAATGGTATGCCGTCCGGATTCGCCTGAGCACGCTCGTGCACAATATAGCAAACGCGCCGGATCCGAACGGGCGGTTTGACCCTGAGACGGTGCGCCGAATCTCGATTGGTATGAACATGGATGCCGGCCAGGCCGTTCTGACGGTAAGCGATCTTTACGTGGCCTCGCCGTAATCGGTCAAGCGGTTTCTAATCTGGACTACAGTGCACGAATGGGATAATGTAGCGGCTGTGCGGCCCAAACCGTCGCGCGGATTCAGGAAATCGCAGGTTGAGAAGGAGCAGATTCGATGAAAGTAGGCATTATTACAGGGTCCTTGCCATACGACACGCGAGGCGCACTGAAAAAGGCGAAGGAGTTGGGCGCGCACGGGGTGCAGCCTTGGGTGGTCAACAATGATCTGGATCCCAAAAACCTCAGCAAGAGCGGCCGTGAAGAACTGCTCACCTTCCTGAACTCGATTGGGCTCGAGCTTTCTGCACTGTGCGGCGACATCGGCGGATTCGCCAACCCGGCGACGATGGATGAGAATGTAGCGCGGACCAAACAGATGTTCGATCTGTGCGTGGATCTCCGTACGCGCATCCTCACCACGCATATTGGAAAGCTCCCGGAAGACCGCAAGAGCCCGGAATACGCCGCGACCTTGGCAGCCGTACGTGAAGTCGCGGAATACGCCGCCAACAGGGATTGCTGCTTTGCAACCGAGACGGGCCTCGAGTCCGGCGAGGGATTGGCCGCGTTCTTGAGGGAAGTAAGAAGCGAGGGGGCGAAGGTGAATTTCGACCCCGCCAACCTATGCATGAACGGATTCAATCACTTGGACGATGCCCGGGCCCTCAAACCTTGGATCGTCCACACCCACGCCAAAGACGGCATTTATCGGTCGGCAAAAGAGGGGGGCTACAAAGAAATGCCGCTGGGCAAAGGCGACGTGGATTTCCCGAGGTATCTCAGCGTGCTTCACGAGATCGGCTACGTCGGCTATCTTACCATCGAACGCGAATGCGGCGAGGACCCCGAGCACGATATCAGCGAAGCGGTACGCTTCCTGAAAACACTGGACGGCGTTGAGCCATGAGCATTACGCAACTGCAGACCGGGCTTAAGCCTCAGCGCGTCAAGCTCGGGTCGGTGGAAGTGAGCCGCTTCATCCTCGGCGCCAACCCTTTCAGTGGATTCGGCCACCAGACTCCGGAGCGCGACCAGGAAATGCTGGACTGGTATACCATGGACCGCGTCAAGGAAACCTATCGCCTCGCCGAACGGGCCGGCGTCACCACCCACCTCGCACGGGCCGACCAGTTCATCTTGCACGCCCTGCGCGAACACCGCAACGAGGGCGGCTCGTTGATCTGGATTGCCCAGACCTGCCCCGGCGTCGGACCGATTGCCAACGGCGTCAACAACGCCCGGACCGGCCGTGCCCGATGCTGCTTCATTCACGGCGGCGAGATGGACAACCGCATCATCCGGCACGACACCCAGGAAATCTTCGACGGAATCCAGATGATCAAAGACGCGGGTATGGCCGCCGGCGTCGCAGGACACCGACCAGACACCATCCGGTGGGCAGCGGAACACCTCGAACTGGACTTCTTTATGACCTCGTATTACAACCCGAGCGACCGCACGCGCCAGGTGACACGCGACTACTCGGTCGACGAGTACTACGGAGACGAAGACCGGGAGATCATGTGCGAGCTCATTCAGGACCTGCCGGCGCCGGCCATTCATTATAAGGTCATGGCGGCAGGCCGGAACGACCCGCGGGAGGCCTTCGAGGTTGTCGCCGACGCCTATCGTCCGGGAGACGCGGTATGCGTCGGCGTCTTCACCAAGGACAACCCCAACATGATCCAGGACGATATCGACCTGCTCGAGAACGCCCTGCGCGCCCGCGGGAAGTGACCGTCCCTCGTCCGTTGCCGCATCGAGTCGCACCGGGCTATGCGTTCCTCGCTTGGCAGTGTCCCCACTGCTTGGTTCGGTTTGCGCGGGAATGGCAGGCTCGTTGATACGGGGATTTATCCGCCGTTACAATCACAGAGAACCGGCTTTCAAGGAGAGTCGTCTGGCAAGTCAGGGCGGGAGGAAGGGCATCATGGCTGAGTATGACAACCTGGTGGCGCGTTTCAGCGAGGCGTGCGTCCTTGTCGTCGGCGACGTTTACCTCGATGAAAACCTCTTCGGGATCATGACGGGCATCAGCCTCGAAGCGCCAATCCCAATCTACGAGGTCCATGACCGCAGACGCAATCCCGGCGCGGCGGGCAACACAGCCTGCAACGCAGCCGCCCTGGGCGCCGCGACCTCCATCGTCGGCGTCGTCGGAGTTGATGTCAACGCGGACATCCTGCGCAGCGAGTTTGCCGCCCGAAACGTCGACGCTTCGGGACTGGTCGTAGATGCAACAAAGCCGACGAATACCTACGGTAAGCTCAAGGCCGGCGGCCACAACATCCTTGTCCAAGAGGTGCTGCGCACGGACACGCCTACCCCGCCTTTTGTCAGCGGCGACGTCGAGGATCAGGTCATCGCCGCAATTGAGGCCCGCGCGAGCGCCGTAGACGCTGTGGTTGTGGTCGACCAGATCGCGTCCGTCGCTACGGACCGCGTCCTTGCGGCCGTCGTACGTTGCGCCCGAGAACACCATGCCCTTACGGTAGGCGACTCGCGGTCACGGATAGGAGCGTTCAAAGGTTTTGACCTAGTCGTGCCGAATGACCGGGAGGCTGGAACCGGCGTGGGTATCAACATCGTTGACCGCGAAAGCCTCGACTGCGCGGGCAAGGCCCTGATTCAGATGGCGAAGACCGCCCTAATCACGCGAGGAGCAGAGGGCATTACGGTTTATGACGAAGACGGTTCCATCACGGACGTGCCGATCAAACCTTGCAAGGTTGTCGACGTAACCGGCGCCGGCGACACGGTCACAGCGGCGGCCACGCTCACGCTGGTTGCAGGAGGGTCTCCTCAAGACGCTGCAAGGATAGGCAACGCGGCCGCAAGCGTCGCGATATCCAAGCCCGGAGTCGTAACCGTAAGCAGTTCCGAACTCGAAGCAGCCCTTTCGGGCGCCGCAGGGATCGACAAAATCAAAACCCTCGATGAACTCAAAACGATTCTGCATCACCTTCAACAACAAGGCAAGTCGGTTGTATGGACAAACGGCTGTTTTGACATCCTGCACGCGGGTCACATTACCTATCTGATGAAGGCCAGGCAGGCAGGCGACATCCTCGTTGTCGGGCTCAACAGCGATCAATCCATCCGTGAAATCAAAGGCCCGAGCCGTCCCATCGTTCCCGAAACGGAGCGGGCCCTCATCCTGTCAGCATTCGAATGTGTTGACTACGTAACCCTCTTCAGCGATCCCGACACAACGGGAATGCTCAGAGCGCTTCGCCCGAACGTCTATGCAAAGGGGGGCGACTACACCGTCGACACAATTAACCAGGAAGAGCGCCGCATCATCGAGAGTTACGGCGGCCGCATCCACATCGTTCCAGGCGTCGAGGGCCGCTCGACAACGAACATCATCGCCAAGATTATAAACAATAATAAACACACTCCGTAGAAGATTTGGCAAATCCTACAAGCACGCCTGGATCAATCCGATTTGCTTTTAACAGGACTAGATATGATTGGGAACCTAGCTGAGCAATGGCAGTCTATAGCGTCTTTTCCTCCAATCGAGCGGACCGCTGAATGCAAATGGTACAAAGCAGAATTCAGTAATCATGAGGAATGCCGAGGATATGAAGCATCAGGTGATCGCGATTCTCCAATCGATCGATCCACCCGTAGTTCGCGTCATCCTTCGAATCTAGATCTTTGATGTAGGGTTTGATATCCAACAGGGGCGTTCTGTCAAAGACATCGAGACCTGAAGTAAATATGACGTTTGCTGCAATCTCTTTGATGCGTACAATGCTCAGCCCGATAGGGTTTGGGCGATCAGGGGACCTGCTGGCAAACACCCCTACCCCAAGACCTCCCGCCCAAGGAGGCGCTACAATCAGGGGCGTTTCTCCTTTTACCCTGTCCACATAGTAAAGGACATACATATAGCGGAATTCAATCAAGTTCTGAATGCCGGAAACATATTCAGCGTTCACCACCACCCTGAAATCTCCCTCGTCATCGTCGAGCGGCTGATACGGCGCCCGCTGCGTATAAGGCGTCCGTATCACGCCTATCGGCTTCAACGTGAGTTCCATCTAGATGCCCCTTACATTTTGTAGCGGGTTGCGAAAAGATGCGGGTCGTAGGGAGCTGACCGGTTCGGGCAGTTTTCTCTTGGACAGAGCTGGCAGTTCACGAACTCGCCGTCGGCTTGAAACCATATGCCCGAAACGGATTTGATGGGGTTCATAAGGCAGCTCTCCGACAGCTCGACCCCTATGTCCTGGGCCGCAGTATCAAACAGCGAGAAGAGCTGCCTCTGTTGCGAAATAGGCCAATCGTCGAGCGAGCCCGGGTTCATCGTAGCGCGCTTACTGGGCCCGTATGCGTTCGCCAAGTGGTCGCCCAGTGCCGAGATTGCGGCCAACAGGGCCGCCTCCTTAATGGCATCGGCCCAGTATTGCTCCATGAAATCATGCAGCGAGGCCGACCATGCGTCCAGTTCACGCCCGCACGTCGCGATGAAGGGAAAAGCGCGACGCACATCTTTGAGATTGACGGACAAGACATGACTCGTGAACAACACTTCATCAATCAAAATGGTATCGTCTGTCTGCGG
>CAZBQH010000066.1:0-14100 GCA_964493915.1 uncultured Nitrospiraceae bacterium
CATTACTGTATAATGGGGTCGAGATAGCAACCAGCTCAACAGCTTGTGTAACGGCTGGATTTCGCGTGCGTTCCCGCATTCCTCGGCCCGTAAAAAGACAAAAACATCTGTTTCATCAACAAGGGCGGGTTGTAGCACATGTGCACCGTAACAATACACCGCGACCTCGATCGTCTCCAAGTTACGATGAACCGGGACGAAATGCGCAACCGCGCTCCTGAACGCCCCCCGGAACTGTTCACAAGCGACGACGGAATGGTGAGCTGGACAGCGCCTATAGACGGGAAGGCTGGCGGCACGTGGATCGGCCTGAATTCCTACGGTGTTGCAGCCTGCCTGCTGAACGCGTATCCCCAAAACAACAACGTCGCTCGACGCGCAGCGTCGCAGCCAAGCCGCGGCCGGATTGTCCCTGCAGTATTGAGCCAGGGCGGCCTTGATAACGCCCTGGCTTGGATAGAACAACGCCTCGATCCCTCATGGTACGAAGCGTTTCACCTTCTACTTGTCTCTCTCGAAGAGACGGCCGTGTGGCTATGGACCGGCACGGGCACGCTCGAGCATTCTGCAAACCGCGACAACTGGGCTGTCATCGTCTCGTCAGGGACCAGTTACGAAGCCGTAGCCTGGCGCCGTCAAGCGTTTGACAGATGGCTGCAGGCAGGGCGTGAACACCGTGGGCGCCTGCCCACGTTTCATCTGATGCAGGCAGAGGGATTCGAGCACTTGTCGCCGCTGATGGACAGCGAACGCGCCTCCACCCGCAGCATCACCCAAATCGCCGTCGAGCTGTCTGAGCGCCGCTGCGTCTTGTACTATTGGCCGCGGCTACCCGGTTGGGCCGTCGCCGTCGCGCCCTCCGTCGAGATAAGCCTTCCGCTGCGACATTGAGGTTCTGCAGGCATGTTCTCGTGGGGCGTGCGCGAATCTGTCTTGCACCCTTTACTCATGAGAAGAGGGTATCTCAGGAGATGCTCTCCTGGAAGATCTGTGCTGCCCGAGGATGCCGGCCACACCTCAGGATAAGACTCCGACCTGTAGATGGGCAACTGCCGAACCTCCCCTGTAGCGCATACCGGACGCCGCGCCTGTCCGAGAAAACTGCTTGAATGAATGTCTAGAAGGAAGTACCATGAAACCGACAGGGTGATAGACCATGTGTTGGGCCTAAGAAACCGGGAGGAGGGATACCATGAACAGAGAGCGGCTATTCCTGGCCAGTTGCCTTGCGCTAATCGTGACTGCGATGTCTTTCTCTATACGGGGCGACATCGCGGCGGACTTCGAAACGGTCTTCGCGCTTGATAAGGTGCAACTAGGCCACATTCTCGGGGCGGCGTTCTGGGGGTTCGGATTGTCCATTTTGGTTGGCGGCCCCTTGTGTGATTACTTGGGCATGGCGAATATTATGCGCATGGCGGCTGTGGGTCACATCGGTGGGGCCATCCTGACGATTCTTGCACCAAACTTCCCCGTGTTGTTTATTGCAACACTTATTATCGGCATTGCAAATGGACTCGTCGAGGCGGCCATCAACCCGTTGATTGCCACGCTATACCCGACGCAGAAAACGCAGAAACTCGTCACGCTCCACGCCTGGTTCCCAGGCGGCATCGTTATTGGCGGCGTGCTTTGCTTCCTGCTGAGTAAAGCGGGTCTCGGGGCCGGTTCGGATTACGGCTGGCAGATCAAGATGGCGCTCATGCTGCCTTTGGCCGTTGTTTACGCCTGGATGTACATAGGCCAGACTTTCCCGGCGACCGAGCGCGTGGCTTCCGGTGTAACCACCCGGCAGATGCTCGCCGAGGTGAAGCGGCCCCTATTTCTCCTTCTCTGGGTGTGCATGTGGTTTACGGCAGCCACGGAGTTGGGTGCAAATGAGTGGATCCCAAACATTTTCTTTGATCTCATGCAGGGTTCCGCCGCGGGCATCCTAGTGCTCTGCTGGATCAATGGGCTTATGTGGGCGCTCCGCCAATTCGGCGGTCCGCTGGCCCACCGGCTTTCTCCGGTCCAGTTGATTGCGTCCACAGCCCCGTTCGCAATCGTCGGCCTGCTGCTTTTTGGCCCCGCAGCGAGCAGACAGAGCATCACGCTGTGGTTCATCGCGGCGGCGTTGTTCGCGGTCGGCGTCGCGTTCTGGTGGCCGTCCATGTTGGGAATCACCTCGGAGCGGTTCCCGCGCGGCGGCGCGTTCTTGCTGGCGGTAATCGGTGGGACCGGTTCGATATCGGTGGCGGTCGCAGGGCCAGTCATGGGCGCCATCAACAAAGTGGCAGGCACTACGCTGGTCCTTCCTATCTGGGCGATACTGCCTCTCGCGGTGTTGGTCATTTTTACGATGCTTGCCTTCTACGACAAAGGCCGCGGCGGCTACAAAGTTGAGACATTGGCCAAGACGGAAGGCCCGATGGAGCATCCTGGCGTCGAGGCGTCAATACCGCTTGACAAACAAGACAAAGCGTAGACTTTCCCTTTAACGGATAGGACCGGCGCACGCTATGCGGATCCTTGTGATGGGAGCCGGGGCCATCGGCAGCGTTGTCGGCGGGTTTATGGCTCAGGCAGGACACGAGACCACCTTGGTGGGCCGGGACCCTCATATGCAGGCCATTCAGCATCAAGGGCTGCGGATCAGCGGCATATGGGGCGCTCACCATGTGACGGCACTCAGAGTGCGCACCGATGTGGAGGGCCTGTTCGCAGGCGATTTCGATCTCATCTGCATTACCGTCAAATCCTACGACACGGCGACGGCTGTCGAGAAGATCCGCCGCCTTGTCGATGCGGATACGCTGGTCTGCGCCTATCAGAACGGACTGGGCAACGCGGAGACCATCGCAGCGGCGATTGGCTGGGACCATACTGTAGGCGTCCGCGCGATCTATGGCGCACGCATCACGGCGCCGGGAGCGGTCGAGGTCACAGTCATTGCCCATCCGACGGCGCTGGGGGTCTATGATCCAGCCGCTCCGGTCGACCGCGTTCAGGCTATTGCTGCGGCTATGGACGAAGCCGGCTTGCCCACACGCTATACGGGCGAGATCGGGGCCCTGCTTTGGGGCAAGGTAGCTTACAACTGCGCGCTCAATCCGCTGTCGGCCCTTCTCGATGCGCCCTATGGCGTCCTACTCGAAATGGGCGAGACGCGGGCCATTATGCGGGAGGTCGTTGACGAATTGTACGCCGTAGGAAACGCAATGGCGGTCCCGCTCGATCCCCCCGCGCCCGGCGACTATGTCCGCCTGCTCTTCGACGAGCTTATTCCGCCAACAGCAGCCCATTATGCGAGCATGAGGGAGGACTTTCGCCGGGGCCGGCGCACCGAGATTGAGGCTCTAAACGGGGCCATCGTCCGGTACGGCGGCGAATACGGGGTGTCTTGTCCCACCAATTTGCTCCTCACGCGGCTTGTCCGCGCGAGGGAGCGCGCCCTGGGCCTTCCCCGAGCCGAAACGGATTGATTTCCAGAAGCGCTCGCCGGATTCTGATACTAAGTGCACAGGTTGAGGCTTAAGCCTTTTCCCGTCGGGGCCTGTCTGTTACAATAGAAGCGAGAAAAGGGCGTGTAACGAATGCCCCTTGTCATGGTAGTTTTTTACGGCTGTAGTTGCTCCAAATCGCAAGTTGGACAATCAAACGGGAGTTAGCGGTTTTCGACAGTGTAGCTTTGCCTTGAGGACGGCAGGTTTTTTGCGTTCGTTGTTTTCGCATGCATGTTCGATGCAGGCAAGCTGCTGCAAAGCTGTCTCCGGCGAGGGCGCAAGCCCGCACCCCCTTGTTCCTTGCCGGGCGTGAAGCGCGGCTTGCCGCATCGAACATCGCAGGCACGGCAGGCGATCGCACACAGGGAAGGAGTGCGTCCCATTCTGCGGAAGGCTGTGGCGCGCCCGTCCCCGTGCCCCGAAGCGCGAACGCCGCCCCTGTGGGTCCTGAGCGGCGTCGGCCGGCACACCTGACACACGGTCCCGGCCAACAGCCCAATCTGCCGGCGGCGCCGGTGGCCCGCAGGACGCAATCATTCGAGTCATCCAGCGATGGGCGAGCGTTCTTGACGTCCTACTGCGAGGTGGAATCCGCCGCTGGGCGATCAGCCGCGGAATCACCGCCGGGCGTCCTCTCTTCCCGGTGGAGAGGGCGCCCGCCTCATTTATCCCCGACAGCGCCGGGACCCCTAGGTTTTCTGTCTGCTCGAGACCCACGTCTTAAGCGATATGGCGATGGATTCGTGGGCGCGCATGAACCGCCACAGGGCGACTAGAAGAATTACGTAGCCCACAAGACCCGTAACAAGAGCGGCCAGCCAGACTGCACCGAACAGGATCATGGGGATCAAACTTGCAACTGGCGTGATTGGGTCCATCAAGAAATCCTCCTATTCACATGTTTGGTTCAATCAGGGATCATCCTCCCGGGTAGAAGCATCATCTGCGTTCCCGCTGTTGTCAACAAAGAGCGTTGCGCTTTCCTAGATTGCAAACGGCCCCTGACAACGGTACAGTGACAACTGTAACGGACCAGCCAATCGGCAGACCGAACATGGTCAACGTCAACCCGAAACGAAGGGAACGTAGACAGTGAAATTCGTTACGGTACATGAACATCCAGAGTTGGTCAAGGCGAAGATGGTACTGGCTTTTACAGGCTGGATGGACGGCGGTGAGATATCTACGGGGACCGTCGACTATCTCGTGCGCAAGCTCGGCGCGCGCAAAATGGCGGAGATCAGTTTCGAAGGCTTTTACATCTACAGTTTTCCCGGTTCCATGGAAGTAGCGTCCCTCTTTCGTCCCCACGTACGGGTCGCCGAGGGGACGATTGTGCAATACGGCGCACCGGTTAATACGTTTTGGTACGAGCAGGAACTGAATTTGGTTCTCTTCAGCGGAAAAGAGCCCAACCTTCTGTGGACAGATTTCAGTGAGGCCGTTTTCTCAGTGGCTCAGATGTGCAACGTTGACACGATTCTCTTTGTTGGCAGCGTTGCGGGGCTGGTACCCCATACCCGAAAACCGCGTTTCCATGGTTCCGTTTCCCACGAGGAAATGAAAGAGCTGCTCAAGAAAAACGAGGTCAGCTTTACCAATTACGATGGCCCCGCCAGTATTGTGACCTATCTGACGAAGTTGGCCTCAGACCGCGACATCAGTATGGCGGCGCTTGTTGCGGAGGTTCCTGCCTACGTTCAGGGGCGCAACGTAAAATGCGTCGCGGCGACGGTTGAACGTGTGTGCCGAATGTTGAATCTCCATCTTGATGTGAGCGATCTCGAAATCCTTGCGCAGCAGTTCGAGGGACGGCTGGACGAGGTGGTCAAAGGGCGTCCTGAACTGCGCGAATACGTCCACAAAATGGAACAGGAGTACGATAAAGAGGTGCAAGATTCCCAATGGGCCGATCTCAAAGCCTGGCTCGAGCAACAGGATATCCGCCTCGATGATTAGGTCTCCGGTTCCCGGCCCACAATGCTTCGGGGCCGCAGGAGGCGCACGTCCAAATCGACAACTAGTGCGTCAAAGCGGGAGAGATAACCAGACAAGTGCGTTCAAGAAGGATGCACAGTGTAACCGCTTCGAGTGACAAAAAACGTCGCCCACGGCCCCTTTACGACGTTTCGCACTTGCTCGCAAGGCCAATGCGAGACGCTTTCCTTAGATTTAAGTCTTTCTAGCGCAATGGTTTGCGCGTGCGCTTATTTCTTGGCACCCCAATTGCTCCCCTATCTTGTGAAATGCATACCGGCAGCCAGCAAAAGCGTCAGGAGGGTTCAACAGTGACCTCTGACAACGGTTTCACGCTGATCGAGCTGATGATCGTGATCGCGATCATCGCGATCATCGTTGTAATTGCCGTCCCCAATCTGGCCCGGTCGCGGATGAACTCGAACGAAGCCAGCGCCGTCGGCGGGATGCGGACGATCTCGACAGGGCAGACCGGATATCAAGCGGCTGCGTTCAAGGACAACGACGGCGACGGCGTAGGCGATTACGGTAGCCTTGCCGAACTGGCCAATCCCGATGGTACAGGTGCTACCCCGGCTTTTATCGATGCTATTCTCGGGAATGGCCAGAAACATGGGTACATATACACAGTGAATGTCGTGTTGGGAACTGGAAACGTGAGCCCTGCGTATACCTGCACCGGTGTCCCAACGGCCCCCGGCAAGACAGGTTACCGGCAGTTTTTTGTTGATGAATCCGGGGTAATCCGGTTCACGGGGGACGGTTCAGTAGTAAGCGCCTCTTCACCTCCTCTTGAATAGGCGGCCAATCCACAGCGGCGCCCCGGCCACGGGGCGACGGAGGGCGAACCTGCCTCAGGTTCGCCCTCATGCCGTTCACGCAGGTTGGTCAAGTGTCCGGGTACGGTCTCCTTTGTTCTTCGCACTGTTCACTGTAGTATAATCAGTGTGAATTGTTGATACGTCGACAACTGAACAGGGGTAAGTGGTGGGTACTGCATGATCGAGCTGGAAGTAAGCAGCGGGCGAGCTAAAGGCCAGCGCCTGAAGACAAGCGCTCCCCATATATCGATTGGTCGTGCCCAGGAACACACACTCTTTATCGGCGATCCCTATGTCTCACGTCACCATGGAGAGATCGTCCTGATCGAGGGAAGGTACCGCTACCGTGATCTGAATAGCACGCACGGTACCCAACTGCGGCGGGGCGCTGAAGATTTGTATATCAAGGAGGTCGAGCTTCGCGAAGGCGACCAGCTTGTCCTGGGCGGCACCGACAACATCATTGATGTTGTGAGCATCGCAGGCGGCATGCAGGGCGAGGAAGAAGCAAACCTTACGGTTGCCCATCTGCCCGTCGACAAGTTCGGTCCCCCCGAGGAGGTGTTTGCCGGCGACTCGAAGGCCTTGCGGGCCCTGCTGCGGTTCGACAGCATGATCCTTGCCTCGGGTCTGACCAATTCCCAGCAGCTTCTACGCCAATTGATGAGCCAGATTTCGAGTATCTTCGACGATCTTGACTACGTTGCGATCCTGCAGATCGATGCAGAGGGCGTGAACGCTTATGATTGCGAGGTGTTGCGCCAGGGCGCTCAGGTGCGTGAAAGCTCGAGTGTGTTGAAGAGAACCAGCGGCTCGACCATGGGCATTATCTATGAAATCGAGGGTGAAAGCCTCTTGAAGACACAGGGCGTCGAGGCGCCGATCTCGCCAAATAGCGCCATCTCTCGGACGGACGAGGACGTTATGCAGGGGATCTGCGTCCCTATCCGGCTTCACGAAGGTGTTCGATGGTATCTTCAGCTTGAGCGTCCTACGCAGGGCCGAACCGTGCGCTTCCGGCAGGAGGATCTGGCGCTCGTGCGTTCCATGGCCACCCGCGTCGAGGACCGAATCGACAACCTCGAGCTTATCCATGCCAACCAGCGTCTACATGCGAACGCGGCATTGGGCCTGTTCGCAGGCATGATTGGTCATGACATCAAGAACTACCTCTTCTTTGGCAAGCACCTGAGCGAAATTCGCGACGACCCTCTATCCATGCATCCCGGTATTGCAAAAGGGATTGAACGCGCGCGTAAACTTGCGCAAGGCATGAAAGATCTCGCCGCACCCGGCCACGTCCGTCTCAAGCCTTTCGCAGTCAGAGACCTGGTTGTTTCTACAGCACAAGAATTCAAGAGCCTTTTCGGCAAGCAGTGCCATTTCGAATGCTGGGGCGGAGAAGAATTGGAGCCCGTCACGACGAGCGAGGAACTGTTGTCGCGCGTGGTGTGGAACCTGGTCATGAACGCCTATCATGCGTCAGAGAACAGGTTCAGCTCGCTGCATGCCGTCCCCATTATCCGTGTGGGCGCGGCTGCCGTCGAACCGGACAGCTTTGTAGTGACCGTCGAAGACAACGTCGGCGGAATCGGGCCACGGACCCTGGAATACATGCAACGGTCGTTTGACCTGATTGCGAGGGTCTATACCCGTCAAGAGGATCTTGTCGACGTAGTCAACGAAATCAGCAAGATGGAAGGCTTTACCAACAGCGTAGGCCTCTTTTTCACAGCGGTTGCCGTGAACGACATGAGTGGGAGCATCAGCGTTGCGACAGAGCCGGGCAAAGGGAGCATCTTCACCGTTCAATTGCCCCGGGAAATCAAAACGCTGCGGAACCTGTTGCGATTCTGACCGCCGCGTTGCTCGTGCATCCAGCGGGACTGCGGCACAAAAGGAAGGGGACGAGATGGCTAAAGTGCTTGTTGCCGATGATGAACCGGAAGTCCGAAAAGCGATTGTGGCCATGGTTGCTGAGGGCGGCTATGAAACCGCTGAGGCGTACGACGGTCTAAGTGCGCTTGATGCCGCGATAACGTTCCGGCCCGATGTTATCCTGCTTGACTGGATGTTGCCGGAGCTGTTTGGCGGGGAAGTGCTCGCCAAATTGCGCAAGGATAAGCAATACGCTGCGCTGAAGGATACGGTCGTGATCGTGGTGTCTGATTTTGACGATGATCGGAGCGTCCAGGAGTATAAGGCGGCAGGCGCGGACGGGCACGTGGCTAAGAGAGACGACCCTGCGGAGATGAAGAAAGCCCTTCTGTCCACGATCTCATCCCTTGCCCCCTGAAAGAGCGGAGCAAAAGCTGCTGCGTGCCTGCACGGCATCGGGGCGTTTTCTCCCCGCTTAACAGGGTCGTTGTTGATTGTTACTGCAACTGCCGGGCGGACCCGTTTACGGGAGCGCAGCAAGGGCCTTTTCAAAGGCGTCAAAAGTAGCGCCGGTGAAAAGAACAAAGCGTACAAGACGGATGCCGGCGTGCTGCCTGACAAATTGTGCGACAGTCTGCACAGATATCGAAGCGGCTTGATCCACGGGGTAGCCATAGACGCCGCAGCTTACCGCCGGAAACGCGATCGATTCGAGACCTTTCTCGAGGGCAATCTCGAGGCTGCTGCGGAAACAACTTGCGAGCAGTTCAGGTTCACCGTGCTTTCCGTCTCTGTAAACCGGTCCGACAGTATGAATAACATACCGTGCCGGCAACTTGCCGCCTGTTGTGAGCTTTGCCTCCCCGGTCTTGCAGCCGCCCAGTTTCCTGCATTCCTCGTCAAGGACAGGACCCGCCGCGCGATGGATAGCGCCGTCCACCCCTCCGCCGCCCCGTAGCGAGCTGTTGGCCGCGTTTACAATGGCGTCGACCTTCTCGGTCGTGATATCGCCTCTTACCGTTTCAATTGTTGTGCCGTCAACCTGCTTTTTCATCATTCATGCCTCCATGAAAGCCTGACCAGCATATCTCGAGGGCGGAGCGGGATGGGCGAATCACGCCGCGCATGTCCGGGCGTCCGAACAGGCGCAGCTATGGTAAACCAACCGCAGCGCGGAGCGCAGCCAACTCGTCCGGGTCAAGATGCCGCCACTCGCCGGGCCTGAGGTCTTGCACCGTGATATTGCATACAGACACGCGCCGCAACTCGCGCACGCGGTGGCCCACGTGCTCACACAGGCGTTTTACTTCCCGTTTCTTGCCCTCTTGCATGACGAGCTCGACGTAAGTCGCCCGCTTCGAGCGCCGGATAATTCGCACCCGGGATGCTGAGGCCGTGCCATCTTCGAGTCGGACGCCGCGCTCGAGTTGTGCGGCGTTCTCAGGGCTCATCTCTCCATGAACGCGCGCTAGATAGACCTTCTCGATCCGGAACTTGGGATGCGTGAGACGGTAGGCAAGCTCTCCGTCGTTGGTAAGTAAGAGGGCCCCTTCAACATCCATATCGAGCCGGCCTACGGGAAAGACGCGAGACTGAAGGCCTGCAAGGCAGTCCATCACCGTCCTGCGGGCGTGGGTGTCTTTCAGGCTTGTGACAACGCCGCGCGGCTTGTTTAGAACAATGTAGACTTTCGAGTCGCGCGTAACGCGGCGGCCATCCACGGTGACCGTGTCAGCCTTCGGATCGATGCGGTTGCCAAGAATCGCGACTTCGCTGTTGACGTGCACTCTTCCGCTCGTGATGAGCTTCTCGGCCTGGCGCCGCGACGCCACGCCGCATTCGGCCAGGAATTTCTGGAGTCGAATCACGCCATTAACTCGTCTCGCGAAGTTCCTCGATGGACGGAAGCTCTTTGAGGTTCTTGATGCCGAAGTGGACGAGGAACTCGTCCGTCGTCCGATAGAGCTTGGGGCGGCCCGGCACGTCCGCGACGCCGGCCACTTTGATAAGGCGTTTTTCCTGGAGAACCTCGAAGGCATGGGATACGCTGACGCCGCGGACGGCCTCGACTTCCGCGCGGGTTGTAGGTTGTTTATAGGCAATAATAGCCAGCGTCTCGAGAACTGCCCGCGACAAGCGCGTGCTTTTCTTGACCTGTAGAAAGCGGCGTATGTAAGGGGCAAAACCCGCCCTCGTGCTGAGTTGGTATCCTCCGGCTATCTCGCGCAACACGTATGGCAATCGCTTCGCCTCGAACTCGTCGCGTAACTCTGCCAGCAGGGTGATGACCACGTCCCGATCCATGTCGCCCAGGGCTTGGGCTAACCGCTCAGCGCTGACGGGGCGATCGCTTACAAAAAGGAGCGCGTGCAGCGTCTCGCGCGATTCCTCACGTCCAAGAGACTCGACCGCTTCAAACTCTTCCGGTTCGTTGAGTGTTTCTTCCGGCATACCGGCCTAGAGGGTTTTCCCAACCGCTGCCACAATCGGGGCGATCTCTTTCATGAGCAGGGCGAATTTTTCCGGTTTGAGGGATTGGGTGCCGTCGGAAAAGGCCTCCTCGGGATGGGGGTGTACCTCGATCATAATGCCGTCGGCGCCACAGGCCGCGGCGGCTTTTGCCATAGGGATCACGAGATCCCAATGGCCCGTGGCATGGCTCGGGTCCACGAAGACCGGCAAATGGCTGTTTTTCTTGATAACCGGGACCGCACTCAGGTCCAGGGTGTTGCGCGTTTCAGTCTCAAAAGTCCGGATTCCGCGCTCGCAAAGAATGACTTCCTTATTGCCTTCCGACATGATGTATTCAGCAGCCATCAGCAGTTCATTAATGGTGGACATCATGCCCCGCTTCAGAAAGACGGGCTTTTTGGCTCGCCCCAACGCTTTCAACAAAACGTAGTTCTGCATATTCCGTGCACCGACCTGCAGGATGTCCGCATGCTGTTCGACGAGAGACACCTGTTCAGGCGTCATCACTTCGGTCACAAAGGGCATGTCGTACTCGCGGCTCATTTCCTGAAGCAGATGCAGCCCTTCCTCCTCGAGACCCTGGAAACTATAAGGCGAGGTCCGCGGCTTGTAAGCCCCGCCGCGCAGCACCTTCGCGCCGGCATCCTTCACAATCTGCGCGCAGGCTCTAAGCTGCTCGCGCGACTCGACCGAACAGGGCCCTGCTATCACGCAAAAGGCGCCCCCGCCGATTTGAACGTCTCCGACTTTGAAGACACTGTCCGCCTCGCGCAGCTCGCGGCTGGCCAACTTGAACGGCTTCAGGATAGGCACGACGCGCTCGACCCCCGGCATCGCCTCGAGGGAGAGCAGCCGCGCTTTCCCCCGTTCGTCTCCAACAGCCCCTATCAATGTACGCTCAACCCCTTCGAGAAGGTGTGCCTTGTAGCCGAATTCCTCGATCTTGGCAATAACGCGATCAATGTCTTCCCTTTTGCGAGAAGCCATTACGACAATCATTGTTTTCACGCCCCATCGCTCGGTCAAGTCAATCATTGTAAATGGGTTCAAGAAAGAAAAAGTATACGCCCCGGCATGGCCAAAAGCAACGGCGCGATCGCCGCCTATCGAGGCGCGGTGAGATGGACGCGGGCCGGTGTTGCCCTCGTATTTCTTCGACAACTCCGCCACTCGAGCGGTGTCGGTGCGGTACGGATTGCCCGCACCGGAAGTCACGGCGCTCTGCGCAGTCAGAATGTCCTCGACGGCGCGTTGCAGCGGCGCCACCTGCGCGCGGAGCGCCCGCTTGTCTTGCCAAGACTTGAGCATGGCAGGAGAGTGGGGAAGTGTACGGGGGAGGCGCAAGGCTAAGCAGGGCTCACGTTGTGTTCGCGCTATCTCGATCCAGGAGCCATTCAAATGCTGGGCGGGCATAATGGATCACCTGGACCGATGTTAGAGGCAGCAAAGAAGAAGGCGGGCAGCCGACCGGAGCAAGGGTCACCAAGGCTACTCATTTACATAAAGGATCCCTGTTGCGGACAGGGCGGCCTCGATTGCTCCTTCTGGCGACTGGGCGGCAACAGAAGTATCCTCAGTCAGGTTGAGCGAAAGATTCGGTACGGACTCGAGAAAGGTCCGGACATACGAGGCCTTCAACGCAAAGTTCACGTTCTCTGGCAGAGAACCTGTCACCTCATAAGTGAGTTTCACGTCCAGCTTTGCCGCGATCATGCCGATGACCAAGCCGCCTTCCGTGACCAATGGCGCTCCGGAATTGCCTGGCTGAACGGGAACGCTGATCTGGAAGTATCTTGGGTCGTCCTGGATCCCAGACATGCTGGTTATACTGCCGCGACCGACCTTCGGCTGCTTGCCTTGAATCGGCACATTTGGGAAGCCAATGGTGAACACTCGCTGTCCTGCACTTGCTTGGGAAGCATCGCCGAACACTAAATTCGCGCCAGGGCATTGACAGTGGAGAACCGCCAAATCATTCGCTCGGTCCACAGCCATCAATTCACACGGGTGACGCTGCCCAGCAATCTCGAATGCGTACCGGTTACCTTCATGAACAACGTGCTCGGACGTGACAATCACGCCGTCATGCGAAACGCGAAAGGCCGTTGCCTGAATGGTCTGGGCCCTCTCTTGGGTCGACGCATCTTGAGGTGATGCGACGTTGACCTCAGGCGCTCCTGATGACTTGGGTTTCCAGACCGTTGATAGGGCCTGAGCTTGCGCGATTTGCTCGGGCGACATCCGTTTCGCCAGCGCCGATCTCTTTTTACGGGCGTTTTCCAATTCGGCTCCGGCAAGATTCAGCCACATGTAAGCTACGACATAGTCCTGCGCCACCCCCTCCCCCTTGTCATAGCACAGGCCTAAGTTAAACTGGGCCTCAGGAAGTCCCTGGTCAGCCGCCAGGCGATACCATTTGACCGCCTCTGCGTCGTCCTCTGGCACGCCTTGGCCCTGGTCATAGCACAGGCCTAAGTTAAACTGGGCCGGAGGAAATCCCTGGTTAGCCGCCAGCCGATACCACCTGACCGCCTCCTCATGGTTTTCCGCCACCCCGTCGCCGTTATCATACATCGTGCCGAGGAGGTTCTGATCGAAGACATTACCGCTATGCTCAGCAGCGAGGCCGTACCACTTGGCGGCCTCCACGTAGTCCTTGGCTACTCCGATGCCTCTAGAGTACGCATTCCCTAGCGCCCACTGTGCCCCTTCATCGTCTTGGTCAGCAGCCAGGCGATACCACTTAAGGGCCTCCTCGTAGTCCTGCTCCACGCCGTTGCCGCTTTCGTACATAGATCCCAAGATACGCTGTGCCTCCGCATCACCCTGCTGAGCAAACTGGCGGAAAAACCTCAGGGCCTGTGCAGCGTGTTCCGACTGGCTGATACCGGGCATCTTCGACCTAGGGTGCAACATCATTTTCATTTTCAGTAGCATGAGCAGCGCCTGCCCGGCTTGTTCGCCCTGCTCAGCGGCGAGTCTATACCACTTGGCCGCCTCCACGTAGTCCTGCTCCAACCCATGACCACCCTCGTACATCTGGCCCAAGTTACTCTGCCCAGATGCATTTCCCTGCTCCGCGGCCAGCCGAAACCACTTGGCCGCCTCCACGTAGTCCTCTGGAACGCCTTTCCCGTGGTAATGGCACCAGCCGAGATAAGTCTGCGCGTCCGCATTTCCCTGGTCAGCGGCTAGGCGATACCAGTTGACCGCCTCTTCGTAGTCCTCTGGAACGCCTTTCCCGTGGTGATAGCACAGGCCGAGATAATTCTGCGCGTCCGCATTTCCCTGGTCAGCCGCCAGGCGATACCATTTGACCGCCTCTTCGTAGTCCTGCGGCACGCCTTTGCCGTGGGCATAGCACAGGCCGAGATTATACTGCCCCGACACATTTCCCTGGTCAGCGGCTAGGCGATACCATTTGACCGCCTCTTCGTAGTCCTCTGGCACGCCTTTGCCGTGGTCAT
>CAZBQH010000067.1:0-2491 GCA_964493915.1 uncultured Nitrospiraceae bacterium
TTCTTACCCCTTTCCCGAATGGGGGAGGGGGGGTTTTTGTATGCCCACTCGATTTTTGTGTCATTTTGTACAAGATTCAACTTGTAAGGGACTAAATACGATTCTCAATGATATAGTTATTCCTTGGCATCATCTCACGACGAACGATGCTGGATGGCCTACGGACGACACAGTTACCGATGAGACGATGCCTCTTCCCGATCTATACGCCGATGTGGGGGGACGGCTGGATGGCGCAACCTTGTGGAACCTTAATCATGATGCCGGCGTTGATGAATACATCGATAAGTTTATTCTCTACGGCGGCTATATGTCGTACCCGTTTCCGAAGGGCGAGTGGTTAGGCCATACCGGGCTCGCAATCCTTGCGCCGATTATGGGCCGATATGAAAGTGAACAACAGGACGCCCCGCACTTCGCGGCCAATGACGGGATGGTGCCCCTGCAGAGCGCCTTGTATCTCCAGGCAAGCGATAACGAGCCCATTTATGCTACAGAGCCCCCAGCGTGGTTTGTAGGCCAGGATGTTCCCAAAAAACCTCTTGACTTAGATATCGATGGCATCGAGGCCCGTTTGCCACTCAGCAACAAGACCCATTACCGGCTTTGTACGGGTTTCGACCATCTTGACATGGTGGCCGGCAAAGGTAACCTCTTCAGTACGATTGGGCAGGACTTGAATGACACAGTTAATTCGACGCCGGTGGCGGATTTCACCGCGACGGTTAACGGCAGTGAAGTGACGGTGGATGCGTCGGGATCGTATGACAGAGACACCGAATTATGGCCCGCGAGCGGCAGCCTGAAGTATCGCGTCGATTGGGATGCCAGCAACGGACTGAATTGGACGGGATGGTCGACCTCGCCTGATCTGCAACACACCTACGGAGCTCCTGACACGTATACGATCAGCCTCCAGGTCCGGGACGGCGATGGGATGATGAGCGCGGCAGCAACAGCTGAAGTGACCGTTACCCCATCTGGCAGCGGCGAAGTGACGCCGGGCGAGATGGTGTCGATTCCGGCCGGTTCGTTCGAGATGGGCGATCCGTTCGACGAGGGAAGTAGCGATGAGCTTCCCGTGCATACGGTGACCTTGTCCGCCTACGAGATTGGCAAGTACGAGGTAACCAACCAGGAGTACGCGGATATCTTGAACTGGGCGCATGCGCGGGGGTATCTGGATGAGGCTTCGAGCACGACCGCCGATGCGTATGGCGTACAACTGCTTGATGTTGATGACGGGGACTGCCAGATCAGCTATTCGGGTTCTGAGTTTGTGGTGGAAAGCCGGGATGGGTATTCGATGGCGGAGCACCCGGTGGTCGAGGTTTCGTGGTACGGCGCGGCGGTGTATTGCAATTGGTTGAGCGAGAGTCAGGGATTGCAAGCCTGCTACGACACCAGCACTTGGGAATGCGACTTTTCGAAGAACGGCTACCATTTACCGACGGAAGCGCAATGGGAGCGGGCGGCGGCGTGGGACTCCGCGCAGAACCGCCACTACCGCTATGGGAACGGCAGCGACAGGATCAGTTCAGCTACCGTCAATTATGACGTCAACAATCCGTTGGGCCTGTCCAATTACCCTTACACGTCGCCGGTGGGGTATTATACGGGGGTGACGAGTCCCGCAGGATGCTTTGACATGAGCGGGAATGTTTGGGAATGGTGCAACGACTGGTACGACAGCGGCTACTACAGCCAGAGCCCGGAGCATGATCCACACAACGCTAGTACAGGTGCCGGCCGGGTGTTGCGGGGCGGCCCCTGGTTCGGCGACGACTGGTTCTGCCGGTCTGCCGATCGCGACTGGTTCAGTCCGACGAGCACCTACTACGGCAACGGGTTTCGGGTTGTGTGCGTGTCGTCCCGCAAGTCTTCTCCCTTACACTTTTTGTCTTTTGCCTTTTGGGGAGTCCAGAGGGGGCTTGCCCCCTCTGGTCGGCCCGCGTAGCGGGCTCCCGTCGCTCACGGCCGGGGGCCTCGCGTTCGGCCTCTCCAGGTGATTTGTTGTGACTTGCTTACTTTGTGCCCTTATCGCCTGAACGCTTCAATCGCGAGCGGAGTAAAGCGAAGAAGCCCAGGGACGCCCCGCCCAAGGCGCAAGGGCGGCCAGCCAGTCCGTAGCGAAACTGCGCCTCCCATCGTCATTCCGCGCACACAGGAATCCAGGGGGCTTGCAACAGGTGCCGTGAAGAACGCTTTTCGTTCGTTGGGCCGAGGCGGCCCAGCCGAACGGGCGCTTGCGGCGTGCGTTGCTTCGCAACAGCACGCGGACTGGACCCCTGCTTTCGCAGGGGTGACGGGAGGGGGCAAGCGTGACGGGAGAGACCACCGCAGAGGCAGTCCGTAGGGAAATGCAGCAAGGAAGGACTTGAAAGCGTGAGAAGAATCAACCACGGAGGACACGGTGAACACGGAGCGGGAGAAAATTCTCAGCTGTGGCACGGTCTCCCGACCGCGCCACTCTTACGACCGGAGGTCTCCA
>CAZBQH010000068.1:0-6001 GCA_964493915.1 uncultured Nitrospiraceae bacterium
ATACCCGCAGGGGAACAGAGCAACAGCTGCGTAGAAAGGGTCTGCCGAACGCCTCACGATGCGGAATATGCCTTATTCCACCCGGAAACACCGGAATCACGTGAAGCACGCGGCCATTCAGAGCATGCGTTGTTCAGTGCCTGCATCAGACCTGAGATAAAGTGTGATAGGTCATATTTGGGCTTAACAACGCACTTCTATATCCCTGTATAGGCGAAGGAAGTATTTAAGTATTTTCGTGTTGTAAACGTACCTTCTGGTCAGCGTGTCAGGGCGACCCATGGCCATGTTGAATCATGCGTGCGTAGCCCTTCTTTGAGACCGTTCACGCAGTAGTGTCACGTTGTGCCGAACACGGGCTGATGGTCGACATTGTGTCTCAGCGTGTTGCTGGCCGTCTTTCCCAGAGGAATGGTGTGTCATTCAAGCCCAGTAGACTGACTTCGATTGACCGAAAACGATAGAGCAAGACGATCATAAGTACTTCTGAAAAAAGCGCTTAGACCTTGATCAAATAGGTTGTGCTCGAGGGGGGCTTGACAAATAAAGCAAATTGCGCTACGTTGTGTACGCGCGATACTGAAAGCGCGATACCGAAAGCGCGAAAGCCCGAGTCAAGAGACGGAGACCGCCACGATGGCCAATAGAAGCGCCGGTGCTAAGCGAGGGGTTACGATGCAGGACGTCGCCCTGCGTGCCGGCGTGAGCCGCGCTACTGTATCGCGCATTGTGAACGATCGCGGCGCCCCGATCGCCATCTCAGATGCCACCCGTCAACGCGTACTCGAGGTCATCGAGGAACTTGGCTATACGCCCAATCGGATAGCACAGAGCCTTATGACGAATAGTACACAGATGATTGGCTTGTCGATGGCGGCCTTTGCGACCCCTCCAGACGAAATCGACGAACGTCACGACAACTATAACCCCACCTTGGGCAAGATCGTCGGCGGCATCCAATCAGTGACGGCCCGCCGGAGCTACGACGTGCAACTGCTGGGGCGTTGCGAAAGCGACGACCTGCCTCCCCATACGAACTCGCCGCTGGACTTCGTTGAAGGCGTGATCTACGTCTCGCCGAACAGGAACTACGAGCTCTACATTCCCATCATCGAAGCAGGGATCCCGCTCGTCATGATTGGCCCTAATCCCAGCGATTATCCGGTAAGCTCCGTTTCCTGCGACAACATGGGCGCCATCTACACGCTGACAAAAGCACTGCTGAAACGGGACCATCGGCGGATCGCTCTGGTAGTGCCCCGAGGGCAAGCAGACCTGCTAAGTCAATTGCGGGAGAAGGGATATCGCCGCGCCTTCGAGGAACAGGGATTTGACATCGACCCGGGCTTGCTCGTGCCGAATGAGGCTGTGCCATGCAAGGGAAGCGAGCACCGGCCCTTTGCCGCCGAAGCGACGCGCTACCTCCTGGCACGTGAGCCTCGGCCTACGGCCTTCGTCGTGGCCTGGGGGGACAAGGTTTTGGGGGTGTTGCAGGAGATAAAGAGGGAGGGCTTGCGCTGTCCGGAAGATATCGAGCTCGTTTCCTATGGCGATGAGCAGGGCCTGGACATTGCAGAGCCGGGCGTGACGGCTCTGGATATCCGACTGGCCTTCATGGGGGCGCGGGCCGCCGAGATGCTGTTTGACGAGATCGAGGGGCGCGCCAAACCCGGACGCGAGGTCCTATACCCCCCCAGGCTTCGTGTGCGCGGTTCCTGCCGGTTAGGCGACGAGTTCGAACCGTTGGAGGAATGGGCCAAACTCGAAACTCCGCACGATGCGAAAAAGAGTTGAAAATGGACAAAAACAGGCCGCCGCCAGCATGCACTCAGCTTCTTAAGTCAAGCAATACGTAATTGGGTCACAGGATTTCATGAGGAGAGAGGTCATGCTACATCTACCAAGAAGGGGATTTACCCTCATCGAGCTGCTGGTGGTGATAGCCATCATCGGCATTCTCGCATCGATTCTTTTGCCGGCGCTGTCACGCGCACGAGAGGCCGCGCGCCGGGCAAGCTGTGCGAACAACCTCAAACAGTGGGGTCTCATCTTCAAAATGTACTCGTCGGAAGACCGCGGGGGCCATTTACCGGGGACTTCAGCCTTAAAGCTCGCAGGTCATAGCTGGCCTCAGGGTGTGAACGCGGGCACGCTCTTTCCGGATTACTGGTCGGACCCGGAGATCCTCATCTGCCCATCGGATCCGCGGACAGACTTGACTAATACGCCCTGGGGAGCTTTCCCCGGATTCGGCGGCCAGCCGATCAGCGACATGGTCGCCGCCGTTTCGGATGGTGGGAATCCAAGCCTGACCTACGCGGCGAAAATGTGCCGCTTGGCCATTCTTTCCCATCCTTACTCGTATATCTACAA
This sequence comes from uncultured Nitrospiraceae bacterium, assembly GCA_964493915.1. Classification (GTDB taxonomy): domain Bacteria; phylum Hydrogenedentota; class Hydrogenedentia; order Hydrogenedentales; family SLHB01; genus CAZBQH01. The sequence goes on from CAZBQH010000068.1 coordinate 2,374, forward strand.
CGCCTACGCCACCGAGACGGGGTCTCAGTGGCTCGAGAGCGTATGGACTATGGGGTATGACGGGAAATGGTGCTGGACAGAACCTCGGGGCGCCGTGGATTTCAGCAACCCCGCAAAGGTTGACGTTGCAGTATGGAGTCCGCAACTCGGGCAGGTGGGGTGCCGGGATGAATGGAACGGCATCATCTCGTGGGTTGCCGTTGGCCAGATAGACGTCCCGCTTAGCGTTTTGGACCAAGCAGGCATGACGGTGGGCAGCGGTCCCCGTCAAGGGGCATGGGGTTGGGGCGACGATGATGGGACGCCGCTTCCCTCGAAGTACATGAGGACCCGGGAAGGCATCGAACGGTTCTTCATCACGGACATCAATAATCCGGCTGCAGGCGCGCAGGCTCAGAGCGAACTTGCGATCATGTGGGACGCGTGGGGGAGCGACCACGCCTCCTATGGAGACGCGGGTTTCCTGCCGGCAGGAAACCGCGGCACGCTCTTGTTCAACCACATTCCCGGCGGATCAAACGTCCTGTACATGGATGGTCATGTTCAGTTCCTGAAGTATGGCGAGCAATTCCCCGTCAGCATGGATCGGGCCGTTGACGCGACAGGCCCTTATCCGAATTTGAACCAGCTCATTACGCTGTTCGGTTCAATGGCGGGTGGTTACGGTTGATTCGAGTGAAGGGCGGCGCAGTGTCGCCTGCGTTTTTTCTTGAAGAGTGCTTCGATAACAGTAAGGAGGCAGATAGTCATGAGAGGCATATTCTGGTGTGCAATAATGGGGGCGGCGCTGGCGTTGGCGTCTCCCGCCCTGGCGGGGGTCTATGTTGACGCAAACCTTACAACGGGCGCCGGTGACGGGTCTTCGTGGGAAAACGCCTTTCAGGGCGCCGGCGGGCTCCAGGCCGGCATCAACGCCGCTGCAGGCGGAGAGGTCTTGGTGGCGGCAGGTACCTACAGCGGGCCGAACGTGTTGGAGTCGGGTACGGTGCTGCTCGGCGGTTTTAACAACGGCGACGGCCTTGCTGAGCGCGATCCCGCGACTAAGGTTACAGTTATCGACGGCGGCGGCACAGAACGGTGCATGGTGGCTGTGTCGCTCCAAAACACCGTTGTTGATGGTTTCACCTTACAGAATGGCTACACCGATGAGAATGGCGGGGGTTACGTCGGGATCGATTTGGATGACACCAACACCGTGCGGAATCTCGTCATTCAGGATTGCGAGGCCGGAAGCGGCGGAGGCATTGCCTTCGACAACTGCCCGGGGCCCGTGCTCGAAGACTGCGTTCTCGACTCGAATACGTCTACTGGCGACGGCGGCAATGCGCGCTTCAACAACTGCGCGCCTATGGTCGTGGCCCGGTGCACGTTCAGTAACGGAACGGCCGGGGGTCTGGCCGGCGGTGTGATTGCGGGCTGGGGCAACTTGGGTTTCGTGGAGTGCGTCTTTGAGAACAACACGCAAACCGGCATGCACTTTATCGCAGGCGGTGCTACACTTGAAGCCTGCACGTTCGACGGCAATACGGGCGGCTGGCTTGGGGCAGGACTGGCATTGCATATCGGTGGCCCTCACGTCGTGACCGAGTGCATTTTCAACAACAACTCCCACGACACCGGCGGCGGCCTGTGCGTCTATGACACGAACGCAACGATTACGGGCAGCGTATTCACGGGCAACGCCGGGTGGAATGGAAGCGCCATACTGGTGTGGGACGGCGCGACAGCCACCATTACCGATTGTGAGATTACAGGTAATGGGGGCGCTGAGGTCGTCAAGTTTATCGATGCAGGCGCGGATGCGCTTATGTCGAACTGCCTGTTCTCGGAGAACGATACGGCGTTCACCAGCGGTGTGCGCCTTGCGGGCGGGTCGGGTCCCGTCAATATCGTGAACTGCACGCTGGCGGGCAATATTGGTGGCGGCGCAGCCTTCCGCCCAAGCGAAACCTCCGTTCTCAACATTCTGAATACCATAGCATGGGACAATAACCCAGGCGGCGGGACTACAGATTATGCCGAGGAAGGTGGTACGCCTGTGACGACCGTAAACTATTCGCTGATCGAAAGCGGCTGGGATCCCGCTGCCGGTACGGGGAATCTCTCGGATGATCCGCAGTTTGCCGATGCCGCAGGCGGGGGCTACCGGTTGCTGCCCATATCGCCGGCTCTTGACGCCGGCGATGCCACCGACTTGCTCGTGCCCGATCATGATTTGGACGGCGACCTGCGTCCCGGCACGGTGCCTGGCATATCCATGGGCGCTTACGAAGAGGCTTATCAGCCGCCCGACGCAGACGGCGACGGGCTTAGCGATGCTCAAGAAAACGTGCTTGGTACCGATCCCAACGACCCTGATACCGACGGCGACGGGCTAACGGATTATGAGGAAGTCGGTGCAGACGGAAGCTATGACGTCGGTATGGACACCAATCCGTTGAATGCAGACACCGATGGCGACGGGTATTCTGACGGGGAAGAAGTGTCAGGCGGTTCAGATCCCTTGGATGATCAAGACTTCCCGTCGAGCTTGCCTGTGGCAGGGACTGCCGGTCTTCTCGCAATGGCCGGCCTGCTTGCAGCCGTCGGCGCTTTTCGCATGCGGCGCAAACACAGTAGACACTCCATGTGACTCCCAAGGTTCGCAATTGGCGTCTGGATGCGCGGTTCCTCGGCCTTGGCTTCACTAAAGAGGTCGTCGTTTGTGAGCCGCGGCTGACACCTGAACACCCGCCTCAGGGCTGGCCTGAGGCGGGTGCGCCCCCCGGGCAACAGATTCGTTGGTGCTCTATGCAAGCTTTGGCTCAGGAGGGAGGGGTTGTCCCTGCATCTTGGCGAGAGTAAGAGCGTACGTTGCTGTTGCCGGAAAAGACATCATGGTGAGGTTGATCTGTGCTGACGCCGGGTGCTTTATGGCGCAGTCCATAGTCCTAGTTGCTGCCGTAGCCGCCTTGTGCTTGACGGGACAGGGATGCGGCCACCCTGATGACGATCGAGGCCCTGTCGAGATCGTGTTCTGGCATGCCTGGATGGGCCAAGAAGGCAAGTTCATCGACAATCTCGTCGATGAGTTCAACCGTATTCATCCGCATATCCGCGTGAAATCCTCGAGTTTTGTTATCGGCGACAAACTGATGGCGGCCATCGCGGGGGGTATCCCCCCAGACGTGGCGACTGTATGGGACTGGATGCTGCCGGCAATGGGAACGGCAGGCTGCCTGGTTCCGCTCAACGGGCGGCTCCAAGCAAGTGGAATCACACGTGAAGACTACCTGCCCAACATTTGGGAATATGGAATGTATGGGACCAGGAAGTATGGTGTGCCGACCACGCTTAATGTCACGATGCTTTACTACAACAAAGCAATCTTCCGCGAAGTCGGATTAGATCCCGAGGAGCCTCCGGATACGCTCGAAGAGCTTACCGACCTTGCGTTCAGGCTTTCCAAATATGACAGCGACGGCAGACTAACGCGCATTGGCTATATCCCAGGCAGCCCGTACATTTGGTTCTGGAATTTCGGTGGACAGCTCTACGATGCTGAGGCCGGAAAACTGGTGATAGACTCGCCGCAAAACCTGAGCGCCCTCGAATGGATGGCCTCATTCTACAAGCATTTTGGGATAGA
>CAZBQH010000069.1:0-2600 GCA_964493915.1 uncultured Nitrospiraceae bacterium
AAGGGGCGGGGGCCTCCCATGAAAGGGACTTGGCCGCCCCCGGGACGGGGGCGGCCCCCGTCATTTCGTAAAGAAGGGAGAGAAGTGGCCTGTCTGGAATGAGCCGCCAAATGCGTATAATGACAACCTTGGCCAGTTTATGAGCCAATGGATGTGGAAATATGGCGGTTTCGGTTGATAAAGGCGCCTGATCTCTTTCTGGAAGGAGTGCTCAGGGGCTGTTCGCCAACAAGGTGCGCAGCCCCTGCTCACCAATCCTAAGGAAGTCGCCGGACTAGGGCAGGTTCGCGCCGCAAATGTGAACGACGCCTGCGCGATTCGGCAGAAAGGAAACAGATATGTGGAGTCCGGTTCTTATTATCCTGGCTGGGGTGGCGGCATCAGAAGATTTGGCGGCCCGCATGGACACGCTCGAGCATCATTTCCAGGCCCTGCATCAAATCGAGGTGGTTCCAGACCATCAAGAAGAGAAGGCCCGTAGACTGCGCAACATGGAAAAACTCCTGGATGTCGGGGCTTCCACTCCTGAGAAGATAAACGAGCTGTACCACGCTATGGACGCGGTGCGCGGGTGGCTGTGGGCGCATGCGGCGGAGCGACCTCGTCGAGCCCCCGGGGAGTTTGAGGAAACGCCGGAGCAGTGGATAGTTAGAACGCCCGATCTGACGTTGACCGTGGCCCGTGAAGACTTGGGCATGGCCGTTGCCACAGCCGACACGGAGTGGCGGTTTTACTCCGGCGACGAGACGGATCTGACCTACGCGGACCAGTCGTTCTCGCTGCGCACGGCCGCAGTGCAGCAAGCAGAGCCTTTTCATACGGGTTACAGTGCGGGCATGCGCATGACCTTTCGCGACTTTCCCCAGGCGTCGGATCTTGTCCTCCGCATAACAGCGTATGCAATAAGGAACGAGCTTGTATTCGACATCGCAGCGGAGGAGACCGGTACGAGATTCGGCATGCTCAACTGGCCCAAGGCTGTCGTGCTGCCTGCAACGGAAGACGCCCTGTCTGTGTGTCCAGTGATGCAAGGAGTGCTTATACCGGGGAACTGGCATCAGGAGCTTAACTACGCTGGGCTTACAAGCAGCCGGGAATTCTACATGTCGTGGTGGGGGCATATTGTCGATGGCGACGGGGTCATGGCCATTCTGGAAACGAGTCACGATGCGGGGGGATCGTGCGAGCATCCTGCGGGCGGACCGACGCGTCTGACGCCCCGTTGGTACGCGAGCCTTGGGGAGTTTGGCTATCTGCGAACCATCCGCTATATATTCCAAGACGATACATCCTATGTCGCGCTCGCAAAGCGATACCGGCAGTTCGCCATCGAGACAGGTCTTTTCAAGTCGCTCCGCGAAAAGTGTGTACGGACATCGGCTCTCAACACAATCATCGGCAGCCCTATCGTCCACTTGGGCGCTCTCTACCACACGGTTCCCGAGGCCACGACCTTCAACAAGGATCGACTCGAGGTAAACCATCGTCTCCGAACCTTCGACGAGCTTGCCGCCGGGCTGCGCCGTCTCAAAGGCTTAGGTATCGACACTGCCTATGTGCATCTGGACGGCTGGGGCTTTTACGGTTACGACAGCGCCCATCCTGATCCCCTTCCCGTCGGTTACGAACAAGGAGGATGGGACGGCTTGCGCCGTTTTGCCGATACCTGCCAAGAATTGGGCTATCTGTTCGCCGTTCACGACCAGTATCGTGACTTCTATTTCAATGCGGCTTCCTTTGACGACCGGCTGACTGTGACGGACCTTGCCGGGGAACGCTTTGAGGTGTCGCAATGGTGCGGCGGGCCTCAGACTATCCTCAGTCCACGGTATGCCCCTGAATATGTCCGCCGCAATCACAACTTTTTCCGTGAACATGGAATTGAAGTGGAAGGAGCGTACCTCGACGTATTCAGTATTCTGCCGCAGGACGAGAGCGCTCAGCCGGGATGTCCCGTCACGCGGACTGAGTGCGCCCGTTACCGCAAGCAGTGCTTTGAACTGCTGCGGGCGCGCGGATATGTCCTCAGCTCGGAAGAGCCGACGGACTATATGGTAGACACGCTTGACTTGGTGCACCATGCGCCGTACGCTTTGCATCCATACATTTGGGCGGGGGAGGAGGCCTACGGGATACCTATACCCCTTTTCAATCTTGTGTATCACGACACGCTTCTCATGCCATGGGATCTGGCTGAAACCGGCGGTTGGGGCATCCCTGCGGGTACGAGCGGACATTTGCACTGTCTACTGAATGCCGGCCCGCCGTATGCAGCGCCACCATATTGGGGGGATGAGTGGGCGTCGTATGACCCGGCCAGGGTCAAAGAAGCGGCAAGTCTAGCCAAGCACTGCGCCTTTCTGGAGATGACGGACCATCAGTTTCTGAATCCAGAGCGGACCAAGCAACGCACAACGTTCAGCGATGGGACGCAGGTCACGGTCGATTTCAAAACCGGAGACTACGAAATCCATCTTGGGGGCTGAGTCGGGTGCGACCGGGCGAGTCTTGGTCCGAGCATGCCTGAGCTCGGAGAAGGACCTGGTATGAAAGCGTATATTTCGCCCGGTTACATTTGTGCGGCTCGGGCCCTAGAAATG
>CAZBQH010000070.1:0-2439 GCA_964493915.1 uncultured Nitrospiraceae bacterium
GTAGCCCCGACGGGGGCAGGTCACTCGGTACTTCATGGTGATAGAGCGACCCGGCATCAATACCGCGAGCCGGGCATTCTCCCCCTCGATGGGGAAATCCGGGGGGACGCGGTCCTGGACGAATAGCCACGGAATAGGCCAGCCGCGCCGGTTGGCGACACTCAACTCGATATCGGTGCTCTCACCTTGACGCAAGGTACTGGACGAAAGAGTGCGCTGGCAGTCAAGCCCCGTCAGCCACGCCAGACTTGACAGGTTGGCCAAGCCTACGAGCAGCAGAAAAGCGTACAAGGCAAAGGCCATGTAGGGGCTGTGCACTACAAAAGCCGTCAGAAGCGCCGCACCGGCCAATAGGAACCACTTGAGGTTACGCATGGCGATCTTGTACCACGGCCGGCACGCAAATGGAAAACGCCGGACCGCGTGTTGCAGCACCTGGGTGAATCTGGTATAAAAACCCGCATACCCAAGCGTTCGGGCCAGTCTCACAGGCTGCTGCTCCTCTTCACCAGACACAAGAACCTGTCCATCAGGAGCAATGACGATGGCGATCCGCTTTTACAATACGCTGACGCGCGCCAAGCAAGTCTTCGAGCCCATAACACCGGGCGAGGTGCGCATGTACACGTGCGGTCCTACCGTCTACGGCTACGCCCACATCGGCAACTTCCGCACCTTCCTCTTCGAGGACTTGCTTCGCCGCCATCTCAAATATCGCGGGTATAAGGTGATTCATGTCATGAACGTAACCGACGTCGAGGATAAAATCATCCGGACCACGCGCGAGACGGGAGAATCCCGCGAGTCGCTCACGGGGCGCTTCACGCGAGCCTTCCTCGAGGACCTCGATACACTCGGCATCGAGCGGCCAGAGCACATGCCCGCGGCCACCGAGCACATCAACGACATGGTCCAGCACATCAAACGGCTCGAGGAAAAAGGCTGCACCTATCGGTCGGATGGAAGCGTGTACTTCCGGCTGGCAAGCTTCCCCAGATACGGGGCCCTTAGCCGCCACGACGTGTCCCAACTCCGCGAAGGCGGCAGCGGCCGGGTGGATTCAGACGAATATGAGCGCGAGGACGCCCGGGACTTTGCTTTATGGAAGGCCTGGGACGAAGACGACGGCGACATCTACTGGGAAACGGAACTCGGGAAAGGACGGCCCGGTTGGCACATCGAGTGCTCGGTGATGAGTATGAAGTACCTCGGCGAGACCTTCGACATCCACTGCGGCGGCGTCGACCTCATTTTCCCGCATCACGAGAACGAGATCGCTCAAGCAGAAGCCGCCACCGGCAAGCAGTTCGTCCGGTACTGGCTTCATTCGGAGCATCTGCGCGTTGAAGGGCGCAAAATGTCTAAGTCGCTCGGCAACACCTATACCCTCCGCGACCTCCTTAAGCAAGGCCACGACCCTATGGCCATCCGCTGGGTCTTGATGGCGACCCACTATCGCCAACCTAGCAACTTCACCTTCGAAGCGCTCGATGCGGCCAAACAGGCCCTTCAACGCATCACCGATTTCCGGCGCCGCCTTGCGGACGTCCGGGGCGAGGGCAGCGACCTGGCAAAGGAAACGGCCGCCTGCGAGGATGCCTTCGGCGACGCGCTTGACGACGATCTCAACATCTCGGGCGCCTTAGCGTCCGTTTTTGACTTCGTGCGGGTCGCAAACAAACTTATGGACGAGAACGCTCTAAGCCGACAAGACGCTGACCGCGCTCTCGCGCTTCTGGACCGGCTCGACGCCGCTACAGGTTTGTTTCCGCCCTGGGAAGAAGACGCAGCGCCGGAGCCGATCATGCGGCTTGTCATGGAACGCCAGGAAGCGCGGCGGAGCAAGGATTTTGCACGGGCTGACGCGATTCGCGCCCAGTTGGACGACAAGGGCTGGGTCGTTGAGGATACGCCCGGCGGGCCCCGGGTCAAGCGCCGTTAAAACACGGCAAAAAGTCGACGGGTCAACGCCCTCGCCGAAGCTTCCAGGATAGCGGTGAGGGCGTTTCTTGTTGCGGGATCCGTCGGGCGTATGATGGAACCAGAACCAGAATCCGGGGTTATACCCAGCGAGGTGCTCGAGCGCATGAGCGAAAACACAGACTGGGATCTCGCGAACCGGGCGCGCTCGGGCGATATGGCGGCTTTTGAAGAACTGGTGCGCCGTTACCAAACGCCTGTCATCCATTTCTGCCGCCGCATGGTGGCGTCGCAGCAGGACGCAGAAGACATCGCGCAGGAAGTTTTCATCCGTATGTACCGGCATCTTGGACGCATGGAACGGAAGGCGAAGTTCTCGACCTTCTTGTTCGGCATCGCCCGGAATACGACGCTGAACTTCATCCGAGACGGCAAGCGACGGGGCAGGGGCGCTACGGAACCTTTGGACTCCGAGGACAGGTCCGGCCATGTAATCGACGATGCCGCGCGCCGGCCGGA
>CAZBQH010000071.1:0-4788 GCA_964493915.1 uncultured Nitrospiraceae bacterium
GTCGCCCAGCACAAGGCCTTCGTAGCGCCTTGGCTGGATGGTGATTAAGTCGGCAAGCTGGCCGGCGGCGCATGTGCATTCATACGCAGTGACAACATCGTTTACCACGGAGACCCGATCGCCCGGGGCGCTCGCCGCCGTCAGGTCCCGATTGTCCGCATCGGCGTAGCTCCACCGGTCGTAGAAGTACGCGTCCCGCTAGAAGTCTATGCTCGATAGGTAGTACCCGTCGTGAATCTGCCGGTACACCGCCTTGCGGATGGCCGTGCCGTTGTCCGTGAGCGTCACGGTGTTCATGCTGCTGTAGCTGCCGTAGACCTGGTTGCGGTCAAAGGTGGCCCGCAGGGCGTTGGCATAGTCGACTTGCACGATCTGCGACTGGTGATAGGCTGTGCTGCTTCTGACGCGCATCACAGAACACAGCTCACAAGTCACGTGACTGGTGTAGTCGCCCAAGCTTCGCCAGACAAAGCACGGCTTCGTTCGCGATCCGCTTCGGGTAATCCAACCGTAGATGGTTCAGGAGCTCTACCGCACGGCGGTCTACAGACGGGGAGTGGCACCTGCGATAAAGGAATAACAGCCCGTCCGGCAGAAGGCTCAGCCGCCACTCCTTGGATATGATATGAAGCCACTTACCAATGCGGCGAAGCGACTCTTCGCAGCTATCGCATTTTACCATGATCTCCGTACCCAGCAAGACACCCGCCGATTCAGTCAGGCATGGCACCGCTCGCTCAAGCACTGTGCCAAGCTGCTTTCTCTGGCTATGGCTCATCAGCTCCAGCATGTCAAGATCGATCGCGAGTAGAAAGGATACCGCCTCATCACTTCCCTGGAAACGAGTATCGAGCAACACGTCGCACAGGACGGAAAAAACGCTGCTAGGCAACGGTTCGGCGGCCGTTATCTTCAACGAAAGGCATAGACATGCCTCGGACAGATCGTAGTCAGGCATTCCCAGGTTGACACGGATCTCCTCGAGTTTGTCTTGAACGACCGACCACATATCGCCTTGCACAGTTGAGGTGACGCTCCTACCCGGAAAATACCCAACTAGCCGACAACGGAGGGGGCGAGCCGCACTCCAAACTGCTGTTCGGAGGTCCTGGGATTTTGATTGGAAATCTTATTCGGTCCGCCTCACGCACGGCATACAGTCTCCGTCCATCGGGGCCCATGCATTTGTCTATGTACTGCCGCACTGTCTTCTTAAGTTGCTTTTCGAGTCTCAGCCTCAGGCGCCTGTCGCCTTCGTGGCTCTCAGCGGGTACTGCCAATCGTTCCGGCTCGTCTCTGGGAGGCGACATTTGTTCCGCTCAAGCTCGAGCGGCCGTTTCTCCGGTTGCCGAGGTATGTTCTGGAGTGTCCTCCATATGTTATCGCATTCCTTTCTGGTTCCTCGCCTGACACCGACACTTTCGGAGTAGTCAACGGGCCTGCCTTCTGCATACGCGCACACATTCACCCCATCCACCATCCCCAGCGGATCCCTCGTCGTCCACCTCGCCACGACCGGATTGTAGTAGCGGAAGGGGGGGTAGTACAGCATGCTGGTCAAGTCGGGGTCGTGGCCGGTGTATTTGCGCGGGATCTGCGAGACGCCGCTTTCGCCGTAGACCAGGCCGTAGGGCGTGTATTCGTATTGCCCGACGCTGGACTTGTTGGCGTCCCGCAGGCTGCGGGTGCTAGTCTCCGCTGTTGCCCCCACGCCCGTCATCCGCCCGCGAAAATCGTAGGCATAGCTCGTCTGCTTGCCCTCGAAATCTATCAGGGTCAGCAGCAAGCGTAGCCAATCGTACGCATAACTCATCGTGTTCCCGCTGCCAGAAGGCGACGTCACCTGCTTCAACTCGTTTATGTCATCATACGCGTAATCAACTGCCATATCGACGAACGATGGCGCAAACTGACCGCGTATATTTTCGCGGTAGGAAGAGCCGACATAATAGCACCATTACTCGACTACTTCTAGCACGTCCCAGTAATGAATGTCTGACGGCGCCTCCGGCAACTGTGGCGTTGTGTTCCTTGCGACTTCGCCTACCGAGTACACAACCTTGTCCCTTATCCAGTAAGCTGCACCTGTCCTGAAGTCTATAATCCCGGTCCCGCCCTTGCACGGGCCTGTCTCGAAATGGATGCTTCCATCAGGGCCCTGTTTTAGATACTGGAAGGCTGCAGACGCCTCACGTAACGCATCATCCTTGTAACAGGCGCATCCTGAACACCCTCCCATTAAGATAAGGTACCATCCCCAAGTCAGAAGGATGAGACCTTTCCCGGCCAAGCGTCCAAGCCTCACGTCCATGATTTGCATAGAGCTTCCTTCATTCTCTTCGGTTCGTCGGTTGACTGTCTACAGGCTCTGGGGCTCCAAGAATGGTAACGGCAAAAGCGCTCATGGCTGAAAGGCTACGAAGCCAGGAAGGACGGTTTGCGGTCCGTCCCCCTCTGTAGCCTTTCTGCACAACAGAAGGCTCATGCGGAGTCCCGTTCTCCAAGGGTCCCGACACATTGTGTCTGGGAAAAGACAAAGCACCGTCATTGAAGCGCCTAGCTAAGTATGTGCACATTGTCCTTCCTGTTTTTGTCCTACCGGAAAGACCCAAGGCCTAGTGCTTACGGTGTGTTTGGATACAGCCCGTAAGTATCACTATGGCTTTATCCATAGAGGCATTTCGCGACTCGGGCGAGCGCGCCACGCACGCTGCAACAGCTTTCTGGTGCTTGATAAAACACTTCTCACAAGGGTCCGCCCTCTCCGGTATGCAACACCACTTGTTTCCGCAGTCATCTCTCCAGGTTTGGTCAGTGAACAAATGCAACCAGAGGCAAGGGGAATAACCGGACGTGCTTTCACGAAAGCACAGGTAAAGCCCAAGAGGATGTGCTGCCGATACCAAACCGTGACCTACATACCCATACACATTCACCCCATCCACCATCCCCAGCGGGTCCCTTGTCATCCACCTCGCCGCCACTGGGTTGTAGTAGCGGAAGGGGGCGTAGTAGAGCATGCTGGTCAAGTCGGGGTCGTGGCCGGTGTATTTGCGCGGGATCTGCGAGACGCCGCTTTCCCCGTAGACCAGGCCGTAGGGCGTGTATTCGTACTGCCCGAGGCTGGACTTGTTGGCGTCCCGCAGGCGCCGCGTCGAGTCGAGGTTGTCGTGAAAGTAGTAGCGCCACGTGCCCGTGACCGGGTCGCTTCCCGAAACATCGGCCAACGACCGCCCAACAAAGGTCCGCGTCAGCGTGCCGTTGCCGTCCTCCTCGTTGAGCACGGTCCAGCCGATGTCCCAATTGTACCGCGTCGTGCTGCCACCTGCCGTGCGCGACCTCCGCTTCTGATCCCCGCCGTAGTTGTACGTCACGTTGCCTTCGCTCGGGAAGTTCGAGGCGACGCTGTAGAGCTTTGACCCGTAGCGGTAGGCGTACGTAGCCGTGTATCCGCCCTTCATCCCGCCCCATCTTTGACGGCCAGGTATACCTGAATGTATCATCGCCCCGCGCCCCTAACTCCCACTACCACTCACACGCCCTCTGGCATAGAACCCTCAGCAACCATACAGTCCCCCATATAGAGCAGTCAGCCAACGCAACGACGCTGATAACCGTGATTGTCTTGACGAAATGGTCACCTGACCAGACTGCCATTTCTTTAACCAGCCCCGGATAGAACAGGTATCCAAGGACATCGAGGCCGACCGCTGCGAGGACGCCGTGCACAAGCATCCCTAAGGGGATCGCCCGATGGCCCCAAGGCCAGACGCCATCGGGAGCGCAGAGAACAGGGCAGGCAATTGCTGCAAGGAAAAGTAGATTCTTCAGCCAAAGCTTGTCCCGAAACTGCATGAACCCGACAAGGCAAATGAGTTGGGCCGCGGCAAGACAGACCCCGACAGTGGCCGGCTTTGGCAGGCCAGGAAAAAAGGACTCTATCAAAGAACCTTGGCCGCCGCGAGAATGCTCCGCCAATCGTCTTGTCCTGTCTTTCTCGTTTTCCATTCTACTCTCCTCGCCGTCCCCTTCGATCACGTCACTGTCCGCCGCCAGACACATCCGGCGGCCCGTAGTCAACAAACACTATTACGGGGCCGTCGTGATCAAGCAAGCCTCCTAATAGCTCGGTGTCCTGGGTCCCTACGTCTATACATCCGATTGTTCCCGGCGTGCTTCCCCCATGGATAAAGAAATTGCCACGCCCGTAAGTCTCGGTGCCCTCAAGAGGATCAAGTGGCACCCGGTATCGTCCCCAGTCACCTGTCGCCCAGCGCCAGAACGTTCTGTTGAAAGGATTCCAGCTGGAGTATGATATATCTTGGGGGTCGAAGCCGTAGTAACCGGAAGGAATGGGTCCACCCTTGTCATCGCAGTTGTCAGAACAGGTCCCAGGCACGCCTGACGATGCTTTGTAATGCCCAACCAGTTCAAAATCATCGTTGAAGTGGCCAAGGTAATGACCGTCGAAGTACAAGTAGTCGAGACCAAGCCAGTCCCAACGCACTACCACACCCCCCTGGACGTACCCATACACATTCACCCCGTCCACCATCCCCAGCGGGTCCCTCGTCGTCCATCTCGCCGCCACGGGGTTGTAATAGCGGAAGGGGGCGTAGTACAGCATACTTGTAAAGTCGGGGTCGTGGCCGGTGTATTTGCGCGGGATGTCTGAGACGCCGCTTTCCCCGTAGACCAGGCCGTAGGGCGTGTATTCGTATTGCCCGAGGCTGGACTTGTTGGCCTCCCGCAGGCGCCGCGTCGAGCCCAGGTTGTCGTGGAAGTAGT
>CAZBQH010000072.1:0-22893 GCA_964493915.1 uncultured Nitrospiraceae bacterium
ACAAAGTCCTGGTACAAGCCGGACTCGTCACGAGGCCAGAGGTTGACCGCCCGCACTTCGCTCACTACTTCGCCCAGGGTGTTCTTCCACTTGATGGTCAGCTCACCCTCGTGAATGGCGTACAGCTTCTTATCGCGCTCGTGCCAAAAGGCCAGACCGTCGGGGGTCGCCTCGGGGCCGTACTGGTAGACATTTTCATTGGTGACCCCGACTGCCGGGATTACGCCCCCGAGGTAGGTGACCAGGTCCGCCTGAATGAGCGCATAATAACCGTTCAATTCGAGCTGCGCCTTATCATCTTCATGGTTGCGCGAGACGGTGAAAACGCGCCGGTCCGGGTCGTGCACAAAGGGGAGCCACGACCAAGTCGTATGCTCTGTAGGCCGGGCATTGGGTTTTGCATAGAAAACGCCGACCTTCTGCATGTCGAAACCAGCCACCTCTTCGGGACGATAGTGAAACTCGAGCATAGACTTAGAGAACTGCTCGCGGTTTGTCTCGACTTTCCAGTAGACGTTGCCCGGGGTCCATCGGGCATCGTCTTCGGGGCTGCCTTCGCCCACATCGAGGTCGGGCGCCGCCATCCGGAACAGTGTTACGGACTGGGTGCTCGCCTCGGCCACGGACCCGCCGACACCACCTCCCTTGAACATAATCCGTACGCGCGAGGAAGGCGTGGCGGCGCGCCGATCGCCTATCTGCCCCACCCCCTTCATCACCTCTTTGGCGAGATCAGCGCCTCCGCCTTGGCTCACATCGGAGAGCGGATCGGCGCCGGGGCCCATGCGAGTCAGATACCGGGCGGAGGCGGCCTCAACGTGACCGAACAACACGTAAGCACCGCCCAACCGCCCGACGAGAACATCGGCGAGGCCGTCATTGTTGAAATCGCCTGCTGCGGCCACATCTCGTCCGAACCGGAAGTCCACCGGTTCCTGAGTGTTGTAGAAATAGAGCCCCCGCCGGACATCCGGATGGCCCTTAGCAAGGTCGCGCAGCGACAGGATCCCACCCAAGCCGACCCTGCCGAGAACCGCGTAGACCTCGCCCTCGAATCCCGCCGGGGTCGCGCCTGCGGCGCTGATCAGCGCATCCATATAGCCGTTGCCGTCAATGTCGCCCGCCGCAGCGACGCGCAAGCCCATCTGGTCGGCCTCGTCAACGCCAGTCAGCAAAAGGCCCGGGATGGTTCCACCGACGTCCACGGCCTCCATCTCGGGTTGATGATCCTCGCTGCCGAGCAAAAGGTACACTCTACCCCAATGGGGTTCGTCAAGGCTCGAACCGTCGAAACCGGGCGCACTCATCAACACCTCGTCGATACTGTCGCCGTTCATGTCGCCCGGACCGGCCACCGCTGTCCCGCAAGCTCCGCCCTCGCCGCTAAGCCGCATACCGGGCAAGGCGCCCGAAAGCTTGGCCTGGTTTTCGGGATAGGTAATAGGCGGATTCACCGTATCAGCAAGCTTGCCAGGCTCGGGCATGACAACCGTCAAGAAAAGCGTTGGATTGTTCTGTGGCGGCGAAGCGTTCGGGTCTTCGTCGCTTAGTCGAGCCAGATCTATTGGACTCGGCGCGGTTTTCTTCGCATAATCAACATGGCCGAAAACGAAGATGACTGCGCCATCGCCTGACCCTGCACCCGGGGCGCCAACAGCAATGTCTTCCACGCCGTCGCCATTGACGTCCCCCGCGCCACTGACGCTGTACCCGAATTGGTCGCCGGCGTTCTCACCCAGAATGCGAATCCCCCGGGGCGGGCTAAGCGACTGAACACTGAGGGTCCCATTCGATCCGATGCCGTAAGTTGAGCCAAAGATGACGTAGCACGCGCCTGGCCCGTCGGCGGAACCCACGCCCCAGCCTGGCGCCCCAACGAGAAAGTCGTCCAGACTGTCACCGTTGAAGTCGCCGGCTCCCGCTACGGAAGCGGCCACGCGGTCGCCGAGGTCGCCCCCATAGATGCGCACGCCACTCACAGCCGCGCCCAAACTCGTTGCGCCGATGTCGGCACTCGTGAAAACGCCCGGCAGCGTGGCGCTCCCGAACACGAGATAGGCTGCGCCTTCGCTGTCGGCACCCTGCGCGCCTAGCACGAAATCGGCCAAACCATCGCCGTCTAGGTCCCCCGCGCCGGATGCACTCACGCCCAGGTGCTCATTAGCGGCTGAGCCGAAGATGACCAGGCCCGCATCTCCTGCAACTGAGCTTTCAGAGAACGTCACGTCGTTGTGGACGGCGGCCGCCAACCGGTCTGGGTAGCCGGCAGCGGGGCTGCCGTAGAAAAGGAACACCTTGCCGGCGCCGGGAAGGTCGTCCGACTCGGTCTGAACCGTGGCGTCCTTGGCCGTCACTACGAAGTCCTCGAAGCTGTCGCCGTTGACGTCGCCTACGCCTGAGACCACAGCGCCCGCATCCCCGTTGGTCAGCGTATCGGGATCGGCTACCAACTGGACCCCGGCAGGACGAGCGCTCGGATAGTAGAGGTCACTGGTCCAACGGACCGCCGAGGGTGGCGGGGACGTGGCAATTGCGAGCGAGGTGAAAGGAGGATCGGTCAGTTCGACCTGGGTGCCGCCCGTCTCGATATCCACGATGCGCGTCGACCATGACTCTGTTCCCAGGGCGGCGTTCGCAACTGCTGCCGCTTCGGCGGCCGCTTCCTCGGCTGCGGTGGCTGCGGCGTCGGCGGCCTGGGCCGAGGCGTCTGCCGCGGCGACGGCCGGCAGAACAAAGGAACTACCCCAGCCAAAGAACATGAACCAGTAGGCATCATACAGGGCATTGTATGCTTTATAGGCGGCGTTCCACGCGGTCTGAGCGGCCTCGAGGGCCGTGTCGGCGGCGGCCCGCGCCGCCGTAGTATCGACAGCGGCGTTGGCAGCCAGGTCCGCAGCGGCGAGGGTCTGCTCTGCCGCAAGGATGGTGTCGTCCGATGCCCTGATTGTATGAGTTACCGTGGAAAGACAGTCATCAAGGAACAAGTAGAGCGGCGCGTTGGCAGCCGCTTGAGCCGCGTAGGCGAGGGCCATGTCCGCATTGCTGCGCGCAGAAAGGGCGTGCGCTCCCGCCTCAACGGCGGCCGCAGCCGATCCGGCCGCATCGCCTCCCGCACCGACGAAAGCCGTGACGTACAGGTCGCCTGTTACACTGTCAAAATCACAGTCCCACATCGGGTCGCGGCCACCGCTCCCTGGGGTAAGTCCCGTAAGCACCGTGATTAACTGGAAGGTCCAATCTCCGGGCGTTACCTTGTACAGGTAGGCGGCGCCCCCACTCACCTCGACGGCATATATCCTTCCTGAAGACGGATGCACGGCTAGACAGGCAAGGTTTCCACCTCCGCCGGCCACGGGGGAGGTATCCCCTGTTGCAAGGTCGATCTCGACGAGGTCGCCCTCCGTGTTGCAAGCATAGGCACGGCCATTGGCGTGGTCCCAAGCAAGGCCCGACCACTCCTCGCCAAACGCCAGAGGTTTGCTGGCGATCTCGGCAACCTCTCCAGTGGCCAGGTTGATCTTCATGAGCTTGTTCGAGCTCCAGCCGTACAGCGTGTCGAACTCGTAACCTCTGAAAGTGGCTGCTGAGAAATCCACCGGTCCGCCAATGAGGACCTTGTCCACGGCATCGTGCTCGCCTAATGTGCGGCGTGAGAAGACCGTGCCGTGCGCACCGAAGGCAGTCGCCTCGTAATCGTCGTTGCGGATGGTGCAAACCTGGCGGTTAGTCACAATGTTCACTTGGCTCTGCGAGTCGTCCACCACAGCCGGATTGCTCAGCACCACGGCAAACGTCTCGTCGTCCTCGATCTTCCTGTCAGCCCAGACAGGCACCCTGATTAGGCCTCGGGTCTCGCCGGCTGGGATTGTCAATGTACCAACCGCAGCTTGATAGTCCTCACCAGCCACGGCAGTGTCGTCAACCGTTTTGTAGTCTACAAGCGTGTCATGAAGGCCGTTGGCCTTGGACACCGTGACGACGAACTGCGCGTCGTACAGCGTTTCACACGGGTCGGCGGCGCTGACGAACGGGCAACTGCCCTCGGGCAAATCGATCTTCTGGTCAGGGTGGGCGATCAGGCGGATATTCATCGCCACGGGCTCTTCACCCGGCAGCGGTTCAGCGTCGTCATCCTGGATGGCTACATCGACTGTACTCCCTTGTGCAAACGGCGAGGCGCTGGTGAACTTCACTGAGAACACCTCGTTGTCGCGCGGCGGGACATCGTCGGGATCTTCGTAATTCGAGTCGTTGAGAATCGTGACCGTAATAGCTTGAGAGGGGGTGTTAGCGGGAAAGTGCAACGTTCCAGACGCGGGCAGATAGTCGAGCCCGGTCCCGCCCAAGGCCGTCCCGTCGACCGTAGCGTAGTGTACATCTACCGGCACCGTCCGCGGGGGGACGATCTCCACTTGGAAGGTCGCCGTGCCCACGTTTTCCATCACCGTTGTCGAGCGGGGACTGCTGCCGCGGACGTACAGGTCAAAGGTGGACGGCGCGTCGTCATTCAGGATAGTCCCTGTCGTGTGATTGGCGGCAAGGAATACATTCGAGGAGACGTTGCTCAGCTCGAGGCCGAATACCTCGTCGGGCTCCCGCAGATCATCGCCGATCATCAGAACGCGGATCTGCGAGGATGCCGCGTCCGGTGGGATAATGATCTGGCTCTCCGTGCTGACAAAGTCTATGTCGGCCGTGGCGGCCCTCTGCCCGTCGAGAGGGACCGTCTTGAAGGCCACAATCTTGCGGCGGCGATCCTCGACAGGCTGGGTAGCGGGATCCGGCCACACGGCGATGTCGAAGTCGAGCGCTGTCGTACCGAAATGGCCCTCGTCGCCGGAGGCGGGGTGGACCGTGATCTTGCTGACCGCTTCCGGGCGCGCTGCATAACAGAACTGGACATCATCGACAAACCATCCGGCCGCTGTGTGGCGCACTGCTTCGGCAGGCTGAACGAACCGGAACCGAAGGCGCACGTTCTGCCCGATATAGGAATCGAGGTTGATCACCTCTTCACGCCACGGAATGAGAAACGGCTGAGGAGAGGGCGCATCAGGCCGGAACGTTGCACCAACCGCCCAACTCTGACCGCCATCGTTCGAGATCTCGACGTATCCCGTTGTGCACTCGTCCCTTGCAGCGGGATAAGCCGCCTCGAAAAGGTGCATGAAGCTCACCTGGGCCGCGAGCACGTCCTCCGCCTCACCGCTGGTCTGATCGACCAGATAGATATCCTCCGTCATGGCCACCCAACCGTCCACCCCGCCTTGGGTGTCGTAGGTGCAGCGCGTTTCGTCTGTGAACACAAGGGCGCTGACGGGGCTCGCGTAAGCGGGACTGGCGCAGGTGCTTGACCGAGCAATGTGCCAAAGCCCCGCGTTCGGGTCAGTGGTCGCGAACTCGGCGTCGGGTTGCTGAACCGTCCACCGGAATGTGCCAGGACGTTGCTCAAAGTCTTCATCGTAGAGGCAAGTTAGCTGTTCGTTGTCGTGAATCACGCCCGTGGCGGCGCTAAGAGTGATTGACGCATTGCTGGAGGGTGCGCTGATTTCGAGTTGGAGCGACTCGTCCCGTTCGAAGAGTACATCGTCAATCACGGTGATGGCGATGGTTGCGGAATCAGCCCCAGCCGGAATGGTCACGGGACCTGAACTAGCGACAAAGTCGAGCCCGGCCGTCGCGCTTCGACTCACGGTGTTGTGGTCCAAGGTGATCGAGTTGTCGTTGGGCGGTACGATGCTCAAGCGGAACGCTATCAAGCCATCCCCCTCATTAGCGCTCGCGTCAGAGACAGCCACAGCGCTGACACCCTCGGCCAGCGTCTCACCCACTATCCGGATATCGTCGATGTACCAGCCAAAGTTGGTGATGGTTTCGTCTGAAGTAAAGCCAAAGCGAAGTCGGATGCGCTCTCCTGTGAACGGTGTCAGGTCGACGGTCTCCTGGTCCCAGAACGTCTCGTCGATGGAATCTCTGTAAAGCTCGTAGGGCCATGTGATGCCTCCATCGGTCGAGAGCTGCACGAAGTAATAGTCCGAACCTTGCTCTGCGCCAGCGAAGTCCCACCACTCGAGTGTGGCCGAGGGTACGCTGACCGGGATGAGCACATCGGTGGTCATGCCGGCGAATCCGGAACGCTTGTTGCGGTAGCCGCACTCCGAGCCATAGTCGAAGACCAGCGCAGTCGTAGGGCTCGTATAACCAAGCTCGTTGGGAAGACACGCGCTGTTGGTTTTGAAGCGCCAGTCGCCCGATAAAACCCAATTGTCCTGTGCCGCCTCCGACTCGAAGTCTTCTTGGAACAGGACTGCCTCTCCAGCCCAAGAGGGGAAGGCCGCCGTCAAAACCAGGGACAGAATCGGTAGCAGCCGTCCGCCCCATGGGTAAGCTGCACGGAGGGGCGTCAGGCAGACCTCTCTTTTGCTGTGTCGCATAGCGTTATTCCACCTCATACGGCCTGTGGTTTTAAGGGACGACCGCCTCAGATTCATTGTCTCCATTTCCCAGGTGTCCGTCGCGGGTAAGCCCTTACGCTCCATCGTTGAGAACCGCAACGCTCGTCACTCTGTTCAGCGTAAAGGTCCCCTGAACATGGATGTCGCTCTTATGGACGCCTGACAGCGTCTCTCGGTAGATGCCGCCAATCAGATCGAAGCCCCATGCGGGATCGCCCATATTTGCTGGATCGGTAGTAGTAAACTCGAGGCGTATATCCCTCGAGAAAGTGAAGGACTCCGCACCTTCCGCCAACGTATTCGCATATCGCTCGTCTAGATTGTCGTGATCAGGGTGGTAACGATGCACAAAGGGATTGAGTGCATTCATATACTCCATCATGATGGGATCGGCGAGGGACAAAACTGTGGCGAAGCTCCCTGTCATCGGCAAGGGGGCGTCAAAGGCAAAGACGGGCGACGTAATGCGGCGTCCTACGATTTCGCCGTCGCGGATACCGATGCCTTCATACTGGGGCAAAAGGCTGTCGTCTGTAATCAGTACGAACCGCGAAGCTCCAGTCTGAGGGTCCTCGATTTGCATAACCACCACGTGCTGCAACAGGCGAACCACTCCCTGGCCGTCCACGTGCAAAATCAGCCGGAACGTGAACGGCGAACCGACAGGCGTGGGCGTCGCGCGGTCGGCCGCGTCACCCGCTTCGCTGACCTGGTCCACTGAAACGGCGCCCACCCAGAGACCGGCCTTCGACCCACTGACCTGCGCCGCCACAGGCAGACGATAAAGCGAGCCTTCGCCGTCCCGTATCTCGAGGACGCTGCCGTAATCGCCCGTTTCGTTCGAGGGCGGCGCCATGGCCCCGCGCCGGACGGCAAGACGCACTGCGAGTGTGCTGTGCGGGTCAATGGGAATAGTCAACGGTTTATCGAACGGCTCCCAGGACAGCAGGCGCTGGTAGGACAAGGCCACTTGGCCGTCCAGAGAGAGCGTCTCGCCTTCTGCGCTCTTTTCTGGAGGACGGGCCGAAGGCAGCACCCTGAGGGTCACGCTCTTGGCGGCGGCAGATTGATTCTTCAGGGGCAGAAGATGCTCGACGATCTGGTCCCTAAAATCGAGCACGCCATGAAGGCGCCGGTCGATGGCCAAGGGCCCGTCGTACGAGGACGGTCCTTTACAGTAAATCCAGTAAGCCTCGCCACGGCCCATCGCTGTTCCTGCCGGATCCGTCACGGCCTCCCACCGGCCGGTTGCGCCGAGACGGTAGATCGGCTGGCTGCAAAGGGCCGGATCCGGCGCCAGGTAGCTGCCGAACGCCGGCGGCTGGTCCGGGTCAATGTGAAACCCAACGAGATTAAAGGAATCGGGGACCCAGTCAATTCCGCTCACAACGGCTTTCCCCAAAAGGCTCAGCCGGCGGGTCTCCGTACCTGCCAGCTCGATAAGATAAGCGCGGCCGCCATGGACGGCATAGAGGCTGCTCAGAAAACCGCGTGGGCTGTCGGGAGGGAAGTAGGCAAGCCAGTCTGCCTGAGGTGGGACAAGCTCAGTGGGGTCCGTTAAGAACTGGACCGTACTGAAGCGTTTGGCCCGAGCCCACACGCTCGTTACGGGCGTCTGACCGAAGACATCCTCACATGCGTTCAGTTCAGGCTCGACCTCGAGAAAAACCGCGTTCCATCCGGGACGAAGCTCAATCTCTTGGACCGACCACTGAGCATAGCTGGCAGGACCAGCAAGAAACAGAAGAAACACGGCAGCGAGGACGGTCTGGGAAATGAAAACCAGCGGGCGCATGAACAGCATCTCCCCGTTTCCTACCAGTCAACGAGGCACGCTGTCCTGCCGAGAGGGCGCCGCGCCCCCATGGAAACCTCGACTCACCCTCAAATGCCGGAAAGCCTCCTCCGACCGGCTAGCCCAAACACACAAGTATGGCACACAGAAGTTTCGTTCAACGTGCCCCTCATCACTGCAGAATTGTGGCTCTGAGTGCAACCAATCTTGCAGGAGGGCGCTTATTGAAACGCAGAAAACACGACCCTATTCGTACCCCAAACTGAGCCTAAGCTTAGGGCAACATTCTACGGCATATTCTGGCAAACTGCAATAGATACGAGAGAAAAGGGATAAAAGGCATTGTGGAGGCGGCGGGAATCGAAGCCGGAGAAGGGGGTGTTTTCGTACCCCCTTGACAAGCCACGAGATACGACCTAAGCCGCTGCTCTTTGAGAACTTGAGCGAGTCTCAGGTTTTATCACGGCTTGTCACATTTGCGCACATTTCTGCTTCAAAACGCTCCCGTTTTGCTCCCGCAGTGCCGAGTCTCTTTGTGCTCGCTTTCGAGCTGGATTGACGCCTTTCCCGCTTCTGAACGCTTGAACAAATACCCGCGTTCTGGTTAACTCCGGGAAGGTTATCTTCAAGACCGCAATCAGACTGACATAGGTGCAATTCCGCCCCCTCAGCATTCAAAAGAAAGGGTAAGACCCATGGCAGCACTTGGCGCACTGCTAACCTGCATGGCCGTCCACGCCAGCGTCGCCCAGCAAGCGCAGACCAACAAGGTGATTGAGATCTCTTTCCAGACCCACAAGCAATATGCCAACCCCTTCACGGATGTGGAATTGGATGCCCTGTTCACGGCCCCCGATGGCACGGAGATGAGAGTGCCCGCGTTCTGGGCGGGGGGCGACACGTGGAAGGTCCGCTACGCGTCGCCCCTTACGGGGCTCCACCGCTACCGCACGGTCTGCAGCCATAGCAGCAACGCCGGCTTGCATGGTGTCGAGGGTAAGATTGAAATCACACCCTACACTGGCGAGAGCAATCTCTACCGCCATGGCCCCATCCATATTGCAGACGACCAGCGGCACTTTGCCCATGAAGACGGCAGGCCTTTCTTCTGGTTGGGCGACACGTGGTGGAAGAACCTGTGCAAGCGGATGACGTGGGAAGGCTTTAAGGAGTTGGCTGCCGACCGGAGATCGAAGGGCTTTTCGGTGATCCAGATTGTATGCGGTCCCTATCCCGATGAGGACGCCTTTGAACCCATGTGGGCCAATGAAGGGGGACTGCCCTACCACACGCGGGACTACAAAGAGATCAACGTTGAATACTGGGACCATGCCGACAGGCGTCTGGCGCACTTGGTCGACGTGGAACTGGTTCCAGCCATCGTCGGGGCGTGGGGTAGACACGACTGCAATGCTATGAATGTGGCCGGCGTTGAAGGGCTCAAGCGGCATTGGCGCTATGTGATTGCCCGTTACGGCGCCTATCCCGTGTTCTGGATCCTGGCCGGGGAGCTTCAGAACGAAAGCAAATGGGGCGTGGGCCCGTGGGGCGAAGTGGGTCGCTATGTGAGAAGCATTGACCCGTACCGGCGTCCCATCACCAATCACACGGGCGGCGGAAGACGAGGCAATCCGGACGACGACCTCATCATCACCTACGATATGGTGGGAGGGAGCCATGACCAGGCGGTCGCCATCACTTCGGCCATCGACAACTTCACAGACGCCTACAGCAAAGAGCCGCCCATGCCGGTGCTCGTGGGTGAGACCTGCTACGAAGGCCACATGCAGACGGGTTTCCAGTATGTGCAGCGGCACATGTTCTGGCAGTACATGCTCAGTGGCGCGGCTGGACACACTTACGGCGCCGCCGGCATCTGGCATGCAAGTGTGGAAGGCGATCCCGGCTGTGCGTCGAGTGCCTTTGGCGGCCGCAAAGTCTATGATTGGACGACTTGGCGGGAGGGGATGAACTACCCAGGCGCCACTCAACTGGGCTTGGGTAAGAGTCTGTTGGAGGAGTACGACTGGCACCGTTTTGAGCCCCATCCTGAATGGGCCGAGGAAGGAAGCTTTGCCGCAGGGATCCCGGGTGAGGTGCGCTTCATCTATCAACCTCGGCGCACCATCTACAACTGGCAAGGGGCCGTAGTCAAAGGAGTGGAAATGAACGTCGACTATTCCGCGTTCTACTTCGACCCCGCCACCGGGCGGCGCTTTGACCAAGGCAAAGTGAAGCTCATATCCAGCGACCTTACGACTTTCGAAGGACACACCCAACCCCGGCTGTATGAAGACGATTTCGACAGAAGCGCGGTTGGCTTCACTCCCAAGGGGGATGCCGCTGCCTGGAAAGACTACGGCACGGCAACGCAACGCAAGGACGGTTTCCTGACAGGCGGCAAGGGCATGCTGAGCATCGTGGAGACCATGGACACCAAGGATGTGATGGTCAGTTGCGCCAGTGCCCGCAGCAGTGCCGAGGCGGGACTGGTGCTCCGTTTCCAGGATCCCGACAACTACATCGTCGCCCTTTACAGTCCCCACTTCAAAAGCATCTTCATTCACGACTGCCGGGAAGGAAGCTGGGGCGCCATGCTGGGGACCGTAATGGTACCCGGCATCGGCCCCGAGATTCAGCTCAGCGCGGCCGTGGTCGGTGAGCACGCGGCCATGATGGTCTCCGACGGCAAGCAGACCTGGCGCACGCCACCCGTCAAGGTTGGCAACACTACATCCGGAAAAACCGGTCTCTGGTTCTACCAGATTGGCGAACAGCAGGCCTTCGGAAAGTTTGAAGTGTCGCCAATGGCCCTTGACGCGGGCGAAAGCGCGACCGGCCAATACATCGCCCCCGACCTGCCCTCACCCCAGGATTGGGTGTTGGTCTTGGAAAGGGGCGAGCGGTAGATCGGAGGAGTACACAGAACGCGATGGCGCCGCCACATGGGACGGCCGTGTTATTGCTTAAACACTTCTACGCTTACAGTCTCTGTGGATTTATAGTCTAGAATGCCACTGTGAAGACAGGAAGAGCATCGATGAAGAAGCGTCATTTCACCCTCATGGCCTATTCCAGCGCTATACGGAACGCGGCGGCGTGGTCACATGGGAGGTCGACTGGTGTCTCAATAACCAGCGCGTCATCTTCCTGCCGCCATTGGAGTTTCGCGCCGGAACCCACCAGTTGAACGCTCCGCACAGCAGCGTCCGCATGCCCGGCTGCCGCACCCAGCGATGTGACTCGCACCTCGTACTTCGGCACCGCCAGTGTGATGGCATAGAGGGTGCCGGCACGAGCCGTGAAGCGGATACTGATGGAAGAAGACATTGTGCGCGATGTGCGTGCCTTCATGACCGGGAATTCCGCAAAGCAAGCCGAAAGCGAGTGGCTTGCAGAGCATAGACTCACGGAGACAAAGCGCCGTGAAGAGGTATCGGACTGGGGCACAGGCATCGCAATCTATGAGTGCGACCTGAAGCCCTGAGCCACCGCGTGTCTGGTGGTGTCGTTCTGCGGGAGGTATGCCTCGGTTGGATGCCTCCCGTTTGCATAACGTTCCGCCCGTCAGCGGCGAAGTCCGCTGGATGCGCAGGTTCGGCGCATACTCTCCTCCCTATGGCAGAATCGCCAAATGCCCGCGGTCATTCAGCCGCTCGACAAGAGCATTGCCATGTTCATCCTTGTTGAGCGTTGAGAGACTTCCCGGTGTGGCCGAGAAGCACGTACGCTCCGGGAGAACATCCAGGGGAATCCCGAGCCACCAGACTACGATGTTGCTCAACGTGCCGCCGTGAACGATGAAAATGGCAAGTTCACCATCAGGGTGCCGCTCCGTCACGCCGTCCATCGCCGTCGCCACGCGCGCGTGGAACTCCCGCCACGTTTCTGCTTCAGGAATGGGACGCCAGTCGAAGAGCGACCAATTCGAATTGTCAACTGCCCACTCCTTGCCGTCTTCTGTTCGTTCGAGTGCGAAGCGGCCACAGTATTCATGCAAATCATGGACTATCTGGAGGTCCACGCCAAGCTCCTCACTGACAATGCTGGCAGTTTCCGCGGCACGCCTCATTGGACTGGCATATACTTGACATGGTCTTCCTTTGACTTCAACGCGCAATCGTTCCGCCACACAGTGCGCTTGACGTTGGCCCAGTTCGGTCAATCCATTGCGAGAGTCGGGCCACAGGCGCGCCTGACGATCAACATGGTGATGGGATTGACAATGTTGAACGAGCATCGCAGTCTGCAACGATAGGACCCTTCCCTTGCCGCCGAACGCCGCTAATCAGCCGCGCGGCTTTTTTGCGTCGGCTGAAATAGCCTTGTTGTGCGTCTTCTTCTCCATTGCTTCGATGATTGACATTCCGATGGTCTTTGAAAGGAATCCGAAAATAAAGAAGAACCCGACAAGATGCAGCGAAAGAACAAACCAGATCGCCCATGAAAATAACAACGAGTGCTCCAATATTATGAGAAACGTGAGAAATCAATTGCAAACGTCCCGAGTGGTAGTTTCACCACTTCGGACCCGGTCAGACGCCGCCGATGTCTAGTGATAAAGACGGAAGCGATCATGATGCCTGCCTATTGAGAGCCTGTTCCATCACCGAGACCAAGAAGTGCAGCTGAATCCGCACTTGGTCCCTCATAGGGATTGCGGCATAGGTTCCCTGGAGCCTCGCGCTCAAGTATTGCCAGAATGCCTCTTCAATGAACTCGGCCTTTCGATATTGTCCATGGGCCTTGAGAACCCTGAGCCCACAAGCCCCCACGCAGACGGCGAAAGGCCGCCCTTGGCCCATTCTGCCAAGGCAGAATGTTGCGCCCCGGATCAGGGCCTGTTCCTCTTTCGAAGACGCGTCCAGTCCGCCCAAAGCGGCCTCATATTCGCGAAGGGCTTCCTCGTATTGCTTCCGCACATCCTCTTCCGGCTCTCGTGGCGGCACCAACTGACGGTATCCGCGAGGCTCGCAAATCATACTCACGCAACGGGCATTAAGCTCATGCGCACGCTGGAAGTACCAGTTGGCTCTCATTGTTTTTGGCTCCACGGGTGGCGGAACCGGTTCTACGCCTATACGACTTTCGTAGGCGAAGTGCTCCTCCAAGCCCTTCTGCATCACCTCGTCAGAGACGAGGGCCCAATAACCGTGCCCCGGGAAGTGACTCTCGTCATGCATTCCGAAGAGGAGTTCAGGCCTCGTACGGGTTATCGCCTGTTCCAGGGCCTTCTCCTCGGGATGTTCCGGAACACCCCAGAAGGTGAGCTCGTCTTCCCACGATCCGTTAAGGAACGCCCTGAGATCACCCGGATGCCGGAACCATTGTTCATTCCTGACGACGCCATCCGGATTCAGACATGGAATGAAAGCCCAGTCGTAACCCAAACGATGGATCGGTGAACCACCATCGGCCAATTGTGCACACAACCACATCAGGCTCAGGGAGCAAATCGGTTCGTGCGGATCTTCCAATCCCCACAGCAAGATCGTCGGATTCTCGCCGCTACCAAATAGTACTAAGTTGATCTCACGGCCAAGTCTCGAATGACCAATAGGCTCGATGCGAAATCCTGGTTTGCCCCTGAGGACCTGTAAGTGACCGTCGATTTCTTCCAACACCGGGTAGCTGTCAAAGCGACCGATCTTTTCCAGAAGGTCAAAAACCATAGAGTGCCCCCGTTGTGCGGAACTTCTGTTTGCGTGGCTCACAGATAGACTCCTTTTGTCATTGTCGCAAGAATGCGCCGATCACTAGAGAGTGCGAAAGCTCACAGTATTGGTTCGGTTTTTCCACAATGAGTCCTTGGAGGTCACTCCCGCCTACCCCGCCGGAAATGGTTGCACAGCGGCAGGATAGCACGACCGCATTCCTCCTAGGACCGGCTCATGGCTCCATCGCGCGATGCGGGAAAACCTTGCCAACTAATCTGAGCCTTAGTGTCCCACTGAAGGGACCTGGAGATCGACCTGAAAGCCGCTGGGATCCCCAAGCACACCGAAGACGGCAAGATCGACTTCCATGCGTTGCGCGTGGCCTATGTGTCGTTTGTCTTGGAGGCTGGCGCCTCCGCCAAGGAGGCACAGGCATTGGCGCGACACTCCACGCCCGACCTGACCATGAATGTGTACGCTCGAGCCCGCGATACACGTCTGGCTGAAGTTGCTGAGAAAGTAGCCGAACAGGTAAGACCCGGACAAAACGACGACACTTCTACGGGTCAAATTCAGGTCACTGACAGGTCCCGCCAGAGAAAATCCGACCGGACTTCTCCGCAGAAACCGAGTGATATCAACGACTTAGTTAAAACAGAAGAATGGTGGAGGCGGCGGGAATCGAACCCGCGTCCGGAAGTGTGGCTGCGAAAGCCTCTACATGCTTAGCCCGTCCTTTAGGATTCGCCACCTGAGAACGCGTCGAGCTCGCTTTCGCAGGCCGCTAGGCGGAGTTCGTACTCTCCGCCGGATGCTCCGCCGTCGTCCGGCATCGAGGCCCGCTGTCGTCGCCCTGATCCTCCTAGCAGACAGTCAGAGGCAGGACGCGCTGCAAGTTAATTAAGCAGCGAGAGCCAATTCATCGTTGGCAGTTGTAACTTTCCCGGTTTTTTACGAGGCCGCCGGGAACCTCGGCATGCAACTTACGCCCCATTCACCCCCGTCGAAACCTTGGCGCCCCCACATGGTCAAGCAGAAAGGTCTCGTGGGAAGCGAGACGTACGCCTTTTCAGGCACAAGCTATTATGCCACACAACGAGGGCTTTCGCCAATGGCAAACGGATGTTTGCTGACTCTGACGCTATGGCCGAAGCGAACGACCCCAACATGTCTCCACGGGGCCAGTTCACGCAGGATAGACCCATGTGATAAGACCGCGTTGCAGTTCAACCGCGCCCAGCCGGTCGTTCTTTCACGAACTGCATGCCTGAGCCGGCTATTGCAAAGGGGTGCAGCGGACAGTCTTCTGGACTGCTTTCATGAACGGTGGGATGGTCTCTGCAGATCACGGGGGAGGGTGAAGATAACCAATAAAGACAAGGTTAGCACGGCAGAAGCTTTGGACCCATTCGCGGACTGCTGTGTATCCATCCAACAGAGTAAAGTCAGAGCATCTGCGCTTCATGCGCGCCGGCGGCGGTTTGCCTGCTCAGGCTTGCAGATCGATGTGCGGGGAACCGGGCAGCTTAGAACCTGCGTTGCGCTGCTTCGAGCTGGAAGAGACCGTTCCCTGGGCGGATGTGCTTTCAATGGTTTCACGCTCGGGAACTGCCGCCTGCGCGACGCCCCGATCGGCTGGACCGGTCGTTTTCGCCGACGCGGCATTCCGGACAGAATCAGGAATGGCCTCCAGAGAGGCCTGGGCCCCCGCCGCATCCCGCATCTCGCTGGCCCGTCGCTGTTGCGCCACTGCGATTTCCTCAGGCGTTGGCGTCACACGGCGTGCGTTCTGCATCCCTCGCTTAATAGTCTGCACAATAGCGCCGGGGAGGGAAATCGTCCCGTCCCCAAATCCGGCGGTTGGCGGCTCAACCTGCTCTCCCGTGGAAACCGTTCTCGGAGAATGGTTTACGGAGCGTTCCCGGCTTGCTTGCCCCACCGCCCCAGACGCTCGCAATGTTACGGGCACACTTTGGCTCATGTTGATACGCAAGCCCATGGGTCTGTCTCGTGCGCGAACACTTCCTGAAAGAATTATCCCCGGAGACCGCCTTTCTGTCAACCGACAGGCAGTCTTCGGGGATATTTCTAGCTGATAATTCTGCTATTACTGGGTTTTCGCGATCACGTCCAATGTCAGCAAAACGTCCTCCCGAATCACGTTGTCGCCTACCCCTTTATAGACAATGCCCCAGTCTTTCCGGTTGATGCTAAACTCGGCGAACCCCTTGAGCTGGTCGCCTTCGATCTCGACGGTGGCAGGAAAGGTGATGCTCTTTGTGATGCCTCGCAACGTAAAGTTGCCGGTGATGTCGTACCCGGCGCCGGTCTTTGTCACGCTCGTCGACACAAAGCGCATGGTCGGATATTTCTCGATGTCGAAGAATTCGTCGCCTTTAACGATGCTGGTGAGGATCCGGTTGTCCGTATCAACGGTGGAAGTATTGATTGTGACATCAATCCACATTTCGGACAGGTCATTGTCAGGGACTTTGATCGTTCCCTCGAAACCTGAAAACTGGCCATAGTGGGTGCCGGTCACCTTGGAGCTGGCGAACCCAATGTAACAGTCCGGGTCCAGTTTGTAGATAACAGATTGGACAGCGCTTGACTTTTCCTCGTTAGTGCCTGGATCCGGCCCTTCGGCTTCGCTTGCTGAAGGCTGAGTGGAAGAGCCTTCTTCCGTCGTCTGAGCATTCTCACTCGGCCCTTTCTCGATTTCAACCGCCTCGCCCACAGTCGCCTTGGGCTTGCCTTCGGTAGGATCCGCGCAACCGGCAGCCAAAACGCAGAGCGAAAGGGCGACAATAAGCACCTTGCCCCAAGTCTGTTGTTCCTTCATGCGGTACATCTCCAGAAAAGAATTCCCTTTCCATTGTATTACGCGAAATTATGCGAAACAGCAGATCCCCCCCTTTTCAGAACGGTTCGCGCTCACATTGCCGGCCCTCGATCCAGTAAGCTACAGCGCTGCGGGACCGTCCATCCGTTCGCCGTCCAATTCACAGGCTTAACCCAGCAGGCGCCGCATTTCCTGGGCATGCTCATCCTCGTCCGCCGCCTGCTCCTCCATTTTCATTTTGAGCGAGTAGAGCCCGGCAACTTCCGCCATCTCAGCCAGCTTTGCGTAATTCCGGACGTCAATCTTTTCCTCGTCGCTGTCTCGCTTAAGCATCTCCTTGACGTCCTGGGGCGGCGGCGTAAGATCCGGCTTCAAGACCGGCGTCCCTCCCAGCATCCTTATCTGATTTGCCAGATACTGGGCATGCCCGACCTCGTCGGTCACTTCCTCGAGATACATCTCGCGCACAGGCTCAAATGGAACCCCTTTGATTGAAGCCGCCTGAAGCATATAGCGGAGAAAAGTCGTCACTTCGCGATTGAGGGCCTCATTGAGCGACTCGATCAGCTTTTCATCTGGCATCTGTTTACCTCCTCCGGTTTATTGGCTAATGATTGTTCCATGCTATGCAGATTCTAGCGGCGCATTAAGCAGGTCGTCATAGTCAGGGTCGTCGAAGAAATCGTAGCGCCACGGATCCGGCGTCTCAAAATCGAAACTATACAGGGCCGGGTCGATGTCGACCATGGTTCCGTTCACTATGGCCTCGTATCCCTTGAGACCGGCAACAGCAACCAACAGACCAACCATTTGATTGGCCTTCGGGACGCCGCCGGTGCGGATGTCGTTGGCGAAGGCCTCGAACTGCATGCGGTCAACCGCTGTTGGCTCCGTAAACCGTTCGCCATGGTTGTCAACGACCACGATTTTCTCGCCGGTCGTATAAGCTTCGGGACTAGGTTCGCGGCTCTCGCCCTGGACAATCTGCTCGGCCACAGAAGCCGCATCCTCTCTCTCGTTCCAGTCTTCCTTAGCTGCCGGCTCGGCAAAGAAATGGCATCCTGCCATTTCGGTCGTCCTCAGCGTGCCGCGATCGCCGCGTATCTCTTCAAAGTAGTCATCTTTGGCATTGGCGCAACCGCTCGTGTACGTAGCGCGCACGGAGTACGGACGGTTAATCTGGCTGACCCGCTGGTGTTCGTTGCGGGGAGGAACCATGGCGAAGCCGCCCTGATCCCGCGAGACGTCGTATTCGTAAATGAGCTTGATGTTGTCAAATACATCACGGCCGTCGCGCCAGTAGTCGATGCCGCCGAAGCCCGCGACACGTTTGGGCATGCCGCCCATAAACCAGTTGAAGACGTCCAACTGGTGCGTCAGGAGCTCCGTGATCAAGCCAAAGGAGTAGTCCTTATATAAGCGCCAGTTGATGTGCCGATCAATGTCCTTGATCCAAAGCTTTTCTTCCTCGCTGAGTTCGTAGCTATGATCGACCGGCCGGCGCCAGTCGTTATTCCGGTTCCACTCCGCATTAAGCAAGTTGATCCGGCCGATAGTGCTGGGCCCCACCTCGGAACCCCGCGCAAGCCAAACCGCCTTGTTGTATTCGGGATTGTACCGCCGCTGATGACCTACCTGGAATAAGAGGCCCGTCTCGTGGCACTTCTTGACGAGCGCACGGCACTCCTCGATGTTGTAGCACAGGGTCTTCTCGCAAAAAACCGGCTTACCCGCATCCAGGCAATCCATGGCGACGGGGAAATGCACGTGCAGGGGCGTCGCAATCACAGCGGCATCGAAATCCAGCTCATCAAGCAACTTGCGGTAATCCTGGTACATCTTTATGTCGCCGCCGCCGGCCGCATTGTAGGCCGCCTCGAGATGGGGTTTGTACACGTCGCACACAGCCACAATCTCGATTTCCTTGGTGTCATTCAGGCCGTGACGGATATGGAATCCACCCTGGCCGCCTGTACCAATGCACGCAACGCGCAACTTCTCGTTCTGGGCATAGGAGAAGGGCGAGTACCCTGCTGCGATGGCAACGCCGGCCGTCGCGCCGGCCGTCTTCAGGAAATCCCTTCTCGAAAACGCATCACCCATGATAGCTCCTTTCTTCCACACGCGCGATAGACCAACCTAAGCGCCGCGGACACTTCTGGCCGTAGTCCACAGTCGTTGACGCAGCCTTGCCATTGTTCTTTGGTTTTGTAATTGGCCGTCATCGCAAGCCTCTAGTCAACAGGCAGCCCGCGCCCTTGATGCCGTAGAAACCGCTGCTCAGCCCTTTTAAATACACATTCACTAAAAGACATTACCGCACACGCGAAAACCATGTCAAATTGAAGCCCCCAGATTCTCGCTGGTCACACCAGAAGAATTCAGCAGGGGTTCGCGGGACATTCAAGAATACGCTGCTCGACAATTCCGGGCCGGACCAGTCCCAGCCTTTTTCTGAGCGGCCAGCGCGAGAAAGGGGTTGACAAACCTGAAAAATGTCTGTACACTTATACTGTTCAGACGGATGGTGTATATGAAATCAATGCGGGTGTAACGACATGGCAACCAAACAACCGGTACGCATCGCCGAACAAATTGCCCGTGACTTCATTCGAAGCGGCGCAGTGCGAGTAGGCGGCAAACTGCCTAGTATCCGCGCACTACAACGGCGTTACGGGTCCTCGAATACAACCATCGGGCACGCATTGAACATCCTCGAAGCGCGCGGAGAGATCACCGCGGTACAGGGAAAAGGCTGCTTCATAACTGATCAGACACACCAATCGCCTAACGCTGCCACGGACGCGATTGGTCTCGTCTCGCCGTTCCATGCAGCCCATGAACTGGCCGGGCGCCTTACCGAAGGAGTCGAGTGGGCTTGCCAACGGCATGGCCGGCATATGCAGGTGGCTACGAGCCACAGTTATGGAAACGAGCAGGAGGCCATCCAACGCCTGATTGAAGGAGGGTGCAGCGGCGTAGTGGTGTGGCCCGTGACCCGCCGCAAACAGGAGCTGAACAACGACTACCTGAATCGTGAATTCAAGGATGTGCCCATTGTCCTCTTCGACATTGCGTACCCCGAACAGAAACGCTCCCAGGTGGTTTTCGACAACTATCGGGCAGCCTTTCAAATGACGGAATTCCTCATTAACGAAGGCCACCGCCGCATCGCATTCATGGATCTGGCATGCGCAGAGGGAGAATACTTGCAGCGTTCCACGCGCGACAGATACGAAGGGTACCTGGACGCACTGAGCGCCTGGAAACTGACGGCGCGTCCGGACGATCGCTGGATCATTGATGTGCGCGAACGGATGGATCTCGCCTTCGACGGCTTCATGGACCAGCATATGATGGGCAGCGACAGGCCTACAGCACTCATAGCGATCGAGGACACTGCCGCTTTGTACGCCATCCATGCGGCTACCGAACGAGGACTGCGCGTCCCGAACGATCTACGCGTCGTCGGTTTCGACAACCTCCGGGCCTGCCGTGCTGTGCGCCCGCCTTTCCCGACATCAGACCCGAGCTTCCGCCTGGCTGGCGAGGTCGCGGTCGACCTCGTGGTCCGTGAAATTCGAGGGCAAGTGAAACCGCCGGTCGTCTACATGCTGCCGGTGCCCCTGCTACTTACAGGCGAACAGCGCGCTGTGTCCTACGCTGACAATATCGGTGCGGGCCAGCATCTGACACCAAGTCCCACGCTGTTTGCCGACAAAACACAAGGCAATAAGGAAAAAGCTATGCATGGGAAGGCGGTATCCGTTGAGTAGAGATCAAGGCTTCAGCAAGAGATGGGGCAGCATTTGCTCGAGTCTTGTCTCGAAGGGCGGCGACCATAGGCCATGCAGGCCAACAAATCAGAAGGAGGGATGCCAATCAATAAGAGACACGCGCCCTTGCACAAGGAAAGTCGCAGGATTCGGGAATTTACGAAAGGCACTGTTCTGCAGATCGGTCATAAACAGAGAAGGAAAGGAACCATGCGAAAAGGACACGGCTTTACGCTTATTGAACTGCTGGTTGTTATCGCGATCATCGGCATTCTGGCGTCGATTCTGCTGCCTGCTCTATCTCGAGCACGTGAAGCAGCCCGCCGGGCCTCATGCGCCAACAATCTTAAGCAGTGGGGGATCATTTTCAAGATGTACGCAAACGAGGCGGATGGCAATTTCCCGATGGGAACCCGGTGGTCCATTAATGGGAACGGATTCAGGTTGAACGGAGTAGACGGCGGTGCCCTCTTTCCGGACTACTGGACCGACGCCAACATCATGATTTGTCCATCGGATTCACGGGACAGCGGAGGTGAATCGTGGGAACTGGGGGGTGTAGCCATCGATGAAGACATAGCGGCGCAGCTTGCCCGTATTACCGGCAACGATGAAATCACGAGACGTATCCAGGCTGCATTGCTGTCTCATCCTGTGTCCTACATGTATCTGCCGTACGTTACGACCAGTATGTCACAGGTTATGGATGTATACGTCAACATGGCCATTGCACCATGGCAGGGTACGACCATCGCGGCGCTGTGGCGTTCTGAGCTCGGCGCAACAACTGCGGACATACAGGCCCGGAACGGTCCAGAATGGACTCTTATCAACCGGCACTACCTCGAGGGAATGGGCGATATCCACTGCCTGAATAGCTGGCCGGCTTATGAAGCCCGCCCCGGCGACGGTTTCTGGCGTGACGACGACAGCGTAACGACCCTGCCCCGGTCCTATCCCCATGTTAAAGAGGGCGTGGAACGTTTCTTCATCACCGACATCAACAACCCTGCGGCGGGGGCCAGAGCGCAAAGCGTTGTCCCGGTCTTATTTGACGCATGGTGCACGTCGTTCGTCTGGGCCGGTCCAATCAACGGCGTGGCGCGGTTCAATCATGTCCCCGGCGGGTCGAACGTCCTATACATGGACGGGCATGTTCGGTTTGTAAAGTACCAGGAGGACTACCCTGTCGTAAACGATCCCGGGAACTGGGTGGACGGCAAGATCAATTTCAGCTCGCAAGCCACCACCTGGATGGGCATGCTCGGCGGCCAAGGGTGACCTGTTAGGTGCGTCGGTTATTTCAACGATGCCGGCCTCGCGTCTCACGGCCGGCATCGTACCCTTTTGCAATACTGCCTTAACTTTTGCGCCCACTTATCCCTCACCGGCACCCTCAAGAAAACCTGAAAGAGACGCCAAAAGAAAATGGCAGTCTGGGGAAAACATTGATCTCGAAGCCGGTAGGCATTGAGATAGATGAACAAGGCCTCGCAACACACGGAGCACCAGTTATGAACAGAAAAGTCTTATGCAGTGTTCTCGGCGTCATTTCATGGGCGGCGGCAAGCGCGCCCTCAACGCCGGCTGACATCGTGCTGCAGCCCAAACCCGGAAAAATGGAGGTTATAGCACGCGTACCAGGCCTCGACGACCAGACTTTCCTACTGGGGATCCCTGAGACCATCGGCTGCCGCGAAGCCCTGCTGGTCAACTTCACGGAAGCAACAATCAAATGGGACGGGCCCGATGATGAAGGCGTGGTCTCGTGCACGTGGGGTCCCGGTGGGCGCATTGTGTATTCGGCCCGACTCATTCCAGCGCCGGACTATGTGGACATAGAGATCACAGTACACAACCTTACGGAGTTCCTGTGGCACGATGTATTCGCCTTCAACTGCCTCAATCCCATCGAGGCGCCGGCCTTCCAGGATTGGACGCTTGAACGCACCTACATGAGCAAACAAGGCAAACCGTTCTCTTTGAAAAAAACCGTCCGGGCGAAAGGGGAGATGCCCACTGTGCAATTCTACCTTCCCGAGAGCGTTAGGTCGGGAGAAGAGTCTGTTTTTGTGAAAGGTTTCCATGCCACAAGTCCCGACCGCACCGACGGCTCTTGGGTCGCCACCGTATCGGAACCACCGGGCGCCTACATGGCAACTACGGCGATCAAGGCCGCCTTTCTGTTCAATAACCTCGACCGCTGCTGCGTGCACGCTGCACCGAGTTTCGGCAATATTGGCCCTCGGGAAATAAGCACCGCGGTCAGCCGCATGTACCTCGCCCAAGGGACGTTGGAGGACCTTCTACAGCGTATAGAAACCGATCGGCCCGGCCTGACTGCCCGGCAGCAATGGGCCCGCCCGCC
>CAZBQH010000073.1:0-3281 GCA_964493915.1 uncultured Nitrospiraceae bacterium
GATATTGGGTTTGGTTTTTGTTTTAACACCAACAACCATAGCAGATTATGCTCCCAATGTCGCTATCTTTTTTTCCTTTGTGTGAGATTTCCGGGCTAGTTCTGATTTTCGGAGTCGGTCAAGGCGTAATTTCCAGCGCCTTCAGGGCGAGCAGGAGTTTGAAATGGTGGTAGCCGCTGCCGACAGAGCGGGATGGTGCCTCCGGGTTATCGGCGATGGCGGGACTTCGGAGAGGCTTGAGGGGGAAGAGCCCGTGGATATCGGGAAGCTGCGGCAGATGGGTGACGCCGAGCAGGCCGTGGAGGGTGAGGCGGCAGGCGGCCTCACGGTAGTGGGGGTTGCCGGTGGCGCAGGCCATCTCCGCCAGGCCATGTGCGCCCTCGAGACCATTGTCGAGCCAGCCGACGAGATTTTCGGGCGGCAGGCCATCGGGGGGAAGATACGGATTGCCGTAAAAGGAGCCGCCGGTTTGCCGGATCATGCGGGTGAGGTAGTCGGCGAGGCGCACGGCCACGGTTCGAAGGTCGTCCAGGTCGGGATGGCGGCGCAGGGCGGAAGCAAATCCGTCGAGGATGTAGCCCATGAAGTGGCCCTTGGGGACAGCGTTGACGGCCCCGATGCGGTCGGTGCAAATGTCGGAGGGGAACGATCCATCGTCGTTTTGCAGGCGCGCAAAGGCGTGGGCGAGCCGGGCGAGGGCCTCCCCGTAGCGGGAGTCGCCGGTCTCCTCGTAGAGGACGGAAAACGCCTCGACGGCATAGCCGACACGCGAGTTGATGCGGTCCGGCGGCAGCCAGCGTTCGAGGAGCGCCGGAGTGAGGGCGGGGCCGGAGGCCGGACGGGCGGGTGCCCAGCCCGCGCGCAGAATGCCGCAGGGGTGTTGGGAACGAAGGAGCTGCTCACCACTCGACAAGGCCGCCTCGCGAAACCGCCGGTCGCCGGTCGCCCGCGCCAACTCGAGGAACGCGGACGGCACCCGCATCGTGTAATTCGTCATGTAAAGGCCGGAATCACGCCAATACCACACCATGCCGACCCCGTCTTCCTCGGGGCCGCGGTAGATGCCGGTGGCCGGATCGAGCATGCCTTCCGCATAGTGCCGGGCGCATTCCTCGAACGATTTGTCGCGCAGGACCCCGGCCAACCAAAGAAAGGCGCAAATGCGTTCGGCAGAGTTCGAATGCGGATGGTGCCAGGTCACGCGCCCCGTGGCGTCCACCTCGACATCCCGGTAGCCCGAGCAGGAACGCAGGCCGTCGGGCAGCGCCTCGATCGTGCGCCGGGCCCACGCGCCCATGGACGGCAACACGCCGGGCAGCAAGGCGGCGACAGTCTCCCCGGCCATTCCCGGCCTCACAGGCCCCATGCCCTCGAAATCGGGCAAAGCCGGAGCAGCGGGGGCTGTTGGCAGATTGAAACCTTTCATGCAGGCTCATGATGCGGCAAAGAGAAGCGCCTTGCAAATAGAATAGATGAATACTAGTGTTGGCCAATATGACAACTCCGCGAGGTATGAGATATATGCAATCGCAAGGAAAACCTAATCTGCTCTTCATCCTTACGGACGATCAGCAATTCGATGCCATCGGCGCCCTGGGCAATAACCAGATTCATACGCCTGAGCTTGACCGACTGGTAGGCGAAGGCGTGTCGTTTTCGCGAGCCTATATCATGGGCGGGAATCAGCCTGCGGTTTGTTGTCCAAGCCGGGCCATGATCCACACAGGCAGGCCCCTGTACCGCACCGGTTGCGATGAGCGTGGCCGCATTCCGGAAAAGGTCGAGACCATTGCCGAGACCTTTCGCAAGGCCGGATACCGGACTTTTGCTACCGGCAAACAGCACAATGGCCCCGGGGTAATCGCCCGGGGCTTTACAGACGCGGGAAAGCTGCTGTTCGCGGGCATGGGCCATCATATGCACTTGAAGGTCCATGATTTCGATCCAGCCGGTCAGTACCATCCGGAACAGGGCAAGGTTGTGCCCCGGTACTCCAGCGAGATGTTTACCGATGTGGCGTTGGACTTCCTCGATCAAGATCGCGGCGGAGCTCCGTTTCTTGCGTATCTTGCCTACACCGTGCCGCACGATCCGATCATGGCACCCCGGAAGTACATGTCGCTTTACAAGCCGGATTCGATCCGTCTGCATCCCACATTTCAACCAGCCCACCCAGTTGATATCAGTCCGGACGGCGACCGGGTCAGGCCAATGCAAAGTTGCGATGAATGCGAAGCCGACGCTGTGGTCAAGTATCACAAGTGGCCCATCGATGAAGCGGACATGCGGGCGCTGGTGGCCGGTTACTATGCCATGATTACCCATCTGGATGCCCAGATCGGACGCATTCGCACCAAGCTTGAGAACAAGGGCGAATGGGACAACACGATTGTCGTGTTCGCAAGTGACAATGGTATCGCCATGGGTCGACACGGCTGCTACCATAAGCAGACATCTCACGATCATGACGCGCATGTACCGCTGATCATGGCTGGCCCTGGTATCCCGAAAGGGCAAACCCGCGACGGCATGGTCTATCTGTGCGACCTTTTTCCCACGCTTTGTGATCTTGCAGGCCTCGAAACACCGGAGTCTGTCGAGGGGCAGAGTCTGTTGCCGATGTTGTCGGGCGATGACCTGTCCGGACGAGACGTGCTGTATCATGCCTACGTCCAGAACTGGCGTGCGGTCTATGACGGCCGCTACCGGTATCTGGCGTACGCAGGACATGACGAGGCCGGCGGCACGATCGTGAGGAGGAACCTGCTTTTCGACATAAGTGAAGATCCGATGGAGGCTCACAACCTGTCAGATGATCCGGGTTATGCCGGTCATATGGCACGTCTCGAGTGGTTGCTGCTCGAACAGCGTGCCATCTGTTCCGATCCTGCGGTGCCGGGTGGATTTTGGGAGAAGTACGAGAAGGAAGGCCCAACAAAGCGTTGCACGACGACGCGGTAAACCGCGCGCGTGAACGCAGACGTTCGCAAAAAAATAATCGCCTTCTCCCGTTTTTCGGATAGCCTAGTGTTATGACCACTCAGCTTCAGGAACTACGATCGCTCACAATTTCCGAGCGAGTGCAACTTGTTGAGGATTTGTGGGATAGCATCGCTCAAGATGCCTCCGAGGTTGCCTTGGCCCAAGATCAAATCGATCTCCTCGACAAGCGGCTCGATGCACTAGCCCGCATTGTTCACACGCGATTTGGCCGGAGGCCAAAAAGCGTGCGAACATGACCGACACGCGCGGGTCTTGGTCGCTTTGCTGCGTTGCCCCAC
>CAZBQH010000074.1:0-7236 GCA_964493915.1 uncultured Nitrospiraceae bacterium
TTCATTGGCGTAATCATCAATGGCATGACGCTTCTGAATGTGCCTGTTTATACGCAACACATCATGCGGGGCGGGCTCATCTTGCTGGCGGTCCTAGTCAATCAGATTCACGAAAGACGCAAATGAGACGAAGTGCCGGCGCGGTCCACCGGCAGGACCTCCGGCTCATGTTTCTGCTTTGTCCGGCATGTTGACAGGATTGGTTCCGTACAAGGGGAGATAGAGATCATGGATAGACGTTACGACGTGATGGCAGCGGCGCACATTTGCCTTGACCTTATCCCGCGGTTTTATGGCAAGGGCGCTAATTCGCTAGGGGAACTGTTGACGCCCGGCAAGCTCGTCGAGATCGGCCCCGCCGACATCAGCACGGGGGGTTCTGTGTCGAATACCGGGATCGCCCTGTGCAAGCTTGGCAACAAGGTGTGCTTCAGCACCCGGATAGGCGACGACGCCTTCGGCCGGCTCACGGTGGAGCTGCTCGAGCGTGGCGGTCATACCGAGGGCGTGCATGTGACGCCGGGGGACGCTAGTTCGTATACGGTGCTTATTGCTGCCCCCGGAATTGATCGGGTGATCCTGCATCACCCCGGCGCGAACGATCAATACGGCGCCGAGGATCTGGATCTCGACCTGCTGCGGGAGTGCCGGCTTTTCCACTTCGGTTATCCGTCGTTGATGCGGCGGATGTATGAAAAGGAGGGCGCTGAATTGCGCCGGGTGTTCGAACTCGCCAAGGAAGCCGGGGCGACAACGTCGTGCGACATGGCGCTACCCGACCCGGATGCGGAGGCGGGCCGCGCGCCTTGGGGCAAGATTCTCGAGGCGGTTCTTCCGCATGTCGACATTTTCCTGCCGTCCGTTGAAGAGGCGTACTACATGGTCGAGCCTGATGCGTTCTTGCAGCGGAAACGGGAACTGAGGGGCGCCGACCTTATTGATTGCCTGACCGCCGCCGATGTTGGCCGGATCGCCGACCAGCTTCTCGCTTTGGGCGCGCGGATGACTTCGCTCAAAATGGGCCGCCGCGGGATCTATTTCAAGACCCAGCAGAAAGCTGCATTCGATAAGATGGGAGCGGCGAAGCCCGGCGATGCGGAAAACTGGTCGGCTCGCGAACTATGGTGTCCAGCGGTTCAAGTGCCGCCGGTTGAAGGCGGTACCGCCGCGGGAGCGGGCGACGCGTCCATCGCCGGGTTCCTTACAGCATTTCTCAGAGGCCGAAGTGTCGAGGAATCCCTGAAGTCGGCTGCATGCCTGGGTTGGCAGAATCTGCAGGCGCCCGACGCGCTCAGCGGCATCCATACGTGGGAGGAGACAGTGGCCTTTCTGGAGCAAGACATAACGCCTCTCGATGCCAACATCGAGGACCGGCGCTGGGCCTGGAGCGAGCCGATGAAGCTGTGGGCTGGACCTGCGGACCCGCTCAACGGCGCGCAAAGGCGACGGAATAGCGATCGCGGTGTCACGCCTGAGCATTGATTTCTGTTTGCCCGCAGCCGCCGGTAATCTTGCCCGACTGGCTCGCACATGGACTGCCAGGATCTATGCCCCCTTCAACCGGATCCCCGCCTCGTTGGCGACAGCGGTGATGTTGTCGCGAGCTTGGGCGTATTCCTGCGGCGTCTGGAGGTGCTCGATCATAAGGGGAACGTCGCGGCCGAGCTTGTCAAGCCCGGTCAGGTACGTGCGGTAGTCGAGGCGGCCCGTGCCGGGTAGGACTTCATCGATGTGGTAGGCGAGTTTCTCGCCAATCGAGAGATCTTTGGCGTGGGAACTGACGATCCACGGACCGAGCAGGTCAAAGCAGCGTTTGATGACTGCGCCGTTGTCGACATAGTCCTGGGGGAGGATGATCACGTTGGCCGGGTCCAGGTGCGCCGCGAACTGGGGCCGTGCAACGGCCTTGATCAGGTTGAGGTAGCTGTCCGGGCTGTTTGGAAAGCAGGTTTGCATCATCTCGAAGCAGAAAGCCGCCCGTTTGGGTTTGACCGTGTCGATGATCTTGCGTGCGGTCTCGACGCAGAGGTCGAAGCCGGCCTTGCTGAGATTGCCGGGATGCGGCGCATAGCTTGTCCCCGGCTCGAACGAACCGAAGTAGTCCACGCAGCACAGCGCGCCCACCTCGTCGGCCAGGGCCAGACGTTGGCAGACGTAGTCGATGTTCCGTTTGCGTTGGCTTTCGTCGGGGATGGCCAGGCTGCACCAGGCGCCGACCTCGGCGATGGTCACGCCGGCCTTTGCGAAGGCGTCTCGCGTGGCGCGGATGCCAGCAGGATCATCAAGGGCGACGAAACTCGGACAATAGGCGGCCGTATAGCCCGCCTCGCTATGGGCGCGCGCAAGCGCCTCAGGATCGCGCGAGGGTTCGGCAGCAAACTCGACGACTCCGCCCAAGCGTATCATGGCGTCCTTCCTGCCCCGGCTGGGGGCCGCTGTACGATTTCTCGTGAACGACGCTATGCTACCCGAACCGCCGGACATGCGCAACAGGGACCGCGACTGCTATCATCTCATCGTCGAGAGTTCATGGACAAGCGCACAACGCAAGAGGAGGCGAGTCCAATGGGTAAAGCGCGCAAGATCGGCCGGCGGGCGTTTTTGGCGGCGAGTGCAGCGGCTGCCGGGCCGCTGGTTCTGGGCCGGCGAGTGCACGGTCAGACACAAGAGCGGAAGACATCGGCCAACGACAAGGTTCGTGTAGGCTGCATCGGCGTCGGCCGGCGAGGCCGACAGATAATGGGACTGCCCGAGGATGCGCAGATTGTCGCAATCAGCGACGTCAACCGGAACCGGCTCGAGGAGGTAGCCGCGGGCAAGGACTGGCGGACCTACCAAGACTACCGGGAGATGCTTGCGTGCGACGATATCGACGCGGTGATCGTGGCGACGCCCGACCACTGGCATGCCCTGAACGTCGTGCATGCCTGTGAAGCGGGCAAGGATGTATACGTCGAGAAGCCGATGTCGCTCACCGTTCGTGAGGGACAGGCCATGGTCGCGGCGGCGCGCAAGCATGAGCGGATTGTTCAGGTTGGGAGTCAGCAGCGCTCGATGGGCGCGTGCCGCTTCGGATGTGAACTGGTGCGCAACGGACGTCTTGGCGAGATCACAGTCGTGCACGCAGCGAACTATCCAAGCCCTTGGGAATGCGAACTGCCCGCGCAACCGGTCCCCGAGGGCCTTGACTGGGACGTGTGGTGCGGCCCGACGGAGCCCCGTCCGTATCACATCGACTTGTACCTGCCTCGTGCTCAGGGACGGGCCGATGCGCAAGGGCGCCGGCTGGGTTGGATCTCCTTCCGCCCTTATTCCGGCGGCGAGATGACCGGCTGGGGCGCCCATGGGCTTGACATCATCCAGTGGGCCTTAGGCGCCGAGGATAGCGGGCCCGTCGAGGTGTGGCCGGAAGGCGAGGGACTGACCTGCCCTGTCACGATGCGCTACGCCAGCGGCGTTCTCTTGAAACTGGACGGCAAAGGGCCCGAGGGCGGGGGCCTGTTCGAGGGAACGGAAGGGACGCTCCTTATCGACCGGGGCAAGTACGAGGCGACGCCCCCCGTATTGGCGGAAGAACTGCCGGCCTCTGCGATCCGCCTGTACAAGAGCGAAGACCATCTCAAGAACTGGATTGATTGTATCCGCTCGCGCGAACTGCCCGTGGCGGATGTGGCCATCGGCCATCGGAGCACCAACGTTTGCCACTTGGGGAACATCGCACGCTGGATAGGACGCGGCCTGCGCTGGGATCCCGCGAAAGAGCAGTTCATTGGCGACGACGAGGCTAATGCCTTACTCGAACGCTCTATGCGCGCGTCTTTTGCTTTGCCGCCTATTTCGTCTGCTTGACTTCGACTTCTATCTCGTTGTTCGCGACGCGGCGCAGCACCACTTCATGGGCGCCGAAACGGTAACGGACCTCGTCTGGTCTGCCGATGAAGGATGCATACTCCGCGACGGCCTCGGGCGCCGCGAAGTCGTCGGTGATCACAAAACGCCCTTCCCCTTCGGGCACGATCAGGACGCCTTCTTCCCATTGGCTGAAACCGTTGCGCGCAGCAAGGGGCCCCCATGCCACACAGACAGCGCCCTCCTTGACGCAGCGCCGTAGAGCAGCCATAGTCTTCGGACTGACTTCCTTGCCGGTCAGGAACAAAAGCGGCACATCAGCAAGGAGGCTGTAGTCCGCGAGACTGTCGTAGACGACCACGCCGTTGAGAGGTACGAAGAAGGAATGGACTGCGGCCGCTTCGGGCTGGGTCCAGCAGGACGGCGTCAGCTCGTTATGGTCTTCAGGGGCCCGGGACGGATGGGCCACCGAGCCCTTAAAATAGGCAAGGCCGTCGTTGCCCGTGGCGCCGTGGGTCAACACGTTCCACAGGGTCAGCCAAGCTGCGGTATCCCCGTCCGGTTCGAGTTGAGCTGACCCGTAGAGCTTGTTGCCCCCCCAGGACCTCTGACCGTAGTCGCCGTCCTCGAAGCGAATGATGGCGGCGATTGGTTTTACGTCGCGGAACGTCCATGCCCGCGGGTGACTGGGAAGGTAGTCCTTGCAGAAACGCTGAAGCATTTCGCCATGAGGCGTGAGTTGATAACGATCCGGCAGCAGCTCGTTCATGAGCGAGAAAGGCGTACCCTGTTTGCCTGCGGGCAGCAGGTTGTAGCCCGAGCCTTCGAGATAGACCAGGTCGGCGCCCAGCCAGTAGGCCAAGAGCAGGTTGCACCAGACTTCCTCAGGCGCATGACCCGGAATGAGCTGAAAATACCACATGTCGCAGTCGACCCATAGGTCGCGGCCGTACTCTTTCGCTGCGCCCATGCCCACCGCGAGGCTCACGGGCGAGTAGAACTCCTTGCAGATCTTGGGGCATGGTGTGAAACCCGCGCGAGCGGCCAGGTGCAACAGTTCCGGCCAGACGTGGGTCGCAGTGACGCGGGGCGCGCCTAATGCGTCAAA
The DNA here is from genome assembly GCA_964493915.1 of uncultured Nitrospiraceae bacterium. Classification (GTDB taxonomy): domain Bacteria; phylum Hydrogenedentota; class Hydrogenedentia; order Hydrogenedentales; family SLHB01; genus CAZBQH01. Next base: position 4,958 of record CAZBQH010000074.1, read on the forward strand.
CTGAGCTTTCAGTTTGCGATAGCCATCGAGCGTCTTTTCGTAGGCCCTGTCCAGACTCGTAAACGAAGCAGGATCGGCCAGCATATTCTCCGGCGGGACGGCTGCGAACCGGGGATTCATCAAGCGGATGTGCGCCAACTCATCAAAGACCACGCCCTCGAACCGTTCTCTTCGAGCAGCCTTGCGGACAGTGTCTTGGGCGGGATTCAGATGATGGCAGGCAATGGAGAAGTCCAGGCCCAGCCGGTCGCACAGGGCCATTATAGCCTCGTTCGTCTCTGATTCGGGCGTTTCGAGGGTGGGATTCGTGGTGACGTAGTAATTGACATAGCGGATGCCCATGGCTTTCAGGGCGTTCTCGACGGCTTTTGTAACCGGGAGCTGCGAGGGCAGCTCGATCCCGACTCGGAAGGCATGGACGCGAGGGGGATCGCTCTCCTGTCCAGTCAGCGCGTAGACCATGCTTGTGAAGGCGATTAAGGTGCTCATCGGCCTGTTGTCTCCTTGACGGCGCCAGGGAAGGCAAAGAAGCGAGCCAAGGATATCAGCGTCTTGCGGTATCGCGCAAAGACGGCTACACTTCGTCCATTAACAGGGTCGCCTGTGATGGTCGCGGCCGTCCAAAGAAAGCATGACCCCTATTGACCACATCGACACGGAGCCAGGCATACCGTGAGATTCTGCAATTGCATGGAACGAAACGTTCGGCGCCTGTTTTATGTCGTAACGATGGCGGGCGTGCTTGCCCTCGTGATGAGCGTGGGCTGCCCCGTGCCTTACGACGTCCCCTACGACATCTACCAGAAGGAGCAAGCGGTCTTTAACCAAGTGAACTACGAGCGGGTCCTACGCCGTTTGGACGCCCTCGTCATGGACGAGCGGTTGCGCGAGGTCGCTCGTGCTCACAGCCAAGACATGGTGTTGCGCGATTTCTTCTCCCATGTCAACCCTGACGGAGACGACCCCTTTGACCGGATCCGCTCGGGCGGCGTCTCATACAACATTGCGGGCGAGAACATCGCATGGAACAACTATCCTGACCCCGCCGAGGTGGCCGTGGAAGGCTGGATGGACAGCCCGGGGCACCGCGAGAACATACTCCGTTCCGAGTTCACCTGCACGGGCGTCGGTGTGGCATCGGACGGGGAAGGGGGCTACTACTTCACCCAGGTGTTCATTGGCGTGTCAAAAGGCGTGCCGCGCGGTTACGTCGACCTGTATTACTCCGAGCCTTCGGCGCAGCAGTCGCTCATACCCCTTCAGTAGACTCCGGTCCTTGACTTCCCCCGGCTCACGGTGGAAAATGCGAAAGCACAACGGAGTGGAAGGAGATTTGCACCATGAGCCAACCCAGAATCGCGATGATCTTGTACACAGTGCGCGAGCCCGCTCGGGAAGATCTCGACGATACGTTGCGTCGGGTACGTGAGTGCGGTTTCAAATATGTCCAGTGGAGCGGCATGCCGAACATGCCCGCGGACAAGATACGTTCGGCCTTGGAGAAGGCGGATCTCGAAGCCGTCGCCGCGCACATCAGCGTTGAGGAGTTCGAGAACCATTTCGACGAGTCCGTGGCATTCTGGAAAGCAGTAGGCGTGCGGAACGTCGGACCAGGCGGGATGATGCAGGGATGCTGGGAAAGCCATGATGCGTGGCTCGAGGGCGCGAAGCGCCTTGAGGCCGTTGGAGCCAAGCTGCGCGACAGGGGGATGCGCCTTTCCTATCACAACCACGCGGCGGAGTTTGAGAAGTTTGAGGGCGACAATCTGAACAAGCTGGATCTGCTGTACCAGAACACCCGGCCTGACTGTCTACACGCGGAGCTGGATGTGGCCTGGATTCATGTCGGCGGCGCTGACCCTGCGGCCTATCTCCGCAAGTACAAAGATCGGTGCCCGCTCATCCACGTCAAAGACGTCAAGGCCGAGCGTGATGCGAACGGCAACCTGCGATGGATGCCTTTAGGGCAGGGCGTGATCGACTGGCCCGAGGTCCTCGAGGCGGGACGCCAAGCGAATGTCGAGTGGATGATCTACGAACAGGACACGTACGAAGGCGATTTGTGGGATTGCGTGCGGGCCAGCTACAAGTTTATGGAGAAACACCTCGGCTAGCAGGCCTGCAGAAACATCCGGCTATGCTTTCAATCACTCGAGTTCTGCGAAGCCCTCCTTGAGTTGCTGGGCGCGCGCAATCATTCTCATGATCTGGCGCGTTCTGTCGGGTTTGCCGCGTTTTCTGGCGTCGAGCGCGGCCGCCTGAAGCGATGCAATCAGGGC
>CAZBQH010000075.1:0-2973 GCA_964493915.1 uncultured Nitrospiraceae bacterium
CGCCCCGGGCGGACTTGCCGCCCCGGCGGCCCTTGTGTCCCAAAACCCCCACATAGTCCCCCGGCACGCTGACGAGCGCGCCAAACTCGAGCTCGACAATGCGGTTGGCAATACGCTCGAGGAAGTAGCGATCGTGCGTTACCAGCACACACGTCCCTGTAAGCTCCGCGAGATACGTTTCGATCCACTGGATGCTCTGGACGTCGATCTGGTTCGTGGGTTCGTCCAAAAGCAATACGTCCGGACGTTGCAGGACTGCGCGCGCCAGGTCCACCCGGCGAAGCTCGCCTCCAGACAGCTCCCCCAGGACGCGGTCAAGCGCAGGCAGCCTCAGCCCGACGCTGGCCTTTTTCATGTCCTGCTCGAGGTCCCAAGCGCCAGCCGATTCAAGCTCGCGGTGCAATTCCGCCATAGCAGCCTCGACCTGCCTATATGCCCGCGTGCCGTGGCGCGCTGCCGCCAATTTCAGGGACATCCGCTCATAGGCCCCCAACTGTGAACGCACCCAATGCCGCGCGCTCTCGAGCGCTCCGCCTACCGTCGAACTTGGGTCGAGACGGGGTTGCTGCTCGAGCAGGGCTACACGAAGCCCCTGGCGCCATGTGACCTCCCCCTCATCCGGCGGCAGATCGCGTGCCATAATACGCAAAAGGGTCGACTTCCCCGCCCCATTGTCGCCGATGAGTCCTATCCGGTCGCCACTGTGAACAGTGATCGACAAACCGCTGAAAATGGGTTGCGCTCCGAACGCTTTCGATACGGATTGAACGCCCAGAATGGCCTCACCGGTGGAACCGCTGCTCATAAAGTCGTTTCGTCTCCTTAAGAGAAAAACTGGTTTTCACGGGATCTCGTTGCGCCGGCTGGGAATGCCAACTGCCCTGCTGCGGCCTGTCGCAGCCGGGGCTGCATGTCGTGGCAGGGAAAGCGCGGCGTCCTGTCGTCCTTCGCTATTCGCCCGCGGCTTGGGCGGCAGTCGCCGGGCGGGCGTCAGCGTGGCGCGGCCCGGAAGGCATGCCGGACCCGCTCTCCCTGGACAAACGGCTGGCCTCGACGACGGCATTCCGTCCCGGGGCACTGCCGAACGCCTCAGCGAATTGCTTCGCCTGCGGGTCGCGGCCGTCAGCCGCGAAGTGGGCGTCGATAATTCGTTTTGAATAGCTCGGTTTGTGCTGACGGTAACGTGCAAATCGTTTCTGGACCAAGGGGGACTGGATAGCGCCGCCATACTCTCTTTTCAGCAGCGGCAGCACGAGACGCTTGCGCAACGCCCAGTAGTGGCATGGGTTGAATGATTCATCGAAATCCGGGGTCACGTAATCTCGGATATCCACATGACGGGCAAGGACCCATTTCCCGTCGATCAGCTCGATGTAGGGCGTCTTGCCCTCGCAGAGGTCCCTCGCAAGCAGAAAACCCTGGAAATCTGCCTCGAGGTCCGCGTGAGAAAAGATGCCGTCCACGAGTCTGCCTACAAGACCATTTTCCCAGAACACGCCCGAGAGCACCACTTTGTCCATCGCTTTCTCTTCTCTCGCCCCTTTCCCGCGAAGCCGCAGGTAACGCCGGTAGTAACGGCGCCCGAAACCAAAAAAGTGGGACAATTTGTCGATTCCACAATACACGTCGCCGATGCGAACCGTGCGCGCCATCGGAAGAATGAATGGAAATGAAGGCTTCCGGTAAATGCTCATGCGCTGAAACTTGAGAAACGAAACCGATTTGTCCGGGTAGCGGTCGATTTTCGGCGAATGGTTGAGCCACCCCCGCAGACGCGAGAAGTAAATGCCCTCAAATAGGTGCAGATAGATCCCTTGGACTAGCTCATGGGGGGCCTTAGGTTCCGCGTCAATACGATTCCGCTTCTCGAGGTAACGGCTAATCTCCTCGTTCAGAAAATGGTTTATTTGACCCGACGAGTCTTCGAGTTGGACATCCCACGTCAGATACTGGTCTGTCTCACCGGCTCGCACAGCATCCGGCCATGCCAACAAGATCAGCAAAAACCATACTATGCGCCGGATCCCATGCACTGGGTTTTCCACCTTCGTTCGATTGCGACCCTAATCAATGGTGATAACCAGCTGGGCCCCATCTCCATTAAGCCGCTACAAAGCTAATCAAGGTCGGGCAGCTTGTCAATTCGACTTCTGGGAATTCAACAGACGCTTTGGCCCGCGCCCGTCTTTTTCGGCCCCTTGTTCGGACGCCGTCCAGCGCCGAAACTGCCCGTTACGACCGGCACCGACACGCTCCTGGCATCCGTCGTTTACACCTACTCCTCCATCCATAACACCGGGAAACGCCTTCGGCTTGTCCGCTCTAATCGGAGCCCCTATAATTGCGCTCTACGTAAACCGGCGGATTCGGCCATTAAGGAGAGAGTTGGCTATGGAGAATGTGATCATCGTAGGCTCGGGTCCTGCGGGCTGCACCGCTGCACTCTATACGGCGCGGGCCCGGCTCGAGCCCCTGCTGCTCGAGGGGGCATTGAGCAAGGATATCTTGCCCGGCGGGCAGCTCATGACCACAACGGAGATTGAGAACTATCCCGGTTTTCCGGAAGGTGTGACGGGGCCTGAATTGATGCAGCTTTTTAAGCAGCAAGCAGAACGCTTCGGCGCGCGGATCGTGTCCGAGACGGTCGTCGATGCCGAACTCGAAACGAGGCCTTTCGTCGTTATAACCGATAACCAACACTACGAGACCAAGTCTCTCATTATTGCGACCGGGGCCTCGGCGAAATACCTGGGCTTGGCATCTGAAGAAAGGTACTTGAACCGCGGCGTATCCGCTTGTGCTACGTGCGACGGCGCTCTGCCCCGTTTCCGCAATAAGCCGCTCGTCGTCATAGGCGGAGGCGATACCGCTATGGAGGAGGCCCTCTTTCTAGCCAACTTTGGAAGCAAAGTCCATGTAATTCACCGGCGCGCCGCCTTGCGCGCAAGCAAAATCATGGCCGAGGGGGCCATG
>CAZBQH010000076.1:0-2837 GCA_964493915.1 uncultured Nitrospiraceae bacterium
TAGAAGGTACTGAAGAGTCTTGTGGCGCCCGGGGCGAACTGTGCCACCGGCGCCACGAATCGTTGTGCAACCGCGCTGGCGATCGTCCGCGGGAAATCGGCCAGTTTCATGACCAGCATCCACTCAGAGTCTTCGTGCAGCGGGAACGCATCGGCTGTTTTGCTGAGCACATCGCCATACTTGCGCAGGATGGACGAAATGCGCGCCGTCGAGTACTGGATGTAGGGGCCGGTGTCGCCCGTAAACGAAAGGCTCGTTTCCCAATCAAATACGACATTTTTATTTGGGCCGATGCGTAGAATGGCGAATTTCACCGCAGCAACGGCAACTTTCTCGGCGATGACCTGGCGTTGTTGAGGATCCAGATTCGGCCACTGTTCATTGACCTTGTTTGCGGCGCGAGCCGTTGCCTCGTCCAGAAAATCGGAGAGTAGCACAACCTGCCCTTGGCGGGTGGACATCTTTCCTTCTTTGAGAAGGATGTGAGAGTAGGTGACAGCCTCCGGCATCGTCTTGCCGGCCGCTTCAAGGATCAGCTTCATCTGTTCATAGTACAGCTTGTGATCTTCGCCCAGGACGATGAGGTTCACGCTCGCCCCGCGCTCGGCTTTGTCGATGGTGTAGGCGATATCGCGGTAACCATACATCGAGCTGCCATTCGCGCGCAGGAGTACGAAATACCGGCCTTCCTCTTGACGATAGCCCAGCTTTGACAGGTCCACAACGAGCCGCTGATCTTCGTCGACAAACAAGGCCCCGTAGCCGCGCAAGGCCTCGAGCACCGCGTCCAGGCGGGCATCCTTGATGTAGTCTGATTCGCGATCAAATACGTCGAACGCGATGCCAAGGCGTGCCAGGACTGCGAGCTGCCCTTTCAGGCACAAGCCCGTGACACGGCGGAACTGCTCCCTCGTAGCAGGGTCGCCTTCCTCCATCTTTGCGAGAAGCGCATAGCCCTCTTCCGCAAAACCGGGGTCTGCTTTCGCGCGGTCGTTCGCTTGTACATAGCGCCCGAGCATATCATCGAAGCTGAGCGATTCCTCCCCGGCGCAGGCCAGCGTAAGCAGCGCAATCTGGCGACCCATGTCGTTGACATAATAGTGAACCTCGGTTTCGTAGTCCTCGAACCGGAGAAGCCGGACCAGGCTGTCGCCGATCAAGGCGTTGCGGGCGCGGCCTACATGGGGACTGGCGTTTGGATTTATGCTTGTGTGCTCGATGAGCGCTTTGACGCCTGCCCCGGACCGACCCGAGCCGAACCGTCCGCCTTCCTCGAGGATCTGAGAAACCACAATACGTGCGATCACGCCGCGGTCCACCTTGAAGTTAAGGTAGGGTCCGGCTGCTGCTACATCTAACACTTCCGGCCCAAAATCGATCTCTTCCGCGATTCGGGCGACAAGCTTGGCCGGGGACATGTCGAGTCTGCGCGCCGCATCGAAGGTGCGCAGGGCAATATCGCCCACTTCGGGGTTAGGCGCAAGCATGAAAGCCAAGTCTTCCAGGACAAGACCGGGAAACGCACTTAGTATCGGTTCAGCAATCGATCTGAAAGGGTCCAACCTAATGCTCCGGCATCGTGTTTCGAGTAAGGACACGTGGAAATCCACGCTATGTAGCACAGTCATGGGCCGCTTGTAAAGGAGCCCAGGCGCTTCTTTGCCGCGACCTTTGATTTCGCCACCCCTTTTCAGGAATGCTCATATAAGCCTTGGAGCCGCAATGCGCTCTGGGCGACAGGAGATCTTTGCTGCAATGGTCAAATCGGCATTCGGCGGGGCCGGCGTCAGCCGGCGCGGGTTTATGCAAAGCGGCGCCGCTGCCGCACTGGGAATACACATGATGAGCGAAGCTGTCAAACAGGCCTTGTCCCAGGAAAGACCCTGGGAGCAGACCTCGGACAAGAAGGTGCGGATTGGGGTCGTCGGCGGAGGCTTCGGGCTGGCATTCCACTGGAACGAGCACCCGAACTGCCTTGTCGAGGCGGTGAGCGATCTCCTCCCAGACCGACGGGAGATGCTCAAAGGCAAATACAAATGCGACAAGGCCTACGATTCCCTCGAACAACTGGTACTTGACCCGAAGGTGGAAGCCGTGGCTCTGTTCACGCCGGCGCCGGACCACGCGCGGCACGTTGTCCTATGCATGGAACACGGCAAACACGTCATCAGCGCCTGCCCCGCGTGCCTCACCCTTGACGAAGCAGCCCAGATGAAAGAGGCAAAGGAGCGCACCGGCTTGCGCTACATGAATGCGGAGACGAGCTACTACCGCTGGGAAACGATGACGGCGCGCCGGCTCGTTCGGGAGGGCGCACTGGGTGAACTCGTCTATTGCGAGGGCGAGTACTATCATCCCAACATCGGCCGCGCCACCGACGGCCTTTCGATGCGCAACGGCGAGCGGACTTGGCGCTACGGCTATCCACCCATGCTTTACCCGACCCATTCGACGGCGTTCCTGGTCGGCGTTACGGGTGAGCGTCTGGTTAAGGTCTCCTGCATCGGCGCCGGCGACGACAATGAGCCCGCGCTCAAGGACAACCAGTACCACAACCCCTTCATAAACGGCATGGCCCTGTTTCAGACTGACAAAGGCCACCCTTTCCGGTGCAACGTGTGCTGGGGCGTCCACAGTCACGGCGAGCGTGCGCAATGGTTTGGCACAAAAGGCGCCCTATACATGCCCGGCTGGGCCGGGCAGCCTTACATGTTGAACATTGAAGGGCAGAGCACCACCACCATGCCCGACTACTGGCATCTTGTGCCGCCGGATATGCGTTACGACAGCGGGCACGGCGCCTCGCACCCCTTCATCACCAACGAGTTCGTGACGGC
>CAZBQH010000077.1:0-10022 GCA_964493915.1 uncultured Nitrospiraceae bacterium
CTTTGCCCGCTCAACGTCTCTGACGTAATGCAGACAGAACCGGAGAATGTCGTTCTGGTAGCGTTGCACCAGTTCGGCGAGGGCCCTCCTCTCCCCGCCGCAGAGCGCTGCCATCAGTTGCTCGTCAGACCGCTCCGGCGCGTTCACCCGTCGTCTCCACGCCGTCCAGGTCCGCTGTCTGCGCGCAGCGCGCGCCGACGCGTTCCAACTCTTCTACAACCCAAAGCCTTGCCCATCACAGGTTTATTCGCTTCCAGGCGCCAGCCTCCCATAGAGATTGTACGAGACGCACCGCGGGACTGCAAAAGCACAGCGCCCTATTCTCGCGTGCTTCTTCTACGGCGTATTGAGAACCTCGACGGCCACTTCGTTGTCGGTGACGCGTCTCAAAACGGCTTCATGTGAACCGAATCGGTAGCGGATCTCGTCGGGATGCCCGACTAGTCCCCGGATCTCGGTCCAAACCTTGGGATTCATGAAGTCGTCTGTGATCAGCACCACGCCCTCGCCTTGCCCGATGCGCATCACACCGCCTCGGTAGCCCTCGAAGCCCAGTTTCGGAGCCAAGTTACCCCACGCAATGAGCTTGGCCCCTTCGCTTGCGCAACGCCGCAGCGCCCCCGCGGTGTCTTCACTTACGTCCACCCCCGTCAGGAAAAGGAGGGGAATGCCCCGGAGCCGCTCATAGCCGACCAAATGGTCGAAGACGACCGCGCCGTTCAGCGGCACGAAGAAACGGTGCGATGCTGCCTGGACGGGCCGCGAATCGAGCGATTGCACCACGCCTCGTTCGACAGGCCGCTCGTAGCCGGCCCCGCTCGCGTGGGTCTTGAAAAAGCTGAGCCCGTCAAGTCCCGTCTTGCCAAAGGTCAGCAGATTCCAAATCTGGAACCAGGCCCGGGTGTCCGGCGTACTGGGCAGATTCGGCGAACCATACAGGTGAGCTTTCCACTCCGTGTAATACTGGCCATGGTCCGTGTCGGGAAAACGGATGATGGCGATGTCAGGAGTGGCTTCCCGGAAAGTCCATTCCCGGGGATGAGCGGGAAGGTAATCCGCGATGAAGCGCTTGAGCATCTCGCCATGGGCCGTCAACTGATAAAGGTCCGGCGTTATCTGACTCATCAACGAAAAGGGCGTCCCCTGTTTGCCGGGCTCCGTAAGGTTGTGACCCGCCCCCTCGAGGTAGACCCGGTCCGCACCCAGCCAATAAGCCAGCAGCAGATTGCTTAGGACCTCCTCGGCGGGATGACCCGGCACCAAGTCCCAAAACCACATGTCGCAGTCCACCCAAAGCGGCGTGCCGTACTCGAGCGCGGCCCCCATGCCCATGGCCAGGCTGACCGGCGAATAAAACTCCTTACAGATTTTGGGACATGGGACAAAACCCGCGCGGGCCGCTACATGCAGCAACACAGGCCAGACATGCGTCGCTGTAACTTGGGCGCCCAAGGCCGCATACTTGCTGTACAGACGCCGGTAGGCCGCAAGCGTCACGTCATAGGCCCCCTGGAATGTGTCGAAAGCCCCCGGGTCGGCCAGCGGCATAGGGCTTTGCATGTTCAGAAGACGGCAGTGCTCGAGTTCGTCGAAAACAATCCCCTCGAAACGCAGGGCCGGCGTCGAACCGGCCAAGGCCTTCGCGTCGTGAACGGCCTGTTCCGGCGGGTCCACGGTGAAACAAGAAATCGAGAAATCGAGCCCGAGTTCCTTAACGAGGTCGAGCATGGCCCGGTTCACCTCGACGGCCTGACCATCGGGGATGCCCTCGTAGGTCTTGACGTAGTAGTTCACGTAGTCGATTCCAAGGCTTTTGAGCGCTGCGGCCACCGCTGGGGCAGGCGGGGTCTGCGTAGGCAATTCGATCCCTACGCTGAAGGGCGCGCTCGCCAATGAACATGCAGCAGCAATTGCGACAATCGAGGATATCGAAACCAACATGACAAACTCCTTCCTCCTGACGTTGCGGCCACGCCGCTTTTCTGCGCCGTTTCCAGATGGAAAGTCAAGGGGACGCTTAGCCAGGCAAGGAACGCATGCCTTTCTGTGCGCAAACAGGCCGGACCGGGGCCAGAGCGGAGAGGCGGCCCGAACCGCCGTTGCGCGCGGCTTGGATGGAGAGCTGGGGCAGGGAGGCCGTTATTGACATTATGATCTGTCATTCGTAAAATGAAGTCGTCGACCTGCGGCACCGCGCGCCGCCGCCGTCCTTGGCAACGCGCGCTAAACCGCTTACGCATCGCTGGCTCAGGAAAGGACCTCCAGTGGATTCTCTTCGCTTCTGTCTTGTCGGTACGGGACGGGCCGGCATGGTCCACGCGCGAAACATCGTCCGACGCATTCCCAGCGCCCGACTCGTGGCCTTGTGCGACGCCGACGTGGACGCCATGCAACGGGCCGCGGAGGAATTGGGCGTCGCGAGAAACTACATCGATTACCGGGAGGCCGTGTCGTCGGGCGATGTCGATGCAGTCCTTATCGTCACGCCCACGTTTCTACACCGCGAAATAGCGTGCGAGGCGGCAGCCCATGGCAAGCATGTCTTTCTCGAGAAGCCGATGGCGATCACCGTCGAGGAATGTCAGGCAATCAACGCGGCAGCCGGTCAAGCTGGGATAAAGCTGCAAGTCGGCTTCATGCGGCGCTTCGATGAAAGCTTTCTACACGCAAAGGAGATTCTTGAGAGCGGCGCCATGGGCCGCGTCATGATCGTCAAGTCAACGGGCCGGGGACCGGGGCTGCCGCCGCCCTGGATTTTTGACATCGGCAAAAGCAACGGGATCATTGCGGAAGTCAACAGCCACGACCTGGACTCGGTGCGCTGGCTGGCTGGCAGCGACGTAGCTCGGGTCTACGCCGAAGCAGCCAACTTCAAGTGCCCGGAAGCGAGAGAGCAATTCCCTGACTTTTACGACAACATCGTGGTGACGCTGCGTTTTGTGAACCAAACCATGGGCGTAGTTGACGGAACCTGTCCGTCGCACTATGGCTATGATGCGCGCGTCGAGATCCTTTGTGAGAAGGGCGTTCTATTCATCGGCAGCACGGAGCAGCACGGGGTCGTCCAGGTCTCCCTCGACGGCCAGGTAACAGCGCGAGCCGTCAAGAGTTGGCGCGACCTTTTCCGGGAGGCCTACGTGGCAGAAATCGAAGACTTCATCAGATGCGTGCTCGACGATCGGGAACCCCGCGTCACGGGGTTGGACGGATTGCGGGCCGTCGAGGCAGTTGTCGCAGCAAATGCCTCGCTCAAGACGCGCGCGCCCGTTGAACTGCAAAAGGTTTCCATTCGATGATTGCCGCAACGTATACCCAAAACAAGGGCTACGCCATAGAGAACAGGCCCATCCCTGAAATCGGCGAGGACGAAATGCTCCTGCGGGTGATGGCCTCGTCGATCTGCGGCACGGATATCCGCACCATCCGGAACGGCCATCGCAAGCTCGAGGACGGTCAGACCGTAGTGCTCGGCCATGAGTTCGCGGGAATCATCGAGCGGGCCGGCGGCCGCGTCAAGGGATATGCGACGGGCACGCACGTCGGGGTCGCGCCGAACATCGGGTGCGGCCGTTGCATCCAGTGCGCCCGCGGCCGCTACAACATGTGCCCTGACTATAGCGCCTATGGCATCAACCTAGACGGGGCGCACGCCGATTTTGTCCGCATTCCAGCGCCATCCATCGAACAAGGCAGCGTGATTCCCTTGCCCGACTCGATGTCGTTTCAGGCGGCGTCGCTTATCGAACCGTTGTCCTGCGTAGTCAATGGCATCCGCAGCTCGCGGATCGAGCTCGGCGACACGGTCCTGATTTTTGGTGCGGGGCCAATCGGGCTCATGCATCTCATGCTCGCTCGCCAGTCCGGTGCAGGCAAAGTGCTTGTCGCGGACATTCAGGAAGACCGCATCGCGCAAGCACGGGAAGCAGGCGCCGACGACGTCGTCAATCCGAACCGTGAGGACGTCGGCGAACGTATTGTCTGGGAGACGGACGGCCAGGGCTGCAACGTGATTATCACCGCTTGTTCCGTGCCGGCTGTGCAGGAACAGGCCCTCGAACTTCTTGCACCATATGGCCGGCTCTGTCTCTTTGGCGGGTTGCCGAAGGATCGCGCAAAGGTCTTGTTTGACTCGAACCTGATACACTACAAGAATCTCGAGGTCACGGGGGTAACCGGAGGAGCGCCGTACGATTTCCGCCTGGCCATGAAGATGATAGAATCCGGCCGCATAGACGTGGGCCGGGTCATCTCCCACGTGTTTGCCAGAGAGGACATGGCCGAGGCTTTCGATACAGCGCTCAACAAACCTGCAATGAAGATTGTAATTCGCAGCGGCAAGAGATAATGCAGGCTGGGGGGTAACAGCACGGAAACCGGCGAACGATGAAAGCGTTATTCGGGGTAGACATCGGAACCCAAGGGACGAAGGGGGCGCTTTTCGATGAAGAGGGGAACTGTCTCGCCCAAGCATTCAAAGCGTCGAAACTGCACCGGCCCAGCCCAGGCGTTGTCGAGGAGGATCCCGAAGACCAGTTCAGATCGGTTTGCTTTGTCCTGCGCGGGTGCATGAAACAGACCGGCATCGGTTCGAACGAAGTGGCCGGCATCGGCATCGATGGGCAGATGGCCGGAATCATCGGGGTCGGCGCCGACGGCCGGCACGTCACGCCCTACGATTCGTGGCTTGACACACGTTGCGCCCCGTATATCAAGCAGATGGAAGAGCAAGCGGGCGACGAAGTGCTGAGAAAGTCGGGTTGCGCCCCGAGCATCAACCACGGCCCGAAGAAGTTGTGGTGGCTGCACGAACGGCCGAAGGAGTATGCGGCGATCCGGGCATTTGTACAGCCCGGGGGCTATGCAGCCATGCGTTTGTGCGGCTTGGACGGCGCCCATGCATTCATCGACACGACGTACCTTCATTTCTCCGGCTTTGCAGATAACCCCAAGTCGGCGTGGGACGCCGGCTTGTGCGAATCCTTCGGCCTTGACGGCGGGAAATTGCCGCGCATCGTCCGGCCGGAGACTGTTGTGGGCGAGTTGACCGGCAAAGCGTCCAAATCCTGCGGCGTCAAGGCAGGGACGCCCGTGACAGCAGGTTGTGGCGATACGGCGGCCTCCTTCCTGGCCTGCGGTGCGACCCGTGAAGGCGTATGCGTCGACGTAGCGGGCACGGCGTCCGTCTTTGCGTCCACAGTCAAGGAGTTCCGGCCCGACCTGAAGTACCGCACGCTAGGCTGTGGACAGGCGGCGACGCCGGGTCTGTGGCACCCGTACGCCTACATAAACGGCGGGGGCATGAACCTCGAATGGTTCCGAATGGAACTGGCCAGTCAAGGTAGAAAAACCGGCAAAGGCCTCTTCGATTTCAGGGCGCTGAACGCCATGGCCGAGAGGGCTGCGTCGAATGATGCGTCGCCTCTGTTCGTGCCTCACCTCGGGGGCCGGGTCAGCCCGAGCGTACCCGGCCTGCGCGGGGCGTGGATCAATCTTACCTGGGATCACAAACTAGGCGACCTCTACCGGGCAATCCTCGAGGGGATCGCCCTCGAATACGGCGTATACAGCCGCGTGCTTGCGGAGCTGCACCCCGGCATGAAGCTTCGCGAGCTCCGCATCACGGGCGGGGGCGAGAAGAGCGCAGTCTGGAACCAGATCAAGGCGGACGTGCTCGAAACGCGCGTGGTCCAGATGTCGCGGAGCGAAGGCGCCCCAATGGGTGCAGCCTTGCTGGCGGGCTACGGAACAGGGGTGTTCAAGAGTCTGCCCAAGGCGGCGGAGGCGTGGGTGCAAAAAGGCAACATCTACGCGCCGCGGCGCAAGATGTCGAGCTACTACGAGCGGCGTCTCGAACGCTATCAGCGCGCCCTCGAGGCATTGGCAAGACTGTGAATACCGGGCTTTCGGGGCGAAAGTCCAGCGACTTCAGCCACAGATAGGAGTACAAAGTGGAGACCGCCAAATACATGCAGCCCTTCGGCGTCGACGTAGACCTTGTCAAGGGCATCATGGAAGCCCATGACCGAGTCGTGGTGCGGCGCGCTTCGGACATGCGCGGGCACTACGCCGACACCCAGGCGCTCGAGCGCCTTATCAAAAAGGAGAACGACCCTGTCCACTACGAGGTCTTTGAGAAGGCCATCCCAGAGGAATACGGCCAGCTTGTCTTCTGCATCAGCAAGTTGTACCCCGGCCGCATAGGCGACGAGTACTTCATGACCAAAGGGCACTATCACACCGTTGCAGAGACGGCTGAGATTTACCTCTCCATCCGAGGCAAAGGCTATATGCTGATGAAGACCACCGAAGGCGACTGCGTGCTCGAGCCGATGCGCCGCAACCGGCTCGTTTATGTGCCGCCGCACTGGGGCCACAGGTCGATCAATACCGGCAGTGAACCCCTGATATCCCTATGCATCTACCCGGGTGAGGCAGGCCACAATTACGGCGACATCGAGGTGGAAGGATTCCCAAAACGGGTGTTTTTCCGCGAAGGCGTCGAGGTGATTGCGTGATGCCTAAGGTTCTCGTAACACCGAGGTCCGTAACGCGCGGAGGCCATCCCGCGCTTGGGGCATTGACAGCCGCCGGCTACGAGGTCCAGTTCTGCAGTCCGGGCCGCCTGCCTTCACAAGAGGAGCTGCTGCAGCTCTTGCCGGGGTCCGTCGGCTATCTGGCAGGCATCGAGCCCATCACGGCGGCCCTCCTCGAAAGCGCGCCGGATCTCAAAGTCATCAGCCGCAACGGCGCCGGAGTGGACAACATTGATCTCGAGGCCGCTAAACGCCTCCACATCGTGGTGCGGCGTGCGGAGGGCGCCAACGCGCGCGGCGTGGCCGAACTGACGTTAGGGCTCATCCTGGCGCTTGTCCGCAGCCTCCCCCGATGCGACCGCGCCATTAAGACGGGCGGCTGGGAACGTCACAAAGGAATCGAGCTGAAAGACCGGACGCTTGGCATCATCGGCTGCGGACGCATCGGACGGGAAGTGGCCTTTTTTGCTCTAGCATTGGGCATGGAGGTTGTCGCCTACGACGTGGCCCCGGATCCCGCATTCCATCCCTCGCCTCGTTTCCGCTATGACGCCCTCGACGCCGTCATCGAGCAGGCCCATATTGTCAGCCTCCATTGCCCCGCGCCGCAGGACAGAACACCGGTTATCACGGCGGAGGCGATAGGGCGGATGCGCAAGAACGTGTTCATCGTCAACACAGCCAGAGCCGGCCTGATCGATCGAGCAGCGTTGAAAGCCCACCTCGACGACGGGCATGTCGCGGGCGCCGCAATTGACATTTTCGAGAAGGAGCCGCCGGGCGACGACCCGATTGCGAGACACCCACGCGTCATTGCAACGCCTCATATCGGCGGTTACACCCTGGAGAGCGTCGACCGCGCCGTGGAAACGGCCGTGCGTAATCTACTCGACACCTTGGAAGGAATACGGACATGACGCAAACAACAACGGGCAAAGGCTGCAACGTTTTCCAGCAACTTGCCGACTACGGCGTTGTGCCGGTCATAGCCATTGAATCGGTCGAGGCGGCCTTGCCCATGGCCGATGCGCTCATTGAAGGCGGCCTGCCTGTGGCCGAGATCACGTTCCGGACGGCGGCCGCAGCCCAGGTCGTCAAGGCGCTCAGCACCGAGCGGCCCCAGCTCCTCCTCGGCGCAGGTACAATCCTGACCCTTGACAACCTCGAGGCCGCCAGAGACTGCGGCGCGCAGTTCGGCGTGGCGCCGGGCCTCAACCCTGCCATTGTCCGCAGAGCAAAGGAAATCGGCTTGCCCTTCATGCCCGGCGTCGCGACGCCCTCAGACATCGAGGCCGGGTTAAGTCTGGGCTGCACTGTGCTCAAGTTCTTCCCCTCGGAAGCGCTGGGCGGCGCGAAGATGATCAAGGCGCTGGCGGCGCCATACGCCCATACGGGCGTACGTTTTGTCCCTACCGGCGGCGTGAATGACAGCAACTTGTCAGAATACCTGGCAATGAAAGCCGTCGCGGCAGTCGGCGGAACCTGGATCGCCAAAATGCAAGACCTTGCAGAAGGGCGGTGGGACCAGATAGCCGAGCGGTGCCGTGCCGCAATAGCGGCGGCAAAAAGGGCCCGCGCCGGGGCCTGAAAGGGACTGGGCTTTGAACACAACGCACAGGGGAGCCGGGTCGGCACAACCTATCCGCTGCGGTTCACCGGAACGCATGGAAAAGGACGCAGACAGCCTGAGGTAGAAAGACCATGGAAAAGATAAAAGTTGGCCTTCTGACGTTTTCCGACGGACGCAAGTACATCCATGAGGATCTGCTCGCAACCAACAAGCGCTATCAGAAAGAGGTCGCTCGTGCCCTCGAGGCGACAGGCGAGATCGAAGTGGTCCAGGGGCGCGAGATCATATGGACCCCCGCCCTTGCCCGTGATGAGAGCCGCCGGTTGGCGGCGGAAGGCTGTGAATTGACGCTCTTCAATTACGCCATCTGGTCTTTCCCCCATCTGAGCGCCATTGCTGCAAACTTCGCCCCCGCGCCTTATCTGTTGTTCTGCAATCTCCACCCCTCCGAGCCGGGAATGGTGGCGATGCTGGCCTCGGCCGGCACGATGGACCAACTCGGTCTGACACACGCCCGGATCTGGGGCGATATCAAGGACCCCGCCGTGCTCGAGCGGGTCATGGCATATGTCAAGGCGGCCGGCGCCGTTCAGCGGCTGAAGGGCCTGACCTACGGGCTCTTCGGCGGCCGGCCGCTGGGCATGTATACCGCCGTCTCGAACTTAGACCAGTGGCAGGCGCAGTTCGGCGTCGATGTCGAGCACATCGAGCAGTACGACGTAGTCCGGTACGCCGAAAAGGTCGACCCGGCGCGTGTCAATAGGGCCCTTGCCTGGATCGAGTTGCACGCCGCGGCCGTCAAGTACGACGGAAACGTCCTCACGCCCGAAAAGCTCAAGCTCCAGATCCGGTCGTACCACGCGGTCCGCGCTATCATGGACGAGCGCCAACTCGATTTCGTGGGCTTTAAGTCCCACGGCGACCTGACCGACTACTTCGTGACCATGGACGTGGCCGAGGCGTTCCTGAACGACCCCTACGACTGGGAAGGGCCGAAAACACCTATCGTCGCGGCGACAGAGGCCGATATGGACGGGGCGCTGACCATGCAGATTTTGAAGCACCTGTCCGGAGAGCCGGTCCTCTTCGCCGACGTGCGTCACTACGACGCCGAGAACGACGTCTGGTGTCTCGCCAACTCGGGCACGCATGCCACCTTTTTCGCCGGCAGGTCTAAAGACCCTGCAGTCAACCTCAAAAAGGTAACCTTCTATCCCGAAGTGTCGTACTACCCGGCGGGAGGGGCAAGCGTGCAGCACTTCGCCGCACCCGGGCCGGTCACTCTGGCGCGCCTGGCCAGAAAACAGAGCGAGTACCGGCTCGTGGTCGTTCCGGCCGAGTTCGTCGAGCTCCCTCAGGACAAGGCAGAGGCCCTGGCGCGGTCTACCACGCCTGAGTGGCCTCATGCCTTCGCGCGCCTGCAGGTTGCTCCTGAGGAATTCCTGGCGACCTACCCGTGCAACCACATCCACGGCATTTGCGGCAACTGGGTCGAGGAATTGCGCCACGTAGCGGAAATTCTGCGCATCCCCGTCACAGTGTACGCATGATGCAGAACGATTCAGACCATCTCTGGCAAAATGGCGGCCAATGAACGAGCAAAACGCTGACGCATCTCAAGACCATAACAGACCCAGACGGTTCGCCAGGATCTCTTGGCATTCCGTCGGGGTCTGGGCCGGCCTGTTGCTTCTGGTAATCGCCGGCGCCTGCCTATCAGGATCGTTCTTCTCGGCGGCAAACCTGTTCAACATCCTGCGGCAGGCCTCGATGATTGCAGTCATTGCGCTCGGCATGACCTTCGTAATTATCTCAGGCGGAATTGACCTGTCCGTCGGGTCCATCGTGGCCCTCGTCTCGGTGCTGGTCGCGGGAACCATTAACCGCTTCGGCATCGTCGCGGGCCTCGCCCTCGGCTT
>CAZBQH010000078.1:0-4271 GCA_964493915.1 uncultured Nitrospiraceae bacterium
GAAAACGGCAGCCCGTCTGAAGTATCAGACTTGCGCCCTGCAACTTCTCGCCCTTGCTCTGCGGCCTCCAGAACAAAACCGCTCCTAACCCGATGGCAGCAATGAATAGAACTGTGACTTCGCCCAGTGTATCGAAGCCGCGGTACGTCACCACCACCGAAGTTACGATATTTGCCGCACCGGTCTGCTCGGCGCCGTGGGCAAGGTAATGCATCCACGGCTTTTCCTGGTTCGCGGCGCCTTGTGCACCAAAAGGAATCTCCCCGAGCGAGATGGCCAAGGCCGGCACAAGGACCGCCAACAGGCAAACGGCTATGAAGGCTCTCATTCCTCTTCTGATCTCGTTGTTTTTTTAATGGCGATGACAAAAATCGCGGTGGTAATGGCGGCCCCGATGGAAGCTTCCGCCATGGCCACGTCCGGTGCATGGAGGAGGAAAAAAAGAACTGCCGCGATCAGGCTGACAAAAGCCGCAGCAATAACCGCGTTCAGAAGGTCCTTGAATATACATGCACAAACGGCGCCGGCCAAGAGAAGCGCTACCAATCCGAGCTCTGCCATTTCGCGGGCTGTAGCGAGCATTAAGACCCTCCTGAATCGGCGTATTCGTCGAAATCCTTGCTCTTGTCCACGACGCTTTGGCCCCACAGAGGGACCCCGCTCTTCTTAGCGGCTCGCCCCAAAGCATGATTCGAGATAGGGTTAGTGACGAGGACGAAAAGCGCGATGACCAGGCATTTCCACAGCCACGCAGGTTCCATGATCCCCACGCCGATGGCCAGCGAGAGGCATCCCATGGTGGTGCATTTCGTACCGGCCTGAAGCCTGTTATAGACGTCCGGCAACCGGAGTATCCCGAAGCTTCCGATAAACAGAAACAGGGCGCCGATCCCGGTGACAATCATACCCACGAAATACATCAGATGCCCTTCTCGAGAAACCTGGCTATAGCCACGGAACCAATGAACATCAGCACCCCATATACGAGCGCCACGTCCAAATATATGTATCTGTGAGAAAAGAACCCGAGGAGCACAAGCAGGCCCGTCGTAACCGTAGTGACTGTGTCCAACGCCACCGCCCTGTCGGCTGCGGTCGGCCCCAGAATCATTCTTATAAGGCAAAGAACGATTCCTGCTCCGATCAGGGCGATGAAAAGCAGCTCCATCATAGAGTATTCCTTATCCGTTCATCCTTGTTGATATGAGGATATGCGGATATTGCGTACTTGAATTCTTCTTGTTCATGTGACTACTCAAATATCTTCAGCAGATACCTTTCGAACTTCTCCCCAATCTCCCGCGTGCTTGTCTCGAGATCGTCTGCTTTCACGTAGATCCAGTGAATCAGCAATTTGTCTCCAATGATGTCTACAGTGAATGTTCCCGGAGTTAGGGTGATGGAATTGGCCAGCATCAGTTTGGCGAGGTCTTGCTGAAGGCTTGTTTGTATCGTGACGATTCCGGGGCGTATGGGCATACGCGGATGCAGCACGCGATACGCCACATCGACGTTTGCCTTGACGATTCCCTTTGCCAGGACCAGCAAATAGATGAGGAAGACGCCCAGCCGCGTGAGGGTCATCGGAGGAAAGCCAAGGCGGGAAAAGGATTCGCAGAGAATTGCAGCGCAAACGGCGCTCAGCAGAAACCCGGCAAGGAGTTCTGGCCAGTGCAGCGTCGAAACGAGGCATAGCCAGACGCCTGCCAGCAGAAGGAACAAGTAAAAAAACCCCCTCAGCTTCTCTTGCACCGGTTCACCCCTCGCGATCCACCCCTTATACGATACCGTCAGCCATACGCTTGGCACGTCGTCCGCGTATACTGAGAGAGAGTTTAATTGCTGCCCGTCTCTTTGTCAATGCCTTTCTTTGCCAAGATCGAGTTTCTGGTTGAGACCCATCCCGTCTGGTCCCCTGTAACGCTTTCATGGTGCGCCAGTCTGTTCAGTTCCGGCCGCGATTTCGGTGCCGAAGACTGCAGCAGCGGGCAGAAACGGAGCTAAGCAAAGATAGTCATAAGAGTTAGAGAGGGATTGCGCATGCGCAATCCCTCCTATGCCGGGATAATCATTTTACCGAAATGACGGCCGTTATGGAAAAAGGTTCACCGTCCTTTTGCGTTCCGCTAAGTGTCAGCGTTGCTGCGGGAGGGCTGACGATATCTTTGACATCACCGCTGATGAACTTCGCCACCAGGTCCCCACGGTTGTCGGCGAAGGTCGCCTTTACGGGAATGCCATTTAACGTGACGGTCGCTGAATCGACTGTCGCATACGCAATGTCCGCATGCACCGTCACCCACACGCCGGGATTATCCAACACCAGGCAGTTTGGGGATATTTTGATCGCAATCACGTCGTCTGCGGCCTGCGTCTCTCCTACGCCGACCGTCAGGAGAGCTGCCCCCATAGCCACAAGGCACAATACACCACTCAGCATAACGCTCCGTTTCATGTTCCACTCCTCTTGCAACGCCGGGCAAGCCTTACACCCGGTGCCTTTGTTTCCCCACGTCAAGCCAGGACGCTACCAGGATCCGGCAAAAGCGTACCCGCTCCAAGCCGGATAAGTCAAGAGGTAGCAGGAAAACCTAGCAAAACAGGTCGTTCTAACAACGAATTGAGTGCTCATGTGGCAGCCCCTATTCCCCGGAATCCCGCCATCTTCCAAGAGGCTCTATTCCTTCTGGGCCGCTTTGTACGCTTCCAGTGCGGGCTCGAGCTCTGGTACGAATCCGGCGCCCTCCGGCACGCTAATGCTCGATCCCTCGAAATCATCGCCGATGGGCTCGAAACGGCCGCCGAGTACAGGCGCCAAAAAGGCTTCCTCAACGGCGAAAAACGACAGCCTGTTTTCGGGCCGGGCGAAGCCGTGGCCCTCGTCGGGATAAAGCACATACGTTACGGGGATGCCTTTTGCCTTCATGGCGTCAACGATCTGGGCCGCCTCGGACTGTTTGACGCGCGGATCGTTCGCGCCCTGGCCGATCAGCAGGGGTCTCTGGATGCGCTCCACGTAGGTCAGCGGCGAGCGGCGTTCGAGGAGTTCGCGTCCTTCCTGGGTGCGGTTGTTGCCGACCCGGGTCAGGAAGACCTGGATCATAGGCTCCCAGTAGGGCGGAATGGATTCGAGGAGGGTGATGAGATTGGACGGGCCACAGATGTCGACGCCGCACGCAAAGAACTCCGGCGTGATGGCGAGGGCTATAAGGGTCTCGTAACCGCCATAGCTGGCGCCCATGATCCCGATGCGTTTTGGGTCGGCGATCCCCTTTTCGATGGCCCAACGGGCGCCGTCGATGACGTCCTCATGCATTGCGGCGCCCCACTCCATGTTGCCTGCGTTAAGGAACTTCTTGCCGAAGCCGGTTGAGCCGCGGAAATTCACGCTGAGAACGGCATAGCCTCGGTTGGCCAGCCACTGATGGGTAGGGTCATAGCCCCAGCTTGACCGGGACCACGGGCCGCCATGAACCATCATCATCATGGGCAGCGGCTCATCGGGCCAGCCGTCTCCATTTTCGTCTGCGCCCACCGGCATGGAGATGTAGCTCACAAGCTCGAGACCGTCTCGCGCCGGAATGATCACAGGGCGCATGGGCGTCAGGGGGAGTCCCTCGAGCGCTTCAAGATTGGTGAACAGAAACGTGGCCTTCTGCTCGGACCGGTCATAGCGGTAATACGTGACGGGTCCATTATCGACGAGGTACGCCACGATCCAGACCTTGTCGTCAAGGCTACGGCTGACGACCTCGATGTCGCCGTCCGCGACATTCCGCAGAATATCCATATCCGATTGGATGGCGGGATCGAGGATGGTCCAGTGCTTGCGTTCATAGGTATAAGCTGCTGCCTCGATGGTCTTCTCCGTAGGATGGACCATGGCGTCGCTGATATCGGCCTTGCTGTTTTGAGCGATGACCGTGACTTTCTCGGTCTCGAGGTCAAGGCTGGTGAAAGCGGCTGTATCGCGGCCTCGGCTGTCGAGCATGTAGGCCACTTTGCCGGTCTTGTCGAAATCCAGGATGTGGGTGGTCAAGCTGTCCTGGGGCCCGATAACCATGTAAGTCTGCCAGCCTTCATCCGCGGGTGTCAGGTATTCCTCGCCGCCGTTGTCGATCATGCGTTGGGCGAAGCGAATCTGGTAATCGTCATCAGTCACAAAACCGGCAAAACCAGGGTTCTCTTGTATGAGCGTCCGTTCCCCGCTTTCGAGGTTGATGTTGTAGATATCCATGAGCCGCGGGTCGCGATTGTTCAGCCCTACGAGG
>CAZBQH010000079.1:0-1504 GCA_964493915.1 uncultured Nitrospiraceae bacterium
AGTAAGGCAGAGCATCGTCTGGATAAACGAGTAGGGATGAGACACCTCAACAAAGTACGTCTGTTCTGGCTGTATTTTGATCTCGGCCTTGTGGCTGCACTGACGGCGTCTGCAGCGGCCGACGGGGGAGAGGTGATATGGCCTGTCGCTCTTGCCAATCAGGGATTCAGACCCGGCCGGATTGTGTGGCCCGGTGCGCCGATTCTCGAGGCCGAGCGGGGTCTGGCGCCCCTCGAGCTTTTGGGGCTGACGCTCTCAGAGGACGGCGAGCGTCTTGGGGACGCCCCGTGGCGGATCCGCGAGGGCAGCCGCATTTCCTTCGACCTGTTTATGCGGAGGACCGGGCCAGTGCCTGCCAGCGCCAAGCTGGAACTGCGCATCGTCGGCCCGCACCCTGCCTTTAGGAAAATGCTCGGTCTGCCATCGCCGTTGCCGGAACTCGGGGTCGTCGCCAAGGAGACCGCTGCGATGGTTCTCCATCGGAAGCGTTACAGCGGCGACGCGGTGCTCGAGGCCAACCTCGTCACGGCTCCGGACCTGCGTACACCCCTTTATACCGGACCGATCCACATTATGCCTATCTTCTTGGGTTCCTCGGGCGCCGAGGAACGGCTGTCGGAATTCTACGGGCCGGGCTGGGTACGTCTGAATACGGCGTTTCGGCTGGGGCCAGGCGCCCGGATCGATATTCCGCTCCCTGATCGCGTCGCAGGCCCCGTAGCACGTCTTGGCGTGGTGTCCTACATTGCCTACGACCCCCGCTTTCCCCAAGACGAACCTATGTGCCGGGTCACGTTCCTCGATGCTGCCGCCAACCCGGTAGGCATGGCCCTTGTCCGGATGGGCCGCGACACGGCCATCAACGACTATGACCGGTTTCAGGACGACAAGCTCGACCACGAAAAACCGCCCGTATTTGATGTGCTTCGCCGCGTTCGCGTCGAAACGGACCAAGGCGATCAGGTGATATCCCAATATACCTATGGCGCCCGCATCCCGCTTGACCAACCGGTCCGCGCCGCCTCCCTGAGGGTTGAATACTTGCAGCCAGCGGGTCTGATCGATGTCGTCGAGCTGCTCGTGTCGGCCGACGCGGAAGACGTCCCATGAACGCCTTGCGCCAGACCCAGCGTTTCTTGCTTGTCTTGCTTGTTTTGGCGTGGCCGTGGGAAATGTACCAGCGGCTGCCGGTTCTCGGCGTTACGGTCGTCAAGATTGCCGGCGCGGCGCTTATCGTGTGCGTCGTTCTCGAGATGGCGGCACGTCGGCGGTGGGCCGTACCCCGGCTGGGTATCGAAGGCCCCGGCGCGCTTCTGGCGGCGGCATGCGGCGTGTCGTTGGTGTTCAGCGCTGACCACGGCGAGACCTTGCGCATGCTCGCGCTGTACGTCCAGTACGCCGTATTCCTCTATGCGGTGGCCTATGTGCTGCGCGACGCTGACACAGCCGTTTTCATGGCCCGTTGCTTTATGGCGAGTGTTTTTCTGGTCGGGGTGCTTGCCGT
>CAZBQH010000080.1:0-3286 GCA_964493915.1 uncultured Nitrospiraceae bacterium
GAACCGAGGCCAGCCGCTATCCACCGCGGTCCGTTGCGCATACCGGTTCGAGGCCGTATACCCGCTCTGCGTCCATCCGGTCATGTTCTCGTCCTCGAAGTCCTCGAGGAACGGCTCGGTCTTGCTGAGCAGATTGTCCCCGTCGTCGTACGCATACGTATACGCGGCGCTGATCGTCGGACTCTGGGCCGCATTGTCCCGCGCGGCGGATGTGAGCCGATAGCGGCCGTCGTAATCATAATCCCACACCGTGCCGTCGTCCTGCGTCATCGTCGAGATGTTGCCCACGTCGTAGCAATCGCTGGGGCGGGCTGCGGGGGATGCAAGAGAAGTGCCCGCTGCGTGGTATGCGACACGGGCGATCGGGTTGTCCCGTGTTCGGCGTGCAGCCGATATCGTCATAGGTCTTAGCCCCCCGCCACAGCCTTCGCGGCGCCGTCCGCCGCGATCGTATCGGGCGTTTGCATCCACACTACACCGGCCTATGTATTCTGTCAAGGCCCCGCCGCCGCGTTAAGAGGCCAGGCACGAGACCCCCTTACGGTGATTAGAGGACGGACAGAAGGATCACATGCCGCCACAAGTCCTGGCCGCTCTGATCTCGGGCGCAAATAAGAAGGTGGATGCTTGCTTGCGGACATGCAATAAACGGCTTTCTCCTCTTCTCCAGCTTGACGGCTGCGGCGGTTTCTAGCACAATATCCTCCGTGTCCGGTGCGCAGGACTTGGCCGGGGCGACAACGTCGAGGAGGAGCCATGTCGACCATACTGGAAGATACATTGCTCGAAGACGGGGGCCGTAAGAAGCAATGGACGAGAGCGGAGGTTTTCCAGAACAGCGACTTTCCCTTCGGGATACGGCGGGCCTATCCACAGACGCCGCATGTTCTGCATTCCCATCAGCGGTTCACGGAGCTCGTCGCGGTATATCGCGGAGAAGGCATTCATTACCTCGAGGAAGCCGAGTATCGCGTGACGCCGGGCGACGTGTTCGTCATCAACGGCAAGTTGCGCCACGGTTACAAGGATGTCCACGACCTGCATCTCGTGAACATCATGTTTGATCCGCGGCACTTTCTGGGCGAGACCGACCACGTCAAGAAGCTGCCGGGCTATCACGTTTTGTTCAGCCTGGAACCCAAATTCCGCCACAAACACCAGTTCGAGAGCCGGCTGCGTCTCAGCCCCGACCAACTCGACCGGCTTCTCACGTTTGTCGACGACCTCGAGTCGGAA
This sequence comes from uncultured Nitrospiraceae bacterium, assembly GCA_964493915.1. Taxonomy (GTDB): domain Bacteria; phylum Hydrogenedentota; class Hydrogenedentia; order Hydrogenedentales; family SLHB01; genus CAZBQH01. Next base: position 1,237 of record CAZBQH010000080.1, read on the forward strand.
CTCGAAAACCACGAACCGGGTTACGAGTACATGGTCACCGCCACGTTCATGCTTGTGGTCGGCTACCTATGCCGCTGTTATGCGGGCAGCTCCCATCCGGCCAGCCGAAGCCTGATCCGGATTGGCGAGGTCATCAGCTTTCTCGAACGCCATTACGAGGAGCCCATCACGCTCGACCACCTTCAGGAAATCGTCGGCATGTCCTCGAGCGTCCTCCTGCGCACGTTCAGGGACGCCACAGGCTATTCGCCCATTGAATACCTGATCCGCCTGCGGATCGCCCGCTCCTGTAAGCTTTTGCGCAACAGCGACATGGCCGTTACAGAGACCGCCTTTCGTGTCGGGTTCAGCGACAGCAACTATTTTGCAAGGCAGTTTAAGAGGGTAATGGGTACGAGCCCGACCAGTTACCGTAAGAAAGCGCATGTCCTCTGAGGTTTGGCTACGCCCATTCGAGAAAGCAATGCCGCCTTACGCGAGAAGATGCTGGGAGACGGCCCGACGGGTGTTCTCTGGTTCTCTCCAAAGCTGTCCGGCCTGCCGTTAGCATGATATCGGCGGCGATTCGGCAGCTTAGCGCGCGGAGGCGTCCCCTGCATATAGGCACCAGATGTCGTGCGAGCGGGTCAGCGGACCGTAGAGGTCGGGCCGCCGTTGCTGGAAGTCCCGGCTGTTCTTGCGCGCCTTGCGGACAGCCGCAAGATCGAGGGTGGCGGTGATATAGTCCTCCTTAGGTTCGGGGCAGAGCGCGAGAATGGTCTCAGGCCACTGGGCGATCATCGTGCCGCAGCCGTAGGCCTGGTTTGTGCATATCATCGACACCGACTCCTGCATCATCACCGTCTTGACGACGAAATCCTGCACCGACCCATAGCGGCCGTTTATCCAGATGATAATCTCCGCCCCCTTAAGCGAAAGAACGCGCGCCGTTTCGGGAAAGTAGCCGTCATAGCAGGTCATGATGCCGATGCGCGCAAAGTCCAAATCGAAAACGGGCAACTCGTCTCCCGGCTTCATGAGCCACTCCGGATCGTTTTTCACAAACCACTCCTCATCGTGGCCGCCAGGGGGCTTCGAGTAGGGGGGCGCACTGTCGTCGTAGGAATCCACCGCGGCGTGCGTTTTATAGTATTTGCCCATGATACGCCCATCGCGGCCGAAAAGGAGCGCGGCGTTCGCGAAGGACCCGTCCGGAAACAGTTGCCAACACCCGACGATTACATAGAGGCGGTGCTTCGCTGCGGCCGCGCCGATCTGTTCCGTCTCAGGCCCCGGCACATGGATTTGCCCCAGATGATACTCGGGGAATACCACCAGCTCCGCACCGTCTCGGGCGGCTCGCTCGGCATAGGCCACGATGGCTTCTGCCGGGTTGTAATCGGGCTTGGGCAGGAACTTCTTGTCGTATCCCGTCAACTGGACTGCGGCTACGGTAACAGTATTGCGTTTGTTCGCTAACACGCTATCCTCCTCGGCTCTTGAAGGATGGGCCATGCTGGTCAGCAAAAGCGCGGCTGCAATGATTTTCCGTTGCATCGATGCACCTCTTCTAACGTTCGGCGAACCAGATTGTCAAAAACTTCCCAGATGCTTACCTCAACCTGTGTTGGGCCCACATCGTCGCCTCGGACATGACCGCCCATACATTCAAGGAAACGGTGGACATGGCTCCCGTCAACAGAAACCTTCGCCTTTGGTGCAAATCATGGATCGGTCATCCCTGCGCGCACATGCACCTTGTGAGCGAGGCGGTCATCCTGTAGAATTTCAGCCGCCGGGTGTTGTTGTCCAGCAATTGTCTAACCAAAGAGTGCTTGTATATGCTTCTGCCGAATCCTGTATACACTACCATGTTATTCGCCCTCATCTGTTCTCTTGGCCAAGGGTATACCGTTGCCTTCGCCGAGAGCGACAAGGCCCCTGACAACGTGCGGCTCCGCGATCTGACCAGTGAGTGGGAATTGCCCGCCACAACTGTATTATCCAATTTCCACAACCTTTACAATCCCAATATCGTCGAGGTGCCGGGCCCGGCGTACCCCTTCCGGAT
>CAZBQH010000081.1:0-4169 GCA_964493915.1 uncultured Nitrospiraceae bacterium
GTCTTGCCGTCGGCCGTGAGCGCCCAATGCACATCCAGGTAGTCCAGCGATCGGTGGAAGTGCTTGTTGGTGATTTCGACCAGACCCTCTGCCTGATCGACAAGGCGTACGCCCACCGGCTGCAGGACCTTTTTGTACTCGAGGAGACCGGGATGGGGCACGCGATCCGCTGAAACCAAGCCGTTGCAGCAGAAGATGCCGTCGGTCATTTTCTCGCCCAGGTCTCCGCCATACGCGAACCATTCGCAGTCTTCTGCGACAAGGCCGTCGAAGTCCAGATCCAGCACGAGGCCGTTGCAGGATCGTTTGTCCGCCGGCATAGCAATCTCCTCTTCTGACAACGCTCGCGCGTAGATGCGTACAGCATCGACAGCGCCCCGAAAAGACTCGCGCGGCTCGGGGTTTTTCGGCGCTTTCTGGACCGCACGGGCCTCGGGGTTCCGGCCCACAAACACCGGATAAGGGTGCAAATCCATGGCGCCATGGTGCTCGAGCGTGCCCAGCAGCTTGCCATCGGCGTAAAGGCGAAGGGTCCCTTGCCCGTAGACCGCTGCTACGTGACGCCAACCGTCAAACCAGTCCCCGGGCAGAGGGGCCTCGAGCTCGACGGGTTCGCCGTCGTGGATATAGAAGGCGAGCGTCTCGTTCGTCTTCTGGACGAGGCCAAAGGCGCCTGTGCCTTTGGCTACTAGCGGGGACTGGCCTTCCGTGCGTTCAGGCCATACCCACAGCTCGACAGTGAGTGCGTCCCCCGTGATGTCCAGGTCTTCGGAAGGCGGGATGGCCGCATATCCATCAGCAAGGGCGTTACCTTGTCTTCCTGGGATGATCCGGCCTACCACCGGCACACGGCGCCCCGGATGAGCTCGGTCGGGCACAAAGTGAAGGATGCTCCGACGGAAGCTTTGGTCGGCCCAGTCCCAGATGAAGCCCCCCTGAAGGCGCTTATGGGTTTCGATGGCTTCCCAGTACTCCTTCAGATTGCCGGTACTGTTTCCCATCGAGTGGGCGTATTCGCACATAATGATGGGTCGGTGATCGTCTTCTTGCGCCATGTCGACGATCCGTTGCACCGACGGATACATGGGCGCGATGATATCCACGCAAGGGCTGTCCTCTGCAGGGTGGTAGTGCACGAGACGGGTAGGGTCATTCCGGCGTATCCATGCGGAGCACGCGTCGTGGTTGGGCCCGTAGCCCGACTCGTTGCCGAGAGACCACGCAATCACGCATGCGTGATTCTTGTCCCGCTCGACCATGCGGCGCACGCGGTCCACGAAGGCCTCTTCCCACTCGGGATCGTTAGCGAATCGCCCCCAGAACGAGTGCGACTCGATGTTTGCTTCATCGAAGACATAGATACCGTATTCATCGCAGAGGTCCAGGAAACGCGGGTCGTTCGGGTAGTGCGAAGTGCGGACTGCATTGATGTTGTGCCGTTTCATAAGCTGCACGTCTCCGCGCATGTCGTCGACGGTCACGGCCTTGGCGCGATCCGGATGGTGGTCATGACGGTTTACGCCCTTCAGCAGAACAGGTACGCCGTTCACGTGCAACTGAGCGTCTCTAAGTTCAACCTTGCGAAAACCCACGCGGCAGCTCTCGGCTTCGAGGACCCTTCCCCCCGTGTCTTTCAGGGTCAGCACCAGGGCATACAGGTAAGGATCCTCGGCGGACCACTTGCGTGGATTCGAGATCGGCGTATCGAGTGTGATCTCAGCCGCATCCAAGACGGCCGCGAGCGGTTCAGACAACACAGGTTGGCCGTTGCCATTAAAGAGCTGTGCCTCGATGCGGCAGCCCGCCATGGCACCCCCCTGGTATGCAGCTATCGAGGCGTGAATACGCAACGCAGCGTCCGCGTATGCGGCGTCAAAGTCCACACTCACGCGGAAATCGCGGATATGAACCAACGGGGTGGAATAGAGAAACACTTCCCGGAAAATCCCGCCGAAGCGCCACATATCCTGATCCTCAAGATATGTGCCGTCAGAGTATTTGAAGACCCGCGTCGCTATGATGTTCTCGCCGGGCTGGAGATAAGGGGTGATATTGAACTCGGCGGGTGTCATGCTTCCCTGGCTGTAGCCTGCTTCCCTCCCGTTCACCCAGAGGTAAAACGCCGACTGGACGCCTGCGAAATGGATGAAGACCTGCCGGCCTGTCCACTGCGCCGGCAGTGCAAACGCCGTGCGGTAGCTCCCCGTCGGGTTGTTCCGTTCGGGCGTATTTGGGATTTCGGCAGGTTCGCACAGGTTGCGCACGTTCACATAAAATATCTCGCCGTAACCGTGCATCTCCCAGTTGCTTGGCGTCGGGATCTTCTCCCACGTATTGACCCCAACCTCGGGCCTGTAAAAGTCAGGCGGCGCAGCATCAGGATACGGGGCGTAGTTGAAGCTCCAATCGCCGTTCAGGGACAGAAACCATGGCGACGCCGCACGGTTGCCGTCGAGCGCCGTTCGCTCGTTGTCATAGGGTATAAGGCTGGCATGGGGACGCTCCTTATTGCGGCCCAGGACCTTCGGGTTCTCCCAGTCATGGCCTGCTGCACAGGCGCGTCTTCCCGCAAAAAGCAGGAAAAGCAAGGCGGTTAGCAAAGCGACAGTCATGAGGCGTCTCCTTCGCACGAACTACAGCGCCAAGCGCATAAACGGCACAAGAATACGGAAGGGCGCGACCTTTGGCAAGGTTGGCCCGGTATGACAGCCTTCGAGGTTCAGCGGGGGCTTTCCCGCAAGGTCGGGATCTGCTAGAGTTTGGGTCAGGCATCTACTCAGAGATTAGGGAAAAGAGAAGCCCTCGGAAAGGCGATGAAACTTCAGAAGTACCTTGCCCGATGCGGCATTGCCTCACGGCGCAAGTCCGACGCCCTTATTCGGGAAGGCCGCGTCTCGATTAACAGCGTGGTCGCCCAACCCGGCGACAGCGTCGATCCCGAGTGGGACGTGATCACTTGCGATGGCAAGATTGTCCGGGCTGAAAAGAGGATCTACCTTGCGTTTAACAAGCCCCGGGGCGTCGTCACGAGCACCAATGACGGGGAAGAGCGGCAGACTGTGACCGATTTCCTGCCGGATCTCGATCAACGCGTTTTCCCTGTGGGACGTCTGGCGCGGGACATCGAAGGACTGGTCATCCTTACCAATGACGGGGAACTCGCCCACCGTCTTGTTCAGCCCGTTTATGAGGTGGATAGTCTCTATGCGGTATGGGTCGACGGTCTTATGCCCGACAATGCCACGGAAGCATTTCGTTCCGGCGTCGTCCTGGCCGATGGGAGCAGCGTTTGGGCACGGGTGCTCATTCTGCACCGGGGGGTCCGCACGACTTTGTTGCGTATTGCCTTGCCGGAAAGCCGCCGCGACAAACTACGTTATGCGTGCGCCCTTCTGGGCTGCCCAGTGCGCGAAATGCGCCGCATAGGCTTCGGAATGATCCGCCTTGACGACCTTCAACCGGGCGCGTGGCGCCACCTCTCGCCTGACGAGGTTAAAGAGCTCCAGAAGGTTGTAGCCCTCTAGAAGCGCTCAGGCGGTTGCGGCCTTTTTCTCTTGTTCGTCATTTGTCTCCACCCCATCAGCGATCATCTTGTCGATTCGCGTAATGGTCCGGCGGGACGTCTCGATGACCCGTTCTGCAGTGCTCCTGTTCGTGTTTTTAGCCTCGTGGAGGATTTCGTTGCGCAGCACCCGCAAGTCTCGGATATGGTCGAGCTCTTCCGTGCTTAGAAGTCCCCGGTTTTCCACAATAACGAGGAGGTCCTTCATGGCGGGTTTGTGTGCGGGTATGTCCTTGGCCAGCAGGAGCTTGCGCAAGGCCGTCTCGATAGCGAGAAATGACTCGACCACCACCAAATCGTAGAGCCCTGCCTCATACAAGCCGTTGGCTCTGGACATCTGCGTTGTCTCTTCGCTGGTAAGCCGGCTGACAGTATGAGACTTGTCTTCCTCGGCAAGCCGCCGTTTCAGGATGAAGAAGACCCCTGCGCCAAGGAGCCCTGCTGTTGCCAGCAACGCCAGTTCGATGCCGGCGACGGCCCGTTTGGATTCAACCACGGGGCGCACCGCATAACCTACGCTTGCGATCAGCCCGATCGACGCATACGCAGGGGGCACAAGAAGCGCGAGGGCGTACATGACATTGCCGGCCCGTTGCGGGATCAGCGT
>CAZBQH010000082.1:0-6021 GCA_964493915.1 uncultured Nitrospiraceae bacterium
ACTTGTCTACGTCGACAGCATGGAGACCGGTGGTGGGCTCATCGAGGATGTAGAGCGTCCGCCCTGTCTGCCGTTTCGACAGTTCCGTGGCCAGTTTGACGCGTTGCGCCTCCCCTCCGGACAGAGTAGTTGCAGCTTGACCGAGTTTGATGTAGCCCAATCCCACGTCGTTCAGTGTCTCGAGTTTGCTATTGACCGCTGGAATGTTGCGGAAGAACTCGCAGGCTTCGTCTACGGTCATATCGAGCACTTCGTATATGTTCTTGCCACGGTAACGGATTTCGAGCGTGTCGCGGTTATACCGTTGCCCTTTGCATTCCTCGCACGGAACGTAGACGTCGGGGAGGAAGTGCATCTCGATTTTGATGACGCCGTCGCCCTGACAGGTCTCGCAGCGGCCGCCCTTGACGTTGAAACTGAACCGGCCTGGCTTGTAGCCGCGCGCACGCGCCTCGGGCACCTTGCTGAACAGCTCGCGGATAGGGGTGAACAGCCCCGTATAAGTCGCGGGATTCGAGCGCGGGGTTCTGCCGATGGGCGACTGATCGATGTCGATCACCTTGTCGACATGCTCGAGTCCCTCGATGGCGTCGTGTCTGCCGGGGCGCGAGCGCGTCGAGTTATAGATGGCTCGAACGGCTGCGGGGTAGAGCGTCTCATTGACGAGACTGGACTTGCCCGAGCCGGACACCCCTGTAATGCAGGTGAAGACTCCCAGCGGGAAGGTCACGTCGATGCCCCGAAGATTGTTATGGGTCGCGTTCCGGACAACGATGGATTCTCTTTTGGGGCGCCGCCGCTGTTCAGGACACCGAATCTGGAACATGCCTGACAGAAACTGGCCCGTCAGCGAATCCTTGTTGCGCACGATCTGTGCGGGGGTTCCTCGGGCCACAATCCGGCCGCCGTGAACGCCGGCGCCCGGGCCCAAGTCGATCACATAGTCGGCTGTCCTGATTGTTTCTTCATCATGTTCAACAACGATGACTGTGTTTCCGATGTCTCTGAGATGCTCGAGCGTGTGGATGAGTTTTCTATTGTCGCGCTGGTGCAAGCCGATGCTGGGTTCGTCGAGAATGTAGAGTACGCCGACCAGGCCCGATCCGATCTGCGTGGCCAGCCGGATCCGCTGCGATTCGCCTCCGCTTAAGGTCCCGGCTTCCCGATCAAGCGTCAGGTACTCGAGCCCTACGTTGACCAGGAAGCCGAGACGTTCGCGGATTTCCTTGAGAATCCGTTCCGCAATACGTCGCTTGGCAGGGGACAATTCGAGCGACTCGAAAAAACGCAGGCACTCGTGGATAGACATCGCGGTTACGTCCATAATCGAGCGGCCACTGACAAGGACCGCGCGCGCCTCGGGCCGGAGCCTGGCCCCGTGGCAAACCGGACAGGGGCGGGTCGCCATAAACTGGCTGATCATCTCGCGGGCCGCCTGACTGTCCGTCTCATGGAACCGGCGGGCCAAGTTCGGAATCACGCCCTCGAAAGGACGCAGCATATCGCCGCGACGGGTCTCGCGCGAGAAGTCGACCAGTTTGCCGTTCGACCCGTACAGCACGATTTCCTTGAACCACTCAGGAAGGTCCTGCCATGGGGCATAGGGACTCTGGTTATACTGCTGACAGACGGCGCGCAAGGCCCTGCGATACATGGAATCGAGCAGATGCCGCATGCTCCAGGGCTTGACAGCGCCTTGATCAATTGAAAGGTTCTTGTTGGGAACGACGAGATCCGGGTCCACCTCAATGGTGGTGCCGAGCCCCGTACATTCCGGGCAGGCGCCGTGCGGATTGTTGAAGGAGAACATCCGGGGGCTCAGCTCATCGAAACTGATGCCGCAGTCGACGCAGGCGAAGTGCTCGCTCTGCACCATCTCGTTTGGGACTTCGTCAGGCCGCTGATACCAGATCCGGATGACGCCCTGGGCGAGTTTCAGGCAGGTCTCGACCGAATCTGTAAGTCTTCGCTGAATGCCTTCTTTGACGACGAGCCGATCGACCACGACGTCGATATCGTGCTTCACGTAACGTTCGAGGGCAATATCCTCCTCGAGATGGCGGAATTCCCCGTCCACGCGGACTCGTACGTAACCCTGTCGCTTGATATCGTCGAAGACTTTCTGATACGTGCCTTTCCGCTGGCGGATGACAGGCGCCAGAAGCTGCACCCGGGTTCCTTCGGGCAGGTTCAAGACGTTGTCAACGATGGACTGGGGCGTCTGCGATGCGATAGGTTTGCCGCACTTAGGGCAATGAGGCACGCCAATGCGTGCGAACAGAAGGCGGAGGTAATCGTAGATTTCTGTTACCGTCCCGACCGTGGAGCGCGGGTTCCGGTGGGTGGTTTTTTGCTCTATCGAGATAGCCGGGCTGAGCCCTTCGATGTAATCCACGTCGGGCTTGTCCATTTGCTCGAGGAATTGGCGTGCATAGGCAGAAAGACTCTCAACGTAACGGCGCTGCCCTTCGGCATAGATGGTGTCGAAGGCCAGGCTCGACTTGCCCGAGCCGCTCAGGCCGGTGATGACGACCAGCTTGTCCCGAGGAATGCTGACGCTCAAATTGTCGAGGTTGTGTTCGCGGGCGCCTTTGATAATAATCGCGCCGTGATCAAAGTCTTTGTTGGCCGCCATTTCGAGGTGGTGCTCCACGATAATGTATGGAAAGGCCCTGGCAGGCTCGGTATCTCAAGTCGACAGACAGGCGTCGCAGCGTTGCATATCGACCTTGATCAATGATACCAGAAAAGCAGAATGCCGGACTTGAGTCCAGAAGCTGTCCATGACCCGGACCGGACAATGAAGACCGCACCGAGCAAATCGCCTGCGCGCTGGAAGGAAGACAAAGGGAATGGTCTTCCATATCCTCGCGGTTAAGGAGTTCTTCTTTTCAGCAACGCGGCAAAGAAACTTGCACGAGGGGCTGTTACGTCTTTCATGCTGCGTTTTCCTGGCAATCAAGTCCGGTGGGCGACGAACCGGATTTCGCAGGGGATCCAGGAAAAGGGGACCTACTTCGCGCTCTTGATTAGACTGTCCAATTCATTCTGAATCTGCTCGGACACTTTTTTGCGCAATTCTTCGGGAATTTTGTAGTGTTGCGTTTCTTCGAGGAGGACAATCGTTCTCATGCAAACGTTATAAGCGAAATCTTGTACCTTCATGATTTGTCTCTACTCCCTCCTTGAAGCCCTGGCTCAGAGGCCGGCCTTTCTCCTCAGCGTGTCTGCCTTATCCCTCTCTTCCCAGCGGAATCCCTCGTTCTCCCGGCCGAAGTGGCCATAGGCCGCGGTCCTTCTGTAGATCGGTTTGCGCAGATCCAGTTCCCGAATGATGCTGGCAGGCCGGCAATCGAAGGTATCCCGCAGAAGGGCGCTCAGCGTTTCCTCGTCGATCTTGCCCGTCCCAAAGGCGCCTACATTAATGGAGACAGGCTGTGCGACGCCGATAGCGTAGGCGAGTTGGACCTCGCACCGTTTCGCCAAACCAGCGGCGACGACGTTTTTGGCCATGTAACGAGCCATATAGGAGGCTGAGCGGTCCACTTTCGAGGGGTCCTTACCGCTGAAAGCGCCGCCGCCGTGCCGGCCCATGCCGCCATAGGTGTCAACAATGATCTTGCGCCCAGTCAGCCCGGAATCGGCCACCGGGCCGCCCAGCACGAAACGCCCCGTCGGATTCACGTGGTACTTGATCTCGCGAGAAAGCATTTTGGCCGGTATGACAGGTTTGCAGACTTTTTCGATAATCTCGCGCCGGATTTCGTCTTGGCCTACCTCTTCCAGATGCTGATTCGAGACGACGATCGTATCGATGCTCGCCGGAACGCCGCCGACATACCGGACGGTAACCTGGGTCTTGCCGTCCGGAAGAAGCCAGGGCAGCGTCCGGTCACGGCGCAGCTTCGATAGTTGCATGCCCAGTTTGTGGGCCACGCTGATAGGCAACGGCATGAGTTCCGGGGTTTCATCGCAGGCATAGCCGAACATCATGCCTTGGTCGCCTGCACCTTGCTCGTGGCTGGCGGTTTCGCTCACGCCCATCGAGATGTCGGGCGACTGTTTATCGAGGGTTACGAGCACCGCGCATCTTCTGCCGTCAAAGCCCGTGGGACCGCCGATATAACCGATGTCTGCGATGGTCTCGCGGGCAACGAGGGACACGTCGACTTGGGCGTCGCTGGTAATCTCCCCGGCAACAATGCACAAGCCGGTGGTTAAGAGCGTTTCACATGCGACGCGGCTCATGGGATCCTGCGCCAGCATGGCGTCGAGGACAGCGTCTGACACAGCGTCGGCGACTTTGTCGGGGTGCCCCTCCGTCACCGATTCCGATGTGAAGAGGATCTCCTTCGTGTCGTTCATCCATATCTCCTCAAGTCTGCAGAATCCATGCCGCCAAAAGTATCTACTTGGTGCGGAACTGGCTCATGAGTGCGGCCGTATCGAGTTTGAAGCCAGGACCCATGGTGCTGCTCATGGCGCAGGATTTGAGGTAGGTCCCTTTGCAGGCGGCAGGCCGCCCCTTGACCACCGCCTCGACGATCGAGCTGGCGTTCTCTTCGATTTGCTCGGCGCTGAACGAAGCTTTGCCAATAGGCACGTGAATATTGGCATTCTTATCGACGCGAAAATCGATCTTGCCTTGCTTGATTTCCCTGACCGCCGCCCCTACGTTCGGTGTGACAGTCCCCGCTTTCGGGCTCGGCATAAGGCCGCGAGGACCCAGGATCTTACCAAGTTTGCCCACCTGACCCATCATATCGGGCGAGGCGACAGCCGCATCAAAGCCGGTCCATCCGCCCTGCACTTTGGCTACAAGCTCATCGGCGCCGACCTCGACGGCGCCTGCTTCCTTGGCAGCCTCTGCCTGCTCGCCCTGCTTGCAGAAAACAATAACAGCGACTTCTTTCCCGGCGCCATGAGGAAGCGAAACAGATCCACGCACCATTTGATCGGCGTGACGCGGGTCAATGCCGAGATAGAAGGCCAGCTCGATAGTCTCATCAAACTTGGCGGTGGCGGATTCCTTCACGGAGCGTGCTACTTCCGGGAGGGCATAGACGGTTTTCCGGCGGCTCTTTGTGCGCAAATCGATGGTGCGTTTGCTGTGTTTCAAGGCAGGATCTCCTGTGGTTCAGACGGACCGTTCGAGGGTCCTCCCACAAAACATTGTGGGTTCTCTATTACTCGACTACAATGCCCATGCTTCGGGCCGTACCCGCCACCATCCGCATGGCGGCCTCGATATCGGCAGCGTTCAAATCTTGCTGCTTTATTTCTGCAATCTCGCGGACCTGGGCTTTCGTTACAGTCCCCGCCTTATTCTTGTTCGGCTCGCCGGAAGCCTTGGCCAGTTTTGCAGCCCGTTTCAGCAGTACAGCGGCCGGGGGGCTCTTGGTTATAAACGTAAAGCTGCGGTCTTCAAAAACAGTGATGACGGCGGGAATGATCAAGCCCTGCTGCTCTCTGGTCCGCTCGTTAAACTGTTTGCAGAATTCCATGATGTTGACGCCGTGCTGCCCCAAAGCAGGCCCGACAGGAGGCGCTGGATTGGCCTGTCCTGCGGGACACTGGAGCTTGATCTGCGCCATAACGCGTTTGGCTCTTCCGCCCTTTGCCATCTATCGTTGCTCCGGTTAGATCTTCTCTACCTGCCAAAACTCGACTTCCACGCTGGTAAGCCGTTCGAATATCTCGACCATGACCTTGAGCTTGCCGCGCTCGAGGTTGACGTCTGCAATATTGCCTAAGAAGTTCGAGAAGGGCCCCTCAATAATCTTCACCCGTTCACCTTCCTCGAACTGTACTTTAGGTTTCGGATGCTCGCGCTCGCCGCGAATCTCCTCGAGAATCGCATTAACCTCCGAATCTTCGAGGGGCACAGGCACCGTCCTCGAACCGATGAAGCCGCTTACCCCCGGCACACCCTTGATCATATGCCACAGTTCGGGGTTCCGCTCCGGATGTTCGGGAAGTCTTACCAGAACGTAGCCTGGAAAGAACTTCCGCTTCGAGACC
>CAZBQH010000083.1:0-7003 GCA_964493915.1 uncultured Nitrospiraceae bacterium
TGCGGCCGTCGTCGCTCATGAACTGGCCGCCATTGAGCCAGCCGTAGATATAGAGCCAGGAGTTGCCGTAATTCGGGATGAAACCCGCCCGGACCAGCGTGCCTTCCTCGTCAAATTCGGTCAGGATCTCGGTGGCCCGTCTCAGTTGGGCCCAGGTTTGCGGTGGACCCGCCTTGCTGGGATCCGCCGGGTCGGTACAGCCCGCAGCTATCAGTTCCTGAGCGTGTTTTTCGAACAAATCAATGTTGTAGTACATAGCGCGGTTGTCAGTCGTGGTCGGAACTGCGTAGAGTTGGTCGTCGTAAACGGCCTCATTCCAGCAGGGCTCGTAGAACTGCTCACGGTACAGGGTCATGGGGTCGTCAGGCCGTTCGGTCTGGTCGCGTTCGAGAAATGGTTGGAGCGATCGGAACGCACCGCGCGCCGCCCATTCGCCAACTGCGAAGCGATCGAAAAACACAACGTCTGGCGGGTCCCCGCCGGCAACCGCGCAAAGGAGGCGCTGGGGGTCGTCTGTCTTGTTGATTGAGGCGCTTTGCCCCATGATGACCTTGATGGCTGGCTTACCGTCGCTGCCGTCATGGAGCATCTCGAAATCCTGGATCACCTGGTACGCCAGGATATCCTGCTCATTCCCCCAGTAGTAGATAGTAATGGTCTCGGGCGCTCCGTCGTGCGCCCAGGCAGCGCCCGAGATCGCTGTCACGGCCATAGCCATAGCGCTGATGAGAAAAGACCGCAGTATAAATCCAGTGGTCGACATTCAGGGATATCAGACCACAGATGGAGGGCGTTTTCAAGAGAAAGCCGTTTTCCTTTCCGCAGTCGCCGCCGGGGAGCTTCCGGGATCCGCACGATGGAACTTCCGCCTCTGCCAAATGATCACATAGCTGTATCCGGAAAGCCCGTGTTTGTTGACTTGCTTGGGGGGCCCCGGTAAGATTGGCCTAAAGACTGCTCTAAGCCCTATGACCGAATACTATACTCAGAATTGGCCCTCACTCGAGAAGCGGACGTTCTTTCATATCTCTCTGCTTGTGTCCGTTTTTCTTCATGTCGTGGTGTTCGCGGCACTGTTCATTGCAGCGCGCCAGCGCATCGCGCCCGTTCGGCCCACTGCCTATGAGGTAACGCTGGCTCCTGCCGACATGGCGCTTCCTGACGCTCAACCGCAGCCAGAGCCGGCGTTGCCGCCTGAGCCGATCCCTCCGCCTCCGGCCGAGGAGCAGCCGGAGCTGCCCAAGCCGCCTGAACCTGAGCCGGCGGAGCAGTCAGAAATCGCGCTCAAACCCAAAGAGGAGAAGAAACCTGAACCTCCCAAAGTCGAGAGGAAACCCGATCCTCCAGAACCCAAGGAGAAGCCCGAACCCGAACCGCCTAAGCCCAAGCCCGAACCGCCCAAGCCAAGAGAGGAGGTTGCTTCTGAGCCGCCGAAACCAGAGCCGCCGGCTCCTGCTCCTGATGCGCCAAGGTCGAGCACGGTTACCATGCATCAGCAGCTTCCAAGTGCATTGTCTTCCTGGGGGCGATTAGTTCAACGCAAGGTCGAGGCCGTATGGCGCGTTCCAACGGGCATCATCCTGGGTGCCGAAGAAAACAGGGCCGTGGTGTCTTTTTTCGTGAGCCGAGACGGACAACTCATCAGGGAACCAGAGGTGATTTCGATGGGGACGAATCCGGTCTTGGCGGAGTCCGGCGTCCGGGCCATTCACATGGCGGCGCCGTTTCCTCCGCTGCCGGACACCTATCCCGAGCCGGAGCAACAGGTCATTTATGCGTTTACGCTTGGCGATCAGTAAGATAGACAACAGAAAGGGGTTTATTGTGAGCGTGGCGAGACTTTGTCTAGCGGCAACAATGGCGGCTTTCTGCGTCGTGTGCTACGCGCGGTGGGCCTCGGTGCAGTTGCCAGACCAAGGCGATCGCGTCTGCGTCGCGGCGGAAGGCGGCCATGTCTATCTCGAGTCGGATGCGACACTCGGCAAGAAAATCCCGGTAGCCGTTCCTGGATTCGCGGCGGCGCCGGGCTTTGAAGGGATGGGAGAGGGCTTGGCCGAAATCGTCGTGCAAGACCTTGATTTCACGGGACAATTCAGCGTTTTGGATCCGCGCCGGTTCCCGAGCGGTTTCGCGGGGCTCACAAGCGATGCCAGTCAGATCAACTTCGAGGATTGGCGCCAGACGCGCATTGAATTCCTCGTCTACGCCTATGTGACGCACGTCGCAAATGATATGGTCGCTGAGTGCCGGTTGTTTGATGTGTTGACCATGGAGCAGGTTGTAGGCAAGCGGCTTGTATCCGATCAGAAGTGGGCTCGGGCAGCAGCCCACGAGTACGCGGATGAAATCGTACGGTACTTGACCGGCGAGCCCGGCGTCGCTACGTCCCAGATCTGCTTCAGCGCTGGGGAGACGGGAAACAAGGAGATCTACATAGCGGACTACGATGGGGCGAACGCGCACAAGGCGACCAACCACGGCTCGATCTCGATCAGTCCCGCGTTTTCTCCTGACGGGCGGAAGATTGCCTATCTTTCGTATAAAGACCGCTATCCCTTTCTCTACGTACTTGACCTGAAGACAGGGGCGTCGCAAGCCTTGTCGCGTCAGGTGGGGCTCAACGCCGCCCCGGCCTGGTCCCCTGACGGCAGGTCGCTGGCCATCATATTGAGCAAAGACGGCAATCCCGAAGTCTACTTGATCAATGCCGACGGGACGGGTCTACGCCGCTTGACCAATGAGCGCGCCGTCGATTCCTCGCCCGTATTCAGCCCGGACGGATCACAGATTGCTTTTGTAAGTGAACGCGCGGGTAACCCGCAGATCTTTGTAATGGACACGAGCGGCGGCAATGTCAGACGCCTCTCTTATCAGGGGGGCAAATCCTACGACCCAGCATGGTCGCCTGACGGGAAGTCCATTGCGTACGTCGTTGACAAAGAAGGTGAAGGCTTCGAAATCTACGTGCTGGGCGTCGAGAGCGGCAGTTGGCGCCGCTTAACCAACTCGCCCGGGAGCAACGAATCGCCCAGTTGGGCGCCCAATTCCCGCCATGTCGTTTTTGCGTCCTCGCGGGGCGCCGGTTGGAAGCTTTGGATGCTCAACGTCGCGACCAGCGAAGAACGCCCAGTGCCCCATTTGTCCAGTATGAACTGCCAAGGGCCTTCCTGGGGACCGCGTCTCCAGTAAAGCCAGCGCGTCCGTTGCCTCGGCAAGGCAAATACCCCTATACTTGGACTGCTATGGGTGAAAAGAGAATTGTAGACAACCGGCGTGCGCGTCATGACTATCATGTGCTTCAGCGGGTCGAGGCGGGCATCGAACTGCGCGGCACCGAGGTCAAGTCGCTGCGGGCAGGCAAGATCGCCCTGAAGGACAGTTACGCCGAGGTGGAGGAGGGGGAGGTATTCCTCGTTGGAGCGCACATCAGCCCCTATGAGCAGGGCAACATCTACAACCACGATCCGGAACGTCGCCGCCGCCTCCTCCTGCACAAGAAGGAGATCTTGCGGCTCGGTGCGCAGATAGCTGAGAAAGGCTTGACGCTCGTTCCGTTGCGTCTCTATTTCAAGGACAGCAAGGTGAAGGTTGAGCTCGGCTTATGCCGCGGCAAGCACATTCTTGATAAACGCACTACGCTTCGGGAGCGCGCCGTACAACGGGAAATCGATCGTTACGTCAAGGATGCAGAGCGAGGCGGATAGCGGGGGACGTTTGGGTTTTAGAGAACGTGCGTTCACATGACATCACGCCCCGCCCCTTCCTCAAGTGGGCCGGCGGCAAAGGTCAATTGCTTAACGACCTGATAGGCCGGATCCACCAAGCGCGGCCCTTTGGCCGTTATCATGAGCCGTTCGTGGGGGGCGGCGCCCTGTTCTTCGAGTTGATGCGGACCCGGAAGATCGAAGGATCGGCTTATCTTTCAGACAGTAATCCCCATTTGATAGCTGCTTACATAGGCGTACGCGACCATGTTGAAGAGGTCGTTGCGTTACTCGAAAAGCATGCAGGCCGCCACTGCAGGGACCACTATTACAGTGTTCGCGCCCAAGCCCCGCTGGATAGACCCGCCCAAGCCGCACGCATCATCTACCTCAACCGCACCTGCTATAATGGCCTGTACCGCGAGAACAGCAAAGGTCTTTTCAACGTTCCCATTGGCCGCTACGTCAATCCAATGATATGCGACTCAGAGAACCTCCGGGCGGCATCCACAGCCTTGCAGGCGGCCCGTCTGGACGTGCGGGCGTTCGAGAGCGTCCTCGACGTGGCCGAGTCCGGGGATTTGGTCTACTTTGATCCGCCCTACCATCCGATCTCGAAAACCTCGTCCTTCACGGGTTACCACAAGAACGGGTTTGGCGAGCAAGATCAGCGAAAGCTAGCCGCAGTCTTCGCGGCGCTGGACCGGAAGAGCGTGAAGGTGCTGCTGTCCAACTCGAAAACGGACTTCGTCGAGAAGTTGTACGCGGGGTTCCGCATCGAGGAGGTCTACGCAACACGCAGCGTGAACAGCCGCGCCGACCGGCGCGGCAAAATCAGCGAGGCGCTCGTACGGAACTTCTAGACCAATTGAAAGGGCGTGTTTATGACCGCGGCCGTGTCTTTATCCTATCTAGTGGCGGTGCGGACTGCGATATGCGCGGCGCCAACGCGCCGGCCTGCCACGGAAAGCACATCCCGAAGATTGGGCCGTGTCCTCAGAGCGGCTGAGGGGGACCTATGAGAACCACATGGATCTTCTGGCTGGGGATTGCAGCGGCCGATCTGATTGGAATAGGGGCCTTGCTTGTGGGTCTGCATAATGAATCGTGGTCGCTTATAGCTTTCGGTGCGGTCTTGCTCGCCGTGACGCCCGTCGCTTTGGTATTCAACATCACAACAGCCCAGGAACGGGAAGCGCGAGCCGCCCTTCGCAGCCTGGACAAAGGCGGCGTCCTCTATGCGGATACGCTGGTCACGATAACGGAGAGGGGGATAACCTTTCACCGGTATTACTTCCCTAGTTATAGCAGCAAGTATGTGGCCTGGCCGGAGTTTGAGGAAGTAGCTGTCGAAAAGCCCACAATCTGGACCGGAAAATGGCGTATCCATGGGACGGGCGACTTCCGAACCTGGTTTCCGTCGGACGCGCAAAGACCAAAGCGCGATGTTCTGTTTCTTGCGAAACTTAACACGCAGTGGACGCGCATCGGTTTCACGGTCGAGAATGCCGACCAGGTCATCGCAATCTTGAAAGAAAAAGGTGTCCTGAAAAGCGTGTAAGGGCTGGGTCTGGATTTCGTTTTTTGGGGCTCACTTCTCGAGAGGACCTCTGTGTTTGAAGCTTTCTTCTAGCTTGCAGGCAGTGCCTTTTTCTCCCTATTGGAGAAAGGCGCCGTCCCCAAAACAAACTGGGTTCTATTCGTTTGCTTTGACACCATCGAACTCTTATGATTATTCGTTTGAACTGTCGTTGTTGTGTTGTATCAGGGCCGGCAATGGCAGCGTCTGCGAAGCGGTCGCCGCGTTTCCCGGTCCGTGGTTGAATGGGCGGCGTCTTTCGAATGTTCACTTGGGGATTAGAGAAAAATGTATGTGCCCTCTCAAGTTTTTTTCACCCGTGGTGTCGGCAAGCATAGAGAGAAACTGGCCAGTTTCGAGATGGCCCTTCGAGCGTGCGGCATTGCTCACCTGAATCTCGTGCGGGTGTCAAGCATCCTCCCTCCCAAATGCAAGATTCTCAGCAAGAAGGCCGGCGTCAACCGTCTTAAACCAGGGCAAATCACCCATGTCGTGATGGCCGAGGCGGCCACCAATGAACCGCGCCGTCTCATCGCCGCCTCAATCGGCGTAGCTATTCCACGGTCGCCCCAGCAATTCGGCTACCTCTCAGAGTTTCATGGCTTCGGCGTCACCGATACGAAGGCCGGCGAGTACGCTGAGGACTTGGCCGCTGAGATGTTTGCGACGGTTATCGGCGTTGAGTTTGATGCGGATAAGAGTTGGGACGAGAAGCGCGAGATCTGGAAGATTAGCGGTACGATTCTGCGCACCCGTCACGTCACGCAAAGCAGCCTGAGTGATAAGAACGGCCTCTGGACCACGACGCTTGCCGCTGCCGTCTTGCTTCCTTAACGCGGAGGATGGTCCATTGAACCAGCACGAATGGTTTTCCGGGCAACGCATTGCGCCGCCTCCAATCACGTCGGGGGCGTCGGTCCGCGAGCTCGTGGACGGCGCGTTTCTTGCCTATAATGGTGCGCGGCTTCGCGAGGTCTGCCGTCTGTTTGTGGAGAAGATGCTCGAGCCCGATGTAACAGTCGGCATGTCCTTGAGTGGCGCGTTGACGCCGGCGGGTTTGGGTTGCTCCGCATTGGTGCCGCTCATCGAGAGCGGCATGGTCGACTGGATTGTGAGCACGGGCGCCAATCTGTACCATGATACGCACTTCGCGCTCGGCATGCCGCTGCACGCCGGCTCGCCATTCGTCGACGACCGCTTGTTGCGCAAGGACGCGGTTATCCGCATCTACGACGTCTTGTTCTCTTATGAGGTGTTGCTCGACACCGACGCTTTCTACCGGGAGATCATCCAGACCAGCGAATTCCAGCGGCGCATGAGTTCCGCGGAATTTCACTACCTCGCCGGGAAATACCTCGCGGCTCGGGAACAGGCCCTCGGGGTCGAGGGTAAAAGCCTGTTGGTCGCGGCGTACAAGGCAGGCGTTCCCGTGTACACATCGTCGCCGGGCGACAGCTCGATCGGCATGAACATGGCCGCGGTGGCTCTCGAGGGAGGCATGTGCTCGATAGACCCGAACCTTGACGTAAACGAGACGGCCGCTATTGTCTACGACGCGACCCGCGAGGGCAAAAGCGCCGTGGTCATCTGGGGCGGAGGGTCGCCGAAGAACTTCGTCATGCAAACGGAGCCGCAAATCCAGGAAGTGCTTGGCTTGCGGGATGTCGGCCATACCTATTTTGCCCAGTGCACCGATGCCCGGGCTGATACGGGAGGCTTG
>CAZBQH010000084.1:0-6523 GCA_964493915.1 uncultured Nitrospiraceae bacterium
GAAGCGGAAATTCGCAGCGTCCATGGGACGGTCTCTGGTTCTAGTTCCCATCGTTTCCCTGTGTACTGGACGCGTCGCGCCCTGCATAGTCTTTGAAAAGGTGGTAGACCCGGCCGTTCTCGCCGGACTCATAGACCCAGATGTCGACGCGCGCGGCATGCGGGTCCACTTGGGCTGACCAGCTTGTCTCGCGGTGCGGTGCGGCCGTCAGATTGCCCACCCACCGTGCGGGCTGAGGCGTTCCGCGATTCTCGTCTGCACGGCGAAACGCGATGTAGCCGAGGCTGAACCATGTGTCCGTGCCTTCCGGCACAGGTTTTGCCGTGATGCAGATCTGGACAGGTGTTCGGTCAATGAGCGCCCTGCCCGTCTCAACCCAACGCCACCCGTCCTCTGCTGTCTCGCTGTACTCTTCAGGACCGGTCAACCTCTGGCCGGCCACTTCGATGGTCACAGGCGCACGTGACGGAGCGAGCGCTCCTGGCTTGCCTGAATAGTAGGTTGACGTGACATAGGCGCCTGGCGCAAGGTCCATGGTCCCGTCGAGCGCGGCAGACGCCTGGTGAAACAAGTGAGCCGTCGCCGCGGGCGCCTCGTAGTATGCAGGCGCTTGCGGTTTGTTCCACATAGGGGTCACGTTCCAAACGCCGAGGTCAGGGTCCGCTGCGTAAAGCGAGGCCAAGGGGACCAGGCAATCGCTCGAAACGACCTCGATGCGGCATCGAGCCTCGGCATCGGACCTGTTCTCGATCGCAAAACAGACCCTGCGGCCTGTCCCTTGCTGTTCTCCGAGAGGAAGATTGATGTCCGCTGTATCGGTGAATCGGAGCGTCAGCTTGCCGCGCCGCGCCGTGATGGGTTTTGGTACGAGGCCGCTGTCGGGCAGCACCTTCCGGTAGGCGGCCTCAATCCCGCCTTGATAAGAAAGCAGTGCGGAGACGCCGTCGTCTTCGTCTCGTTGAACAATGCGGACCTGCGGGCGGTAAGCGTCGCCTGCAAAGCAGAACAGTTCAAGGCCTTCGAAGTTCTTATGCAGAATCTCGGCATAGTGGGCATTGAGCCATCGCCAGACCATGAGCGGATTCTCACTGTAATACTGCCGCTCGTACTCGGCAAACACCATCCAGATCCGCCGTTCTCCCTCGACCACGGGTTGAATGTGGTGGATGAAAATAGATTGCCATATCTCCCTGTCCGTTGTTGGGTGGTTCAGATCCTGCACGGCCTTGATCAATCCTGAGTCTGTGCCGACCGTGTGGGTCAACCGGGGGTTCAAGCCGTACCAATAGAACGGGAGCCACGTGCTTATCGAGCTATGGACAAGTACGTCGCCCTCCTGCCAATGTTGTTTCACAAACGCAGTAGCCTCGCGATAGGGCAACGGGGCATGGATCCCGCCACGGTGGGGGAACTCATGGAGCGCATAGCTTTTTTGGTAGTGTTCCTTCAACGGGAATATGGCGATTCCTGCAAAGCAAACCGTCAAAGCAGCCCGAAGCCATCGCCGCGGCACTGTCGCCCAGGCAAGGCCTGCCATCAAGTAGAAGGCAATCGAAAAGGCATTTAACGCACGGAGAAGGAAGATGCTTTTCGTGACGTGGGAAATGCCGTAAACGAGCAGCACCGGAAGCACGAACCAGCAGCACAGCAGGACGGCCGCCGAGCGCGCTCTCCGCCAGGCTATTGTGATTCCAGCCGCTGCGAAGACAAGGTAAAACGCCAAGGCGATCCCATAGTGCGGAGCTAGATCCGAGTACCCGAAAGCCAGCGTCTTCAGATAGACAAGGAGCGACAACGGAGTGGGCCGTGGAATCCACCAGTGGCCCGACGAGAGGATCTGCTCATTCACTTTCTTCAGCATTATCGGGAGGTACGGCGCAAAGAGCAGGAAGCCTGCCAAGTTGGCCACGAACCACGGCTTCCACCGGTTGCTCAACTGAGACATGCGATAGACAGCCCAGACATTCAGGCCCACAAGCAGCGGGCCAGCGAACGACTCGCTGTAGCACGCAAGGCCGGCCATAATCGCATAGCCGGCCCAAAGATCTTTGCGGTTCTCCTCGACGCTGCGGTGCAGAAAACAGATCATCACCGTTCCTGTCAGGGGGAGGATGGCATATTCCTTGACCTCTTGGGCGTGGAGGACGTGATAGGGCGAGACAGCCAGCAGAAACGCAGCCATGAGCCCAACCCGGGGGTTGAACAGGCGCCGTCCGAGTCCATAGACGGCCCCCGTGGCTGCTACGCTCAGCAAGGCGGGCAGCAGGCGGGTCTGCCATTCGCCGCCGTCCATGCCCATGGTGCGCCAGATGGTCAAGAGAATGGTGAAAAGCGGAGGGTGATTGGATACGAGCTCGCCCTTGAGCAGAACACTGCCCAGGTAGTCAGATTTCAGCAGATTGTGGACCTCGTCAGCCCAGTACGATGTGGCGCCAATCCGGTAGATCCGGAGCGCGACGGCCAGCAACAAGATGCCGGTTAGCCAGAACCCTTCCTGGTATTTAAGCCAGGATTGCTGAATCCAAGATGTTCTGGCGGATTGTTGCTGGGGGATGTCCACGCTGCTTTTCTTTGGTTCGACCGCCTCGCGACTTGAAACCGTTGCCATTCCTCCGCCGGGCTGTTTGCCCGGCTTTGCAACAAACGCCGTACCAACGCCCCGGCCTAACGAAATAGACCTCGGGCCTTGACCCGAGTTCCAAGGTTCCACACGTAGGGCAGATCACGACAAGCCGTTGCAATCAAAAGGCTTACAACCATAGACCGCAGTTTACCACGGCACGGACGCACGAATCAAGACCTGCCCGGTCTCGTGCATGAATGAGCACCCTGTGCGAAGTACAGAGTCACTTGCCTCTTCGATGCTCGCCCTAGTTTTCCTCGAGACGGTGGATGACGGCGCCGGACGGCAGCTTGGGGAAGAAGTAGGTCGCTTTGTGGGGCATAGGGTCTCCGGCCTCCGCGCAGGCGCGGACTTGAGCCGGGGAGGCCGGGCGGAGGAAAAAGGCCAGCCCTTTCTGGCCGCTCGCTAGCGCATCGAGGGCTGCGGCTGTGTTGTGCTCGTAGACGAATTCGGCGCCTTCGTCGAAGCCGAGAATGCGTTCGAGAATGCCCTTGTGCAGGACAGCCACATCCAGGTCGAGCCACGACCCGCTGCACTTGGTGTCAAGAAACGCCGCCCGGTCCAGGTCGTGCAAAGTGAAGAGATAGCGTCCGCCGCCTGCTATGGCGACGCCGATGGTCGTCTGACCGGAAGTTTCAACGCGCTGCGTCAGATCGTCGCCCACGGGCGCCACATGGAACCACTGTTCTGCGCGCTCTACGAAGGCGGCCTCGTCAAATCCGGGTGGTTTGTCGGCCAAGCGGTGCGCAGGCCAGATCCGGAGGCCGGGATCCTCCATGGCGACGTAGCCCATAAGCACGAAATCGTGCGGTCCCGCCGCATTCCCATTCCTCGCCCGGACGCGTTTCCGATACGCGCAGGCGGTCCGGAACCGGTGGTGCCCGTCGGCGATATACAAGGGGACATGGCGGAAAAAGGCAACCACGTCCAGATCCTCAGGGACCTGCCAGATCTGTTGCAGGACGCCGTCGATGGTTTTGATCCGCATATCTTCGGGCCGTTGATTCATCTGGTCGAGAAACGAGGCCAACTCCCCCTGAGCGTCGGAATACATGGTGAGAACAGCGCCCAAGTTGGCGCGGGTTGCTTCCGTGAGCGCGAGACGATCCCGGATCTTCTCCTCGAAGGTTCGTTCATGATCCAGCACAATCCGTTGGTTGTCCTCGGGGATTTGGGTGACGCCATAAAAGCCGTGGCGGACGTGGCATTGGCCGTCGGGCCCTTGGAAGGTTTGCTGAAGGAGGTAGAAGGAGGCTTGCGCATCTTGTTTGAGGACCCCTTGGCGGATCCACTCGTCCATGTCGCGTGCCGCTGCCTCGTAACGGGACATTCCCTCGTCTTCCTCAGGGAGAATCAGGTGGACCATGTTGAAAGGGCTGCGCGCCCTGAGTTCGCGGCGTTGGTGCGGAGTGATGACGTCGAAAGGAGGCGTGACGACGGCGTCGAGGCCCCCGACCACCTGCGGATCGAAGCGCAACGCGCGAAGTCCCCTGACTTCCGCCATGACAGTGCTTTTCTCCTTTTGGACAAGATGGGAACTATAAGGACAGGATACTGTGCCATTCTATCCCCTGATCAGAGCAAGTTCAAGGAGATACAACCTGTGGTTGATCTGCGGATAGGGGAAGATATATACTTCAGTTTGTGTTTGGATAACACGTAGGTGAGTTGGTCGCGAAAGAGGGAGAAAGGGTAAGGAAATGAAACATGTGAAAGTGCTGTCCAAAACGGGTCCTGCCGGTGCGTCTCTTTTGGGTGATCACCCTGGCTTACAGGAAAGCATCTGTGCGTTCCTGCGGGATCCCATTGGTACGTTGCGTCTGCATCTCAAAAAGGATCAAGTCGAGTAAGACGCAGTGACTGACTTGTCTGAAGCCTCGACGAGGCGTTAGACTTGGGTGCATTTGAGGGCCGCCGGCCGGTTGCTGAACCTGATCGTTCCGGCGGCTTTTGTTTTCTCCGCTTTCAGAATGGGCGATGCAGCCGGTCGAGCCCCTTTCCCGCGTGAACATGAACCACAGCATGACCTGTCATGAACACATGCAACAAGATTGAGGGGCGACGGTCGGGCCAGGCCACCTCGGGAGCGGTCTTGAGGCGCGTGGGTCCCGCGGGCGTCGTCCGTTTCGCATTGCGCCTCTCGGCCATGGCGGCGTGGTCGGTCGGGCTCTATCTTATTCTGGCAGCTCTGAGCGGTTTCCAATTGCTTCTGCATCGGGGCGTGCATGGGCAGCGCCGCGCCTTGGCGCGCCGGTGGGCACAGGGCATTGCCTGGTTGACGGGCATGCATGTTGAAGTGCACGGCTCGCCGCCGCCGCCGCCCTTCTTCCTCGTTGCCAACCATCTCTGTTGGATGGATGGTTTCTCCATCACTCGCATTCTTGATTGTCTCTTTGTCGGAATGGCTGAGATGAAGGCCATGCCTGTTGCCGGGCGGTTCATCAGCGCCTTGGACACCATCTATGTCGACCGCAGCAATCGCCGGGAAATACCGCAAATCAACGACGCCATACGCAATGCGCTCGAGAACGGCCGGAGCGTGATGCTCTTCCCAGAGGCCGTTGTTTCGCCGGGGAAGACGGTCCGCAGGTTCCGGCCGGCCCTACTCGAGCATGCCGTCCGCGATCAGCGCCCCGTATACTACGCGAGTGTTGTTTACCGGACGCCGCCCGGCAGTCCACCGGCCTCGCAGGTTTGCCTGTACGGTCCTGACCCCTACTACCGGACGCCCGATGGGCAGATCCCGGATTCCGAGCTTGAGGCATGGGGGCCTGAGCGCCCGTTCTTACCCTACCTCTACCGTCTTCTGGCTCTTCCGTCTTTCACAGCAGCTTGGCGCTTCGCCCCGGACCCTCTGGTTGGGCAAGACCGCACCCGACTCGCGCAAGACCTTCGCGACGCGGTAGCAGCGCAGTTCGAGCCGCTTGAATGAGAGAGGAGCAAAGCCTAAAGGCTTGACAAGGCCGACAGGCAAGGCGCGAAGGGTTTATTCGGGTCGGCAGGCAAGCGTTTGCTGGTGATCAGCCCGATGCCGCGGCCTTTCGCTCCGACAGCGCAGTAAAACATGTAGTAGATGGCGTTCTCTGGGTTATAGACCAGGCTGATCTTGTGCGCGTATTGGGCGTCAAGGCCGTTGGGATGGCCGCCGGCCTTGTAAAGCGGCTCAGGGTGCTTGGTCCAGTGGAATAAGTCGCGCGAGAATGCCGCCATAATATGCGCTCCCCCTCTTCCGACGCCGAAATAGAACATGACCCAGTGGTCGCCGTCGCGGTAAACCTTGCCGTCGGAACAGAACTGCTCGTCGTAACTGCCGCGGCTGCCGTTGCGGACGATTGGGTTGTCTGGGTAACGCGCCCAGTGCAGCATGTCCTCCGACGTGGCGACGCCCATCTGCTCGATGCTGCCGTTGGCCGCATTGTAGAAATCGAAGAAGCGCCCGTCGTGCTCGAGAAGCCAAGGCTGGTAAATGCAGTCCTTTTCCCACTCAGCAGCCTTCTCGATGGACAGGATCGGGCGGTCGGGCGATTCGCGGCGCCAGATTTCACCGTCTTCGCTTGACGCGACGCCTTCTGCGCCAGGCCGAAGCTCGTAGCCGCCTTGTCTTGGGTAAGCGCCATAAAGGGCCCAGTACTTGCCTCGCCACTTCTTCAAGTTCCGCGGGGCTTTCACGTCGTATGACTCGAGGAGCAGTCCGCCAAAGGTTACGCCGCCGTGGTCGAAAGCGCCGGGCTTGCCGTACGTCATCACCAGTCCCTTCGGCCGCCAATGGAGCAAGTCTTTGCTGACAGCAAGCGCAGTCTGATAGCCCTTGCCGTCAAACCCGGTGTAGAACATGCGCCACTCGCTGCCTTTGCGCCAGACCAGGGGGCTGTCCGTCATCTTAAAGCCCAGGCCGTCGTC
>CAZBQH010000085.1:0-2135 GCA_964493915.1 uncultured Nitrospiraceae bacterium
TTGGGCGGCGAAATGGGCCGGTGCATCGACCGGACGGGCATCCAGTTCAAAATGCTCAACCGGTCAAAGGGTCCCGCTGTGCATTCGCCGCGGGCTCAGGCAGACCGCAAAGCTTACCAATACGACATGAAGCGAGTCTGCGAGGCAGAGCCGAACCTGGCGCTGCGTCAAGCCGTTGTTGAAGACCTATTGGTGCACGACGGCGCAGTTGCCGGCATCCGCACAAGCCTGGGCACAGAGTTCACCGCGCGCGTGGTGATCGTGTGCGCGGGCACGTTTCTGGGCGGCAAGCTGCACTATGGCATGGTTGATGTGCCGGGAGGTCGGGCCGGCGAAGTACCCGCCCAAGCCCTTTCACAAAGCTATCGGCGGCTCGGATTCAAACTGGGCAGGCTGAAGACGGGAACGTGCGCCCGCATCCACAAGCGAAGCATCGACTACGACGTGTTGGCGCGGCAGGCGGGCGATGACCAACCTCGGCCCTTCTCGTTCTCGACGCCGGTCGAAGGCTTTGACCCGAACCGCATCTTCTGCTGGCTTACCCATTCGAATGAGAGAACCCACGAGATCATCCGCCGCAATCTGGACCGTTCGCCCTTGTTTTCGGGGAAGATCGACGGCATCGGGATACGCTACTGCCCGAGCATCGAGGACAAAGTGATGAAGTTCCCCGAGAAGACCAGCCATCACATCTTCCTCGAACCGGAAGGACTCGACACGGCGGAGGTTTATGTCAACGGGTTGTCCACAAGCCTGCCCGAGGACGTGCAGTGGGCAATGCTTCACACGATTCCGGGTCTCGAGGAGGCAGAGATCATCCGGCCCGGTTACGCCGTCGAGTACGATTTCATTGCGCCCACCCAGCTCAAACCGACCCTCGAGACCAAGGCGGTCCGGGGCTTGTTCCATGCCGGTCAGATCAACGGCACGTCCGGCTACGAGGAAGCGGCAGGTCAGGGTCTGTATGCGGCGCTGAACGCGATTCGTTTCCTGCACGGCGAACCGCCTCTCATCCTGGGACGCAACGAGGCCTATATCGGCGTGATGGTAGACGATTTGGTCACGCGAGGCGTCGAGGAACCCTACCGCCTGTTCACGTCCCGCGCCGAGTATCGCCTCCTCTTGCGGCATGACAACGCCGACCTGCGTCTGGCGCGCTACGGGATTGGAGGCGATGAGACTATCGAGCGGGCGCGGGCCAAAGCGGACGCGATACGCGAGGAAATGACGCGGCTCGAGTCCATCAAGGTTTTCCCTTCGGAAGATCTTAACCGCAAGCTCTTGGAACAGGGCACGCCGCCCCTGACCGACCCGCTGCCGGCGGCGCACTTGCTGCGGCGTCCTCATTGGAATCTCGACCAAGTGTACGAGTTGGCGCCGCCTCCCGGCCCTGTCTCATTCGAAGTGCGTGAACAAGTTGAAATCGAGGTGAAGTACCAAGGCTATATCGACCGGCAGCACCGCGACGTGGCGCGTTTCCTCAGCGCAGAACAGCGTGTGATCCCTGGGGATATCAATTACTTCGCTATTACTGCAATACCGCACGAGGCAAGAGAACGGCTTGATGCTGTTCGTCCTGTCAACCTCGGGCAGGCGGCCCGGATCTCTGGAGTCCGCCCTGCCGACGTGGCTGTACTCCACATCTATGTGGAGAAGCTAGCCCGCGCCGCTCATTCCTAAGGAGAGCAAACACAGGGACAGGTGGGAAATAAGAATCCAAACGCCTATTGACATTGCTCGCCCCGGCGCGAAATACTTGCCCGGCGGAGGGACCGGGCTATGGAAAGCACGCCGACACACTTAACGGGGAGGGACGCAAAGAGCCAATGACGGATTTCACAAAGACGAAAATGATGTTCGCTGTCGGTCTTTTGGGGGCGATGTTTATGTTGCAGCCATTGCTTCAAGACGTCGGCAGAGCGGGTTTCGTCTTTCTCGGCATGATGATTGAACTCCGTTACATGTACTACGCCTTCTCCGTGCTGCTCGGGCTCGCAGTCTACTTCTTCGCAATGGAGGTCGTCTCGGGACGCAGAACGCTGATCCCGCAACGGGCCGGCAATGTCATGTACGCCCTCGCGCTTCTTGTGCCCCCTGCGTATGCGTCGATCGGGCTGATCGCAAGCGTAGGTTAT
>CAZBQH010000086.1:0-6918 GCA_964493915.1 uncultured Nitrospiraceae bacterium
GCCACGGCTGAGCGTGTCGCCTATACCCATCCAGCCGTCCAAGCGCGACCTCGTCCTGCTCGCGGCCGGCGTGCCCTCGCTCCACTACC
Organism: uncultured Nitrospiraceae bacterium; assembly: GCA_964493915.1. Classification (GTDB taxonomy): domain Bacteria; phylum Hydrogenedentota; class Hydrogenedentia; order Hydrogenedentales; family SLHB01; genus CAZBQH01. The sequence goes on from CAZBQH010000086.1 coordinate 90, forward strand.
ACAACCAGGCCCCACACGTTGAGACCCAGCGCCTGGGCCTGGCTGTCTACCTCGACGTGTCCGGCAGCGTCAACGAACACCTGCCCCAGATCATCGCCCTGCTCCGCAGCCTGCGGACAAAGCTCAGGACCATCTACCTATTCAGCAACAAGGTCGTCGAGGCGCCCTTCAAAAGCCTCCTCGCCGGCCATATTCAGACCACCTACGGCACCGACTTCGACTGCATAGGTCAGCACGTCCTGGCCAACCGCTTGGACAAAGCCGTAATCCTTACGGATGGCTACGCAACCATGAAAGAGGAAAACCGCGAAGCGCTGAAGAAAGCGGGGGTGAGGCTGCTGGTCGTATTGTTCGGCGACCGGACCGACAGTCCGGAGTTCGAGACTCGTGGGGAGGCCATCATAGTAAAGGACGTTCATGCACCTTAAAGAACAGACCCTCCTGCAGGATGCAGCTATACTGCGCCTCTTTGGAATAGCTCCTCTGCCATGCCACGGCTCGTTCTTGGTGCTTCGAGTCCCAGACGCGAAATATACAACTTTGGAGACCAAAGCTCGTCATCACTTCCCTCTTGATCCCAGGTGACGTCCACAAGGCACTCGGGCTATACGCAAACTCAAGTGTCCTCTTTGCGAACAAAATCTTGCATCCTATGGCTTGACTGCCGTCTTTCAACGAGACGCGAGACTTGGGATGGATACTTATGATCTGCGAGCTCTTCTTTCACGAACGACAGCCCATACGCAACCCATAGCCGTGGCATCCATAGCTCGACCGTCTCGCGAGGTTCTAGGTCTCTGGGTACTTGCATTCCGACGCATTCAGGGTCAACGGCAGTGTTTCCATACACACGCTTGTCGGCGAAAGCGTTTCGAACACCACGCTCGTATGGATTTGCGGTATGCCCACCGCCACCGAACATGAGTGCTATTCCTGCAAACTGATCTCTGCCTAGCTTAGGCTTTGCCCGGAACAGAGTGGCGGCAGTACGCTCAGTCAGATCCTCAGCGACCGATAGGCGCGCCTTATCCAATACATGCGCTACCGTCTTGTCGCTTGTTAGCCTCTTCTCCTTCAACCTGCGCCATCGTTCGCGTCCCTCCCAGGTGTCTTCTCCGGTCTCCCGAGAAGCCCGGCTTTCGATCTCACTAGATCCCAACGGCCAGACTTCGGCGCTGACATACACGAGCTTCTTTTTCCGTGACTTGTTGCGCCCCAGAATAAACACGCTCTGGTCCACCGATCCGGCTCCCGTGTCAGAAAAAAGGTACGTTCCACTTCTTGAGGCACGAGAACGCACGTAGCCCTGCACACCGGCACTGACTTCCGGATAGATGAAGCAGGGACCATTGCATTCGCCGGTCATCTCAGATCGTGAGGCAAGCAACTCATCCACAGCACTGTTGACTGTATCAATCCGCACATGAGGGTGTCCAGCATAGTCGTTTGCCAGCGCAAACGACATGTTAAGCACCGTTTGGAACAGGCTAGAGACAGCCTTCTGTTCCGCATCAGCAACAGGTATTGCCATATTTACTGCCTCATAATCGCGGGGGTGCTCGCCAAAACCCGGATATCTCCCCAGGATGTCCTTTTTGATGCCTCCTAAAATGCCAGCGAGCAGATACACAGCGCACGCGATGATTGATCGTTTGAGTTCAGGCGGGTCACAGCCGAAGGCTTCGCGGTAGGGCGCAAGGACTGGGTCGTTCCAAGAACCAAGAGCCGCCTTAACTAGAGCGATCTTCAAGTGCGGCAAGCCTGCAGAATGATAGTGGGACAAAGGACTACCAACCTTGAGCGTCCCTTTGCAAAGCTGCAGGGCGCTGGGAATGAGAAAAGGCCTTTCTCCATCGCGCGTAGTCTCCGGAACGTGCACCCAAGCTTTGCTAATCATTATGTCGCGGCAAATGGACTTGCAGTAGCAAGTCCCAAAATCTAACCCAACCTGTACGAAATAGGGATCCCGTCCACGGAAGCTCTCGGTGCTTGCTTTGATATTGCCATTAAGCTGTTCTAACTTCGTCTTGCTGTTAGTTTTTGACCCATTAATTGTGACATATTCTACGGACGCTTGCTCCTCGGAGTATGGTCCTCTCAATCCCAGCTGGCGCTTTAGGTCTTGTTTTCTCTCACGCACCGACACCAACACCCGGTGAGCCAAACGGCCCAGATACATGGCGAAATACCCCCTATTCTAAAGATGCGTCATATGATTCTGAAAATCCCTGCGGCAACAGGCGATCGCTCCACATCGACTTCAGCCTTTACCTCAAGCTCCTGAAGCTTAGCCTGTTTGTTCTCTTCTGCGCGCCTCAAGCGACCCTCAGATGCTTTAATCAACGGGGAGTCAGGACGTCTAAGCTCAAGGCTCGCTAGACGAGCCTTATCTTGCTCAATACGCCGCTCGTAGAAACCGCGAACCCTCTGCTGGCGTATCTGCAGTGCAGTCGCGTTTGTCGCGTCGAAGTCCTGAACTGCAAGGTCGAACCTAGCGGTCAGTTCTGCATCAAGCCTGTCTCGGCATTTTTCTAGGCTTCTGGGTTCATACTGAGGATAGTTCCAGTCTTTCCCATTCTGCCTGAGGCATTGGACGACCTCCTCCGCCTGCTCAGGGCTACACTGGTAATCCGTCTTGAGGCCCGACACTGCATAGGCAAGATGCTCGCGTGGGACAAGTCCTCTCATTTTCCAGCGTTCAATGAGATAACAGTATTCACCAGACTTTAACACGCCCTCATTGAGCTGAAGAGCTGAGACATCATACAGGGAGTGGGCCATATCTTTGTTTCGTGCCGTTATCCAGCGCACGAAAGGACACATATGATTAACGCGATGCACCAGCCGCCTCTGACTTACACTGAGACGCTCCATGGCCTCACTGCGAAACGTGATGGTGAATGCCTGTTGCCGGAAAAACCGAGCACTGACAGAGTTGTCATTGCGCAAGAATGCATTGAGCGAAGCATGTGCATCAGAAGACAAACGTATGCTCAAGCAACCCCCTACAGGCGTATTATGCTTTACCTCCGTTCCTTCAAACTGACGATCGAAGAAGTCACATACGTAGTCTTCGAGCTCCTCCGCCTGGAGATAGCGCCCTCGGCGCCGAACATCCTCGATGTGCTTTTGGAGGTAATCAGACAGGCCTACAAGCGCATCACCCGACTCTTCCAGATTCTGAATTGTCAACAACTTGTTCTCAATGACAAGGGCTGCCTGTTCCATCCGCTCTATTTCCTGGGCCGGGGACAGGTTCTTGCTGAGAAGGTCAACGGTGAGTTGACGAACTACCTGCCCGATAACTGAGTCTAAATCGCCCAAGCTGTTTGTGAAGCGGGCTAGTTTCTCGTGAAGCCGTTCGTACAACCGTTCCTCAACAGTTCCGCGCACCTTAAAGTTCACGATAGCAAGCCGGGATGCCTGCTGGCCTACACGGTCGATTCTCCCGATACGTTGTTCAACCCGCATTGGGTTCCACGGTAGGTCGTAATTGATCACTATTCGGCAGAACTGAAGGTCAATACCTTCGCTCCCAACTTCGGAGGAAAGCAGTACACGCGGGCCGTTAGGGTCGCGAAACCTCGCGATTCTACTCCATCGCTCCTGATCGGGAATGTTGCCGTGAATAACTACTGAAGCAACGCCGTCGCCAGCGAGACGCGCCTCTAGATATGACAACGTGTCTCGGTAAAAGGCGAATATGACGACCTTCTCGTCAGAAAGCTGGTCCGTAAGCATTCGGCGAAGCTGGTTGTACTTTGAATCGTTGCTTTCGAAGTCGTAGAGCAAGATGTCATCTAGGAGAGGCATAGAGCCGTCTTTAGATGGCTCTGTAAATAGTTCGGCGGAATCCTCTTCCCCAAACGCTTCCTCGAGTATGTCGGCGCTGTCGCCTAAAGAATTCTCGCGGATCTCCCGAGCCAACGCAGGAAGGCAACTTGCGGCTCTCAATTGCAGCCCTAATACCTGGAAAACATGGAAAGGTCGACTGTCGCGTCTACACTGGTCTCGGACAATCTGAAGGATCATACTATAGAAGCGCATCTCTTCTGGGGTATACTCAACCTCAAGGACGTGCGGGTCACGAACGGGGCGATGTTCCTTAACCTGAAGCCGGCGTGTTCGATTGACGTAGCTCCCGAGGAGGTTAAGGCTCTCAACCAAGCTTTGGCATTTTGCTATTGCGGCCCTATCTGCAGAATCCAGTTCTTTTACGCTTTGCACAAACTTCTTGAATAGCGGAGCGTCCCTTATGAAGCGGCTCTTCTCCATACCCATTATGGCTTTCTCCAGCATGGGTCTGTTTGGTGGGCTTGTTTCTAGAGCGTTTCTGGCTTGCACGGCCGGTGCATTGGCCTTTAGTAGCTCCTCAAACAAGCCCTGGCTTTCGAAGAAGTCCTCGTCTACAAGGCGAAGAAGCGTGTGGAGGTCGGTATTGCTGTTGTTAATTGGGGTAGCGGACACGCAAAGAACGGCACCCGCACTTGCAGTAAGAGATTCACCAAGATGGAAAGTCGTAGTCGCAGGATTGCGCATGTAGTGAGCTTCATCAAAGACGACCAGATCGAAAGGCTCGAATTCGTAGGAGCGGTGCCGGAGTTCGCGAAGGAATTGGGTCTTAGCGCCACCCGCCTCACCTTCTTCGGGGGGCTGCTGCAAAAGGCTGATCTCGTCCCTTGGCGGACGAAGCGCTGTATACGTAGAGATAAGGATGAACTGGTGACTTGGGCCCGTGTCTCGAAGATACTTGATTTCCTCCAGAAGTCCCTGAAATCCGACGATACGCGCGTCGAGAAAGAACTTCTGTCTGAGTTCCTCCTTCCACTTCTCTGCAAGCGTGCGGGGACAAACGACAAGCATTCGTTTAGCCTCTCTTCGCGCCTGTAGCTCAAGCCAAATCAGGGCCGATTCAATTGTCTTGCCAAGCCCAACTTCGTCGGCCAGGACAAGCCGCTCTGTAGGAGCGTTTATCAACTTTATCACGGGCTTGAATTGGTACGGATAGAAGTCTATCTGGGCCGCTTCCATCGAATAGATGACGTCATGGAGAGTGCCCTTGAGTTTCTCATAGGTCATTACGCGGCGCAGATCCTGTGCAAGACCAAACTTGCCAGACAGAAGACGGTCCACGAGAGTCCCTCTAGATTTGCCCAAAGCCTCAAGCACATCTAAGGGGCGCCAAGCTGTGCTTCCATCGGGGAACACCAATTCCAGCATGGTCATTGGACCGGCCCTGCGAGACTCGCCAGTCCACTGGCCGGGCAGCCCCGGGTTGTGGCGGTCGACCACCCACTGATTGGGTGTAAAGACTATCGGGCCCTGTGAAGCCAAAAACGACCCCTCCACACATGTGCACGTCTCGATGCCCACCCAACAAACGTCTTACAACGTTCGCTGTGGCAAACCAGCCCAGAGGATATTACCCCGTGCCCCTGAACCGTTTCTGCGCTATTTTACCAGAAATGTACCGACAAGAAAAGCCTTCGGCTCCTGTCGTTCTTGATCGGTAACAGGACGGTCCCGAAAGGAGGCGGTACCTGCATAGTGCGGATCCCTTAACAAATAGGACGACTTCACGATGATCCTGAACCAACTCGGTGTTTTTGGCTGGAGTGAGCGGGACGAGAATGTCGTTCTCGCTTCTGTCCTAACCGGCGACCCGTTGCTGTTCATCGGCAAACACGGGTGTGCCAAGACCCATCTTGCGGCGAAGCTGACTGAGGTACTTGGCCGCCTCCTCGGCCCGCGGGAGCAGACGGCGACGCTCGCGGAGTTCCTGGCCAAGTTCGCCGAACTGCTTCTGCGGGAGACCAAGGGCGCAGCCTGGCGCCCCGGACTGGGCCTGCCCACCTGCATACGCTGGTCGTCATTGAAGAGGCCCAGTCGCTGGTCGCACCTAGGAAAGAGCATATCGCCTTTTACGAGCAGACGCTTCTGCAATCAAGAGGCTTAGGGGTAGGCTTTGTATTCGTCGCCCAGGATGTCACGCACATCGACTCCCTTGTGCGCGCGGCCTGCGGCAACTACATCGTTTTTGCCCAGTCTTCCACCGAGAACCGCCGGGCAGCGCGGGAGATCCTGGACCTTTCGGCGCAGGAGGCAGAATGGCTCGGCGTTCTCGAGCCGGGGGAATGCTTCATCCGTTTCGTAGGCGATAGGGACTGGCCCTACGTCTTCCTTGGGAGGATCCCCTCTGATGTCTGACGAACCCATCGTTCCTGTGCACGTGCCCTCATTTGAAGCGCTTCAGGCCTTGGTGGCGCCGCGTAGCTCCTCGGCAGAAAGCGCAGTGCTTAAGCCGGCGCCTGCGAAGGCGACAACACCGTCTGGATCCGCAACGTCCTTTCCAACACCGCCGAAACAGGGGCTCAGTCCTCTGGCCGAGGCCTTTGTGCGCCATGCCGCGCTCTATGGCAAAGCAGACCTGTCCCTGGAACGACGCTGGCGCGCGCTCACTCGGGACCTGGTCATAGACAGGCTTGCTCAAAAGAGGTTCCGCCGCGTGACCCTGGACTTTGACGGAACGGTCCTGTCCACGAGAAGGCACAGCGAAGGAACGGCAGTAGGCTTCAATCCCAAGAGGAAAGGCTCCCGCAGCTACTATCCGCTCATGTGCACCGTGGCGCAGACCGGGCAGTTCTTCGACATGTGCCATCGTCCCGGGAACGTCCATGACTCCAACGGCGCCAAGGACTTCATGCACGAATGCTTTGAACATGTCCGCCATCGCCTGGGCCGTGTCGTTCTTGAGAGCCGGATGGACGGCGCTTTCTTTGAAAAGACCCTTCTGGAGAGCCTCGATCGCTGCGGCGTTCAGTTCACTTGC
>CAZBQH010000087.1:0-3739 GCA_964493915.1 uncultured Nitrospiraceae bacterium
AATGTCGGATGGAAAAGTGAGAAAATAGCAAATGATGAGAACTACACTGATGTACATGTTGGCGACGGGAGTTGTTCACATGTTGACGGCGTATGCGGCGGAAACGGCGCCGGTGCTCAACCGAACGGGCTGGAATGCGAAGGTGAGACAGCAATTCATGCATCCGCCGGTCTTTACCTATGAGCCGGTAGCAACGGCCGCGAAGTACATCTGTGCGGTCAGTTGGCAGGACGGCAAGGAGGCGAAATCCGCGACTCTGGAGTCGGGCACGCCGGAGTTCGATCTGGCAGAAGTCTGGGCGGCCATGCCGGCCGCCGGCGCGTTCGTGGTCACCGTCAGCGCGGTTGACGCCCAAGGAAAGGTGCTGGCAACCAGCCAAACTCAATGCACGCGGAAGGCGGACTTCAAAGGACCCTACCGGTCGGCGAAGGCCGGCTATGACGATTCGGGGGCGAGAGCGGCGGCCTGGGTGCTGAAGGCCAATCCCGGACCGGGGGCATATCCCATCCTGTTCTACTCGTCCTACATCCGACAGTTGACTACGTACGTTCGGCTGAATCCGAAGGGGGAAATGGCCGGGGCGGCTCTGGAACGTGCCAAGCATGATGCGCAAGCGCTGCTCAATGGCAGTACGCCAGGAAACTGGGTTTATGCGAACGTGCCGATGTCGCACCCGCCAGAACCCAGGGTATTCCAGGTAGGGCGCGGCGGGATGGCGGGCATGGCTTATCTTGATCTTTATCAGATTACCCAGGACAAGACCTGGTTCGATGCCGCCACGCGCATTGCCGACACACTAAAGAAGAACCAGTTGCCCGAGGGACGCTGGCCCTGGCGCGTCGATCCGAAAACCGGCAAGATAGTGGAGATCCCGCACCCGCTGGACCACACCTCGGACCAGGTCGAAGCCATCCTGCTGCTGGACGAACTGATCGGCGAGTACGGCCGGAAGGAGTATTCGGAAACACGCGACAAGGCTGTGGCGTGGATGCTCGATAACCCCTGCAAGACCTTCCTCTGGCAGCATCAATGGGATGACACGTTTACCAGCGCGCCGTATGAGAACCTCGAGTGGTACGACACGGGATTGTTCGTCGAGTACCTGCTGCGGCACGCAACGCCGCGGAACGGTTACGAGGCGATCGCCAGTGACCTGGCGCGTTACATCGAGGACCAGTTCGTGGAGTGGGAGCCGATTGGAAACGAGATCACGCCGGGCGCGCGTGAACAGTACATATGCTATGCGATCATTGATTGGCATTGCGCCCACTACATCCGTGTGTGCATTGCTTTTTACGCCAAGACCGGGGACGACCTATGGCTGGAGAAGGCCCGAGCTTTGGCCGACACCCTGACCGCAGTGCAGCATTTTGAGGGCTTCTATCCCACGTGGATGAGCCACAAACCGACTGCGAAGGCTCCAACCGAGCTGAAGGACATCAACTACGGCAATGTCTGGGCGAATTGCACATCGTACACCGGCGAGATGTTGCTCCGCCTGGGAGAGTGCGTCAAACCGATATCCCCCCAGTGAAGGCGGACAAACTCCTAACCGAAAAGGTACACTTACGCCAATCAATGCAGGCTCCGGTAATCACCATAGATGAGCCGATGGAAGCGCTGGGATCGGCGGTCAAACAACGCGAGCAGCTCGACTTGGGGCAGTCGGAAACTAACGATGTGGAGACTATCTACGCCAAGGCCACCCAACGAAAGATGATCCGCTGATCCGAATTTCTGTCAATGGTGGCAGACTTATTTCGCGTCGGATGGACGAGGATTTTCCGACTGGCGTCTCCCTTATCTATCGCCCCAAAAGCTTTGATGACGCACAGATGGCTATGCAAATCACAATACAACCGCTTCCATCACCGAGGTCTGGTGGCAAGGCTGCAATGCGTGAGTATCGAAGGACTCAAGAGAGAGCGTCGTCATGAAATCACGCAGTCAAACAACAACGGAGAAGAAGCGTATGCAACGCGCCACCTACATAGAGGAACCGAAGGTTTTTATCCGTCACACCGAGCAACGCTCGTTCATCGGTCCGGGCATGATTCGCCTGTCCGACGACAGCATCCTCATGGCCGCGCCCTGGGGCCGACCGCCGACCAACTTCGAGCAGCTCGCGGCACAGTTCCCGGTGCCGATGCTGTATCGCTCCGCCGACGGCGGCCGCACCTGGCAAGGACAGGGCCGGATGAAGTTGGAATGGAACCTGACCGGCATGATCAGCGATGGCGGGATCACGTTCCTCTACCTGCAGGACGGGCGCCTGGCGTTTCTGGCGCATCGTCACGTGGAGGGGTTGCATGGCGGCGGGCTGCCGGTTATCAGTTTTTCGGACGACGACGGGGCGACATGGACGCCGGCACGCACGATCGGGGAACCGCTTGCCGCGACGAAGCATGGCGAAGACGGGGAAGGCGTCTGGTACGTCATGAACGACCGGATGATCCAGATGCGGTCGGGCCGCTTGGTCGTACCGGTCTCGCACATGCCCAGGGGCTTGGGCACCTACGAAGGCGACCGCAATGTCGGACTGTGCTTCTTCAGCGACGATGCGGGCGAGAGCTGGCGGCGGTCGTCGAAGGCGGCCGACCTTGCCGATGCCCGCGGCATGGCCGAGCCGTGCGTCGCGGAAGTCGATGGCGGCCGCCTGCTGATGCTGGCCCGCACGGGCAGCGGCTGCAACCACGCCTCGTGGTCGGATGATGGCGGCGAAACGTGGTTGGCGCCTGAACCCACCACTCAGACCGCCGCCTGCTCGTCCTTGACCCTGAGGACGCTCCCTGACAGTCGTCTGATCACCTTCTATAACCACATCAAACCGATAAGGCCCGGCGCGTTCTTTCCGCGCACACCGCTTTGCTACAGCGTCTCCGCCGACGGCGGCAAGACATGGGGCGAACCGGTAGTGGTCGACGACAGCGGCGCCGCGGCGCGCGACCGGCAGTGCATCTATCCGTCGATCTGTTTCACCGACGAAGGGATGCTGGTGGTCTATTCCGTGCATCCCGCCAATCCCGAGGGCGTCTTCGGCGGGGACTATGCGCACGATTGCCCCGACACGGGTGGCAAACGCTGTATTCTCGCCTATCCGGACACAAGGAGCAACCATAACAATTCTATGACGAATAAAATCATCACCAAGCAAACGGGACAGAAGAGGAACGGTTGATGGTCAACAGGAGAAGCGTACATCTCAAATACAAGACGAACTTCCGGTACGAAGATGGTGTGATTCGGATACTCGTTGAGCCGATGGGCGACCGGTCTTTGCGAATAACGCGCAGGCAATCTTGAAGAAAGGAGACAAGGATGTTTAGTATGAGAGAAGGAAGATTCATAGGCTTAACGCTGCTTGCTGCCGGACTGCTGTTTTCGGGTTGCGCGGCACAGGGTGCTGCTGTTGACGTTCCCGCAATTACCATCGACGAGCCGATGGACGCGCCGGAATGGGCGGTTAAACAGCGGGAGCTGCTCGACCTGCACGCGGAGTTCGCCGTTCTGTTTAAGCAGTTGCATCTCGATAACGGCGAAGCTAAAATAGACTACGAGCATGGTGGCGGATTGCTCGCGCCGGACGATGTTCTCGAAAGCATGAACAAGTTCCCGCTGGCGTATGCGCTCGGCGCCGATGAGGTGTTGCTCGAATCTTTCTGGGAAGCGTGGCAGGCGAGCATCGAACAGTGCACCGCGCTCGGACTGTTTGAAAACGAAATGGTGAAATACTTGGACT
>CAZBQH010000088.1:0-1504 GCA_964493915.1 uncultured Nitrospiraceae bacterium
AGAGATGGCGTTCGTCGATGACGCAGCGGATCCGGTCGACGGTCTCGTCGCAACGGTCGCGAGCCCCGAACACGTACCTACGGGGCGCCGCGTGCGGTCCAAGGAAGATACGCCCCTGGAAATTGGAAGGGATTGCAGCGCCCGCCAAATCGAGGCAGGTGGGTGCAAAATCCAGCGTGCTCACTAACGCATCGCTCAAAGTGCCCGGATCAATCATCCCTGGCCACCGAATGATGAGCGGCACGTGAAGACTGGCGTGGTAGAGGAATTGCTTGTCGCGAACGTGCGGTCGGCCGTTGTCGCCAAACACAAAGACAATGGTGTTGTCCGCAAGCCCTTCCTCCTCGAGCCGATCGAGCACGGCGCCCGCCCGCGCGTCAAACACCTGAATCGCGTCAAGATAGGCCGCCCAGTCCTGGCGAATAACCGGGTGATCGGGGTAGCATTCCGGCAGCCTCACTTTCCCTGGATCCGTCCTCTTACCCGATGGAACCGCGAAAGGACGATGCGGTTCAAAAAGATTGATCTGCGCGTAGAATGGCTGGCCTTCCGGCCGCTGCGACCAATCCGTCCCGTCGAAAACCTTGCCCGCGTCCACCTTGAAGTTAAAATCCTGCTTGCCCGGCTGATCGTACTTGCCTGGACCTTGATTGTTGCAAGTGAAATATCCGGCGCGCCGGAATAGATCCGTCAACAGGGCCACACCGTCCGGTAACGGTTTATCGCGGTTGCTCCGGTGGTTATGCGCGCCGATAGACGTCTGGTACATCCCGGTAATCATTGCCGAGCGGCTCGCAGAACACACAGGCGCCGTCGTATAGGTGCGGGTATAGCGGCAGCCTTCACCTGCCAACCGGTCCAGGTTGGGCGTCTCAACCTCGGGCGTTCCGTAACATCCTAACTCGGGACCAAGGTCGTCGCCGATGATCCACAGAATGTTGGGACGGGTATGGGGCTTGTCTGACCCTGCAACGCCTGCGCCAAATGCCGCTGCTGTCAAGGCTGCTCCTCCTTGGGCAGTTCGGGACAAAAACAAGCGGCGAGAAACGGCTTTCCGGGCAATGCCCGTGGGAAATGCGGCGCCGCTCCGAGATCCTGCCCCTTGTGTTGCTTTCGTCGCGTGATTGTCCATGGAGGCTATAGTAGCACATCAGCGCGACCGGCGGACGCGGAGCACCCCGTCCCTCCCTCCGTGAACTGAAAGCCAAGAACGCTCTTACGAGCGCACTACAAACGCGCGTCTTGCCGTGGGGAAAGGCAAACACGATTCGCCTCTGCCGTCTCATGCTCCCCGTGGAACGTGAAAGAGACCTCTCCTTGCGGCGAAAACCCCGTTCGTAGTGACGCCGTAAGGCGTTTCTTCACCCTATCTTGTGTCTGCTTCCCCCACTCACCCGTACAGGCCCAACGCGGCGTTGATGACGATCTGGATGTCGAGGGCGTTCACCGCGCCGTCCAGGTTGACGTCGGCGGCGGGAAGGGCGAGCAGGCCCAGGGCCACGTT
>CAZBQH010000089.1:0-12120 GCA_964493915.1 uncultured Nitrospiraceae bacterium
CGGCGGGTGTTGAGGTCCATGTCAATATACGCACTCCGAGCGTGTCTTGTCGGCCGGCCTCCGCAAAGCAGTGCGAAGTCCCGGACGCGCTGGGGATAGTTGGAAAGCCACTGAAGGAGGCTGCCGGCGAAACATGCGGATTGCTGCGTCGAGAGAGACAGTAACGCGAAAATCCCCATGATCCAGCCAATAACGAATTCTACCAGAGAGTCTGGAACCGGTCAAATGCTGCACTGGTTTTTGGAATGGACCCGGGCGGGGTGCGCGGCCGGTTCGCCATCCAGGCTAGAAATCGAGTATTATTCGAGTTGAATAGGTTGAAACGGTCAGCCGTTCTTACGGCAAATGGACCATCTCCTGGGAAAACGGGAGAAGCTATGACGCGCAGTTACTACCATTTTGAGCAGCAGTTTCAAATTCACCCAAACCGGATTACGTGGGCCGTTCAGCGGCTCATCCTTGCCAACGTGGCCGTTTTTGGGGTGCAACTCGTTCTGAACCTTTTTGTTGGAGGCGTGTATCGTGGATTGCCCGGCCAGGCCGTTGTGCGCTGGTTTGCCTTCGATGGGAGCTGGTTTCTCCGCGGCTTGGTCTATCAGCCGTTGACATACATGTTTCTACACGGGGGGCTGCTGCATCTGTTTCTGAATATGCTGTGGCTGTTCGTATTCGGTCCGGACGTGGAGCGGACGTTGGGGTCGCGGCCGTTTCTGCGCTTTTATCTGCTGTGCGGCGGTTTGGGTGTGATGGCCACGCTCGTGTCGTCCGCGATGGCCGCCTACCTGCCCGTTCCCTGGAGCGCGACCAACTCGGTAGCGGGAGCGAGCGGCGCTGTGATGGGGGTGTTGGTAGCTTTTGCTATGATCGACCCGTATAGAGAGCTGTACCTTTTCCCTTTGCCTTTCCGCATCTATGCCGTTTGGCTTGTTGTTATTGTGATTGTGCTCAATCTGCTTTCGGCACTTGACGGCAGAAGCGGCGGCGCCTCTGTGGCGACTCATTTCGGGGGTATGCTCGTCGGTTTTGCTTATCTGAAGTTTCGCGGCTATATGCAGAATCGTTCGGGCAAGCACCCTAAGAGCGACATGGACAAACTGGGCGAAGCGATCAACAATATCTTCAAGTTCGACGACGAGAAGCGTCGGCGCCGCTGAAGGACGCGCCGATGGAATGCTGAACAATGCCTAGCTTGCAAGAGCTGCTTTTCCTGATGCTGATTATCGGAGTGCTCTCCGCCACAGGGATCTGGCCGACGATTATCCGCGGGCTTCGCGAGTTGCGCGGCGAGAAAGTCGAGGAGCAAGAGCCGCGTCTGCGCGAAGATATGGACGTCGCTTTCAAGTTGCTCGGTGTTTCACCTTCCGCAAGCTGGGAAGAGATCGAGCGGGCGTACCGCAAAAAGGCAAAAATACACCACCCTGACCGCGGCGGCGACAGCGACGCTATGCGGGCATTGAATGATGCGTACAGCCGCATCAAACGGCTGCGCGGCGTTTCACGTTAGACTGGCGAATACGCGCCGGCGGCTTGGACCGTCTCATACAGGGCCAACAAGTTCTCGACAGGCACCCGGGCCTGGACGTTGTGGATCGTGTTGAAGACGTAGCCGCCTCCCTTCCCGAATATCTCGATGCGCTCTTGAACTTCTCTGCGCACGTCCTCAGGCGTACCGAATGGGAGCGTTTTTTGTGTGTCCACGCCTCCGCCCCAGAAGGTAATCCGGTCTCCGTAGTTCTCTTTCAAGGCCTCCGCTTCCATATCCTGAGCGGAACACTGGACAGGATTGACGATGTCAAATCCTGCGTCGATAAAGTCGTTGAGGAATGCGCGGACCGACCCGCAGGAATGAATGAAGGTCTTCCACGTCGTATTCTCATGCGCCCAATCGTTTATGCGTTTGTGAAAGGGTTTGTAGAGGTCGCAATAGGCGGCAGGCGAGATCAGCGGGCCGTACTGCGCCCCAAAGTCCGTGCCCGTGACGAACAAGGCCGTCACCTTTTCGCCGACAACCTGATGGATCCGGAGCAAGTTGTCTAGGGCGATTGCACATTGGCGCTCAAACACTTCGTAGATATAGTCGCGGCGCGAGGTGGTGCTCATGTACCACTCGGCGACGTCGCGGATGCCTTTTGGATGCTTGAGCCAGGGCGCGGGGACGAGGGCGATGTCGCCGAAGCCGGAACCCCCAAAGCTTCCAAGGATGGCCCGCCCCGTGTCGTAGAGGCGGTCCGCTTCGCGGCGGTAGTACTCGATGTCTTCCGCGGACACGGCCTTGAATTCCTCGAGGTTGTCTTCGACGTCGAGCGATGCGTCATCAATGGGTTGCTGGCGTACAATCGTATCAAAGTAGAAGCCGCCGTAGGGCATGTGTCCGCTTGGCGGGGCCGACTTGTCGCCGTCGGGATACATGAAGATGTCCCCGTTGGGTTCCGGGTCCGTGTTGAACGCCTCGGGCACGAGCACCGGCGTGCCGTCAAAAAGGGTCCAGGGCTTCCAGTTTTCGTTGGTGAAACCGAAGAGCGTGTGTCGGTCTATGAGACCCACCACGTCAACGCCCAGGGCGTCCATGAGATCCGGGGCGATCTCGCCCAGCATCTGATAGGGCTCGACTACTTTGACCGGCGTGCCGGGTTTGTCGAGACCCAATGCTTGGCGCAGTTGATATACGGAGCTGACCTGCATCCCTGTGACTAAGCTCGCACCCAAGTCGAGCGGGACACGATCGGGTTCGCGATGATCCAGCGCAATCTCGACACGTTCACGTGGCGTTATCATAACAATACCTCCCATCAAGTTTTGGCGAAATACCTTCATGTTCAATTCTAGCAAAAGGTGCGCACTAGATACAGGCCTGAACGGTGCAGGCGAGACAAGACGTCCTGCACGATGACAGGGGCAAAAGACGCTTGGGCCTGTGTCCGAGGCCTTCACCATATGGCGCGGCGTCGCGTCTGCTTTCCTGAGACAGGAGAGGCAGACTCTGAAAAAAAGTGCTTGACACAGTCGGCGGTCGGGTGTCTAATGGCAGTAGAGGGTTGCATTCAGTCCCGAGTATTTGGGTTCCGTCAACCTGGGAAGGGGGTTCTCCAATGAAGCACGGATACAAACTCGCCGAAGTTTCTCTCTCTCTCTTCGCCGTCGTTGTTGCAATGCATAGCGTTCCTGCGGCGGGCGACCTTACGCCCGACCCGCTGATGACGGCGCATGACTTCTGGCTTACTTTCCGCGACCCGGTGTCACGCAATCTCCGGGGATTTTCGGCGTTAGGAGGATCAGATCTCCAGAGTCACAGATAGTGAGAGAATCTCATGTTACCGTATCGACAGATGTTCACATGCTGTGTGGTTGTGCCGGGCGTCACAAACTGGGATGAGTTCCGTATGCCACGTCTTGGGCCAACGCACCGAAAGGAGATGCTCGATGGTGGGTACACGTGTCAAATCGCTTCCTTTAGCCCCACTTCTCTGCGCTTGGGCTCTAGCAATCGCAACGGTAGCTGCTCGAGCCGTTGACTCTGAGCCTGTCCCGAAACCGGGCGGGCTTACCATGCACGAAATATCAGAGGCGCGGGAGATGATGCGGGCCCAGGACCCCAAATATGTGGGCCGGAGAAGCCTAACCTTCTACGAAATGCAGGTCGCCGTCCAAAGGATGAGTCTTGAGGAAGCAGTGTATAGCCTCGGCCTGACGGGCCCCACGGGTATGGCCCTGATGGGGTTTGATGGGTGGGAGGCATACATGCGCGCGCTTCGAGAGGATCCCAGGATGGAGATGCTGCTGGCAATCGCCCAAGGCGATGATGACGCGAGCAAGACTCTATTGCGGAGCACCGTGCTCAAGGCCTGCCGTACGTACATTGAGGATTTCCCGTTGCCTGAGGGCGAGCGCGTAGAAATCGGTACGGCGTCTGTGGCTGCGTTTGACACAGCGGTGTCTGGTTGGGCCCTTCTACTTGACGAATTGGAGGTCCCTCCAGCGCAGACGATGGATGTGCTCTGGCGCATTAACAGGCGGGCGCAGCACGCTAAAGTAGTGAGGAAAAACATCGATCGCGGCGACCCCGATCGCGCGGAACCGGCCCCCAAGGATTGGACAGGATGCAGCGAACTAAGTGCGTGCGCCCAAGGGTGCTGGTTATGCTTCCAGCGCTACGGGAAAGACGCTCAGTTAGGGAAATCGGTAACCGCGGCGCAGGCAAAGATCCTGGCGCGCTTCTCTGATTTGGACGCTGCCATGCGGCAGAGAGTCTCAGAGGGCCTGGCTACGATACCTGAAGAGTCCCGCCAGGATCTGTCAGAAGTTGTCCAGCCGTGGATAACGCCCCTGAGTTTCCGCGAGGAGCGCGCCGTCGTGCTTCTTGCCGAAGAGTTCATGAGGGCTACGGAAGATAGGAGCGGTTGATTGACCCTGAGGCACGCCTTCCCCCTAGGTTCCCGGGTGAGAAAGCCGCAGTGTTTTGGGAGGTATGGCATAAGGAGGAAAGTGTTACGCGCAATTTTCCTGGATGGCATATATGAAGTCAGGCTCCTCACGCCCGGACTTTGGTGTGGAGTTGTTGCTAATAAAAGGGAGACAGAGTGATTGGGCCGCAGGGGGACTGGGTTTCCCGCTACTAGTTGGACAGGAACCCCAGTAATTCTGGGTGGCTGGTACGTTGACGAAACCAGGCCTGAGAGAGGGATATGGGCGACGTCGCTACACCACACGTAATTGGGCCGCTCGGGCCTCATATATACGGGCACGGCCGGCGTGTGTGCCCGGCTGGAACATCCGGAGTTCCGGCTCGACCGTCGCAAGGCTGTAGGAGCTCGTGAGTGACATGCCGGACAGTATGTTCGCAGACAAAGCCGAGGAGAGGCTCCCTGGGTTCGAGGAGCGTGCTGCCGAAGAGGTGCAGACCGGGGAATGGTGAGCCCTGGTAATGTAGGGCGGGAAGGCTCCAGAGCCCATGGATGGGAACTCAAGACAGGTATTGACGGTGTGGCGGAAACGGCGCCTCGAGGTCGAGTCGATGACCACGGCCGAAGTCCACCAGGTCTTCGGGAGCACGACGGGCACATCCTCGTTAATAACCAGCGGCGCTCTGTCCGGCCAGTGCGGATTTCTCCCAAGAGAACTTGCGGGACCTACGCCACTGGCCAGGAGGGTGATAACGATGCGGCTGGTAGCGACTGTATGGTTCTGTTTTGAGAGGGAATACTGCAAGGAACAACCTACTATGAAAGTGAAAACACTGGCGGTCATATGCGTGTTCTTCTCGAGCCTTGCGTTCGGGAATGGGTTTGAGATGACGCTTGAAGCCGAGTCCGGCCACTGCGCCTTCGGCGTGCCCTTTGTCCTGCATACGCGTTTCTGCAATGGGGGCGAGCAGGTTGCCTTCGAGGGAGCGAACATCAGCTACAAGGGGGGACACTTCGCTTTCCTTCTAGGGAAAGATGAGGATACGCTAGAGAACATGTTCCGTCTAACTCAGAACTATCTGGCAGTTGGACCACCCCTGCGATACGAGGGATTCAATGATCCGCAGTTTGTCATTCATGGGTATCTGCAACCAGGGCGCTCTGCTCAGCGGACAGATCTGCTCCTCATGAGGGAGCCGGGGATGTACTGGATTAAGGCTGTCGCTACGACGGCGAACGGCGAAACCTTCGAATCAAACACAATCGCCGCGACCGTCGAGCCTTTTGACGCGGATACGGCCCTTGCGCGTCTTGTGGGACAGGACCGGGAGAAGGTGCTGGACGCGGGCAGGTTTGTCTTCATGGCCTACTACGCGCCGGGTGTGATGATGGATCCGGACACGTTCGGGATGCCGCCTAAGGACTTTGTCGCGGAGCTCAGAGCTGCCGATCCGCAGAGTCCCTATCTTGAGGGTCTAGATGCTGCCCTTGCGAGTCTGTCGCTGATCGGCGAGAGCGGGATACTCATGAGCTACGGCCTGTCGTCAGACAGCTACATCGACCTCTGCTCGGACTTTGTAAAGCGTTACCCTGATTCCCCGTACACGCAGGCGCTGATCCCTCGCCTGTACTGGCATGAGTATTACAATAAGCAGGATGGTCGCCCGGACTGGGCCCTGGCGCTTGGAAAAAAGGTGCTCGAGGCGCCCATCAAGCATGCCTCGGTTGCGTCTGGTCGCATCCCAAAGAAGTAAGGGGACCCGGAGTAGAAACGCAGCACATGGCAAGGTTACGGGCTTTGGCGAGGGGAAAAAACCGGCTATCGGAGCTGTTACGGCGCCCTGACGACTCACGGCGGACGCTCATCCTGTAGATCCAAACTGGGGATAAGGAGCTCAGAGGAGTTCGGGCAATGCGAAGGTGTTTGAGTGCGACCAATATGCTGGGTGCACTACTTTCTCTGGCCACTTGCCTTTACAGCGGCTACTGTCACGCAGCCGAACCTTCTATTTCGTGTACGCTGAGCACGCCACAGACCGAGTACGTAATCGGGGAGCCGCTCGAATTACGTGTAACACTGAGAAATGATGGCGACGCTGCCGTGACCTTTATTCAGCCCAGTGAGGTAGGCATTGTGCCTGTCCGTGTGTATATCATTCCACCAGGGGGATCAAGTTGGCAGATGTTCAGTCCTGCGCTTCATCTGGATTATGGTGTTCGGTGGCTCACACTGGGTGCGGGTGAGTCAATAAGCGTTCGCGGGGCTATCCTGGGGCGGGATGCCGGGAAGGAGGCTGGCGCCGGACCCCATTGGGTGCTGTATGTTTCTGGCGAGTATCAGGTCAAGGCCGTATTCTCAGTGAAGCTGAGGGAACAGTGGCTATCGTCAGATGTGGAACCGCCAACTATCAGTAGTGAGGAACTACATATATCTGTCCGACGACCCAGCGAGGAAGAGGCGAAAGCGCTGGCGATTTGGGGGGAAGGTTTGAGAGACTACGGATACAGCGTAAACGCGCTTGCACCTAATCCTTCGTTGATGACTCTGCTGCGGGAATATCCAGACACGATTTACGCGGATCACGTGAACTATGCTCTGGCAGAAGATCCGACCATTGTGTTTGATGAGAAACTTCAGGGGCAGACTGGAACCGAATACCAAGCATCGCTGCTCGAGAAGGTGCTCTCCCATGGTTCGGCGTTCCCTCTGCGGGATGCTGCCATGCTTCGTCTGGCGGAGCTCTACGCCGTACAGAAACGCTACAGCGATGCGGTCAGCCAACTTGAGCAGCTCATTGCTGAAATGCCGGACAGCATGTTCGCAGACAAAGCCGAGGAGAGGCTCGCTGGGCTCGAGGAGCGCGTCGAAAAACCAGGCGTGACAAAGGAATAGAGTCCATCCCGTCTTTCTTTTCCCGCAAATCTAACACATAAAACATGTTTTCCTAATCTTTCCCTAACATTCGCTTGGTAACCTCTCTGCGAAGCGCTAAGGCGCGGCTTTGAAAATGGTCAGTAGGAACAACAGGGGAATGCTCAATGAAGAGAGTACTGGTGTTGGGAGGATTTTGCCTGGTGTTGGCATGGCCCGGATGGGCGCAGGCGCCGGGCCAGGAAGAACTCAATGAATTGCGCGCGACGGTTCGCGAGCAGGCAATCGTTATCGAGGCGCTCAGAGAGCGTCTGGATGCAATTGAGGCGAAAGCGGAAGAGACCCAGGAGCAGGTGACGCTCGCAAAGGAACAGATTGAGGAGGTGAAGGAAAGGAAGCCGGAATCCAAGCCGGAAGATTTCCGCGTGTACTGGAAAGACGGCCTGAAGTTTGAGACGCAAGACAAGCGCTTCAAGATGCAGGTCGGCGGGCGGATCCAGGCCGATTGGGCCTGGTTCGACCACGGCGACGAATACAAGATCATCGGACGGTTCTTTGATTTCGGCTTGAACGATGAAGAAGACGGCACGGAATTCCGGCGGGCCCGGCTTTTCGTAAGCGGCGATCTCTATGAGCGGATTCAGTTCAAAGCGCAATATGACTTTGCGGCCAACAGTCCTGGGGATGATTCAGGCAAGTTTAAGGACGCGTATATCGCCCTGAACGACATCCCGTACGTTGGACAAGTGAAGGTGGGACATTTCAAGGAGCCTTTCAGCCTTGAGGAACTGACCAGCTCGAAATACATCACGTTTATGGAGCGTGCGCTCCCGAACGTCTTCTCGCCAGGCCGCAACATGGGCGTCCAGGTGAGCAATACCGCCCTCGAGGACCGCATCCGATGGGCCGCGGGCGCGTTCAAGACCGTTGATGATTGGCCGAGCGACAACGACAGCGACGAAGACCAAGGGTGGGCATGGACAGGCCGCGTGTCGGGCGTTCCCTGGTATGCAGACGACGGGCGCAAGCTTCTGCACTTGGGCGCTTCTTACACGCACCGCAATCCGGACGGAAACATCCGGTACCGGCAGCGGCCCGAGGCCCACTTGGCGAACCGCTATGTAGACACGCGCGGATTCGACTTGGTCAACAACCGGCGGGCCGGCGACATCCGTGCAGACGCTGTGGACGTGTACGACCTCGAGTCGGCCCTTGTTATAGGACCCTGGTCCTTGCAGGGTGAGTATATGAAGAGCGAGGTGGACTCGACGTTCGCAGGCGATCTTGATTTCGATAGCTATTACATCCAGACGAGTTACTTCCTCACCGGCGAGAACCGCCGTTACAAACTGTCGGAAGGCGCCTTCGACCGCGTTAAGCCGAAGCGGAACTTCGGCTGGGGCGAGGACGCGGGTCCTGGCGCGTGGGAGTTGGCATTGCGTTACTCGTCCATCGATCTGAATTCGGGCGAGGCAGTCCGGGGCGGCGAAGAAGACAACATTACGGCCGCCGTCAACTGGTATCTGAATCCGAACACGCGGGTCATGCTGAACTATATTAAAGCGGACATCAACCACGACCTTTATGACGACGACGTGGACATTGTCCAGATGCGGTTCCAGATCGATTTCTGAGATCCATGTCGAGTTGGGTCAACCTCGCTGTGCGAGTTGACATAAAGCGCTATGAAGTGAACAGGGTAGATGAAGAGGCAATGAGGAGTTAGTCGATGAAACACGTGAACGTCATTTCGGGAAATCGCTTGCAGCCGGTGAAGGCGGAGAGCCTGCTGGTAAAAGAGGCGCAGCTTGGGGTGTTGCGTGACGCCATTGATGTAGCGGCGGCGCTTCGCGAGCTGTGGGTGTCTCTCGCTTTCAGTCCCTTCGCGTGGGCTGAGGCCCTCGCCGGCGTCAAGGGTCAGTAAGCGCGGCTGCGTGTTGTTTGCTGTTGATGAGTCAGGTCAAGGGAAAAGCAAGTTAAGGAGTATATCGTATGGTGTTCAGGAAACGAAGTCTAGGCGCTGTTCTATCTGTAGCATTGGCCGTAGCGTTTGTTGCAGGTGCGGCTGTGCCGGCAGGGGCGGTAGAGGTTGATCCCAAACTGAAAGCGTACGAAAAAGTGGAGGGCGTGTCCGGCAACTTGAACAGCATCGGTTCCGATACGCTCAACAACTTGATGACGCTATGGGCGGAGGGTTTCCAGAAGCTCTACCCGGGCGTGGTCATTCAGATCGAGGGAAAAGGCTCGAGTACGGCGCCGCCCGCCCTGATTGGGGGTACGGCGCAGTTGGGCCCCATGTCGCGGCAGATGAAGTCCACGGAGATTGACGAGTTCGAGAAGAAGTATGGCTTCAAACCCACCCAGATAGGCGTGGCGCTCGACTCGCTGGCGGTCTATGTGAACAAGGACAATCCAATCGAAGCGCTTTCCTTTCCCCAGTTGGACGCGATTTTCTCGAAGACCCGCAACGGCGGCTACGGCGAGAGCATCGAGACTTGGGGGCAGGTGGGCCTGACTGACGCATGGGCGAATCGGCCCATCAGCCTCTATGGCCGTAACTCGGCGTCGGGAACCTATGCTTACTTTAAGGAGCACGCGCTGTTCAAAGGCGATTACAAAGACACGGTTAAGGAACAGCCGGGTTCTGCGTCCGTCGTGATGGGCGTGGCCGAAGACGCGGCGGGCATCGGGTACTCAGGGATTGGCTATAAGACTTCGGGGGTCAGGGTGCTCGCACTGTCGGAAAAGGCGGACGGAGAACCCTATGACCCCACTTACGAGAATGTGCTTGACGGCAAATATCCCCTGAGCCGCATGCTGTATATTTATGTCGTGAAAGAACCCCATCAGCCGTTGCCGACGGTGGTTGGGGAGTTTCTGAAATACGTGCTCTCGAAGCAAGGCCAGGAGGTCGTTGTGAAGGACGGTTATCTGCCTTTGCCTGCGAAAGTTGCTGAGAAGCAGGTCGCAGAGATAACGAAGTAGTTGCCAGGACGGAGGCGGAAACCTGGTTGTGAACGGCCCTACCGGACACAGCGGATGTCCGGTAGGGCATTGCATGTGTTGATGCGTTACACTAAAGCGTGTGTGCAGGAGTCTCAGGGCGTAAGAAGATGGCGCTAGACCACACCAGACGTGTGAAGATCTACGACCGCCTTGCCACATGGGTGATTACGGCGGGCGGGATAGCGATTATCGCCAGCGTGATCCTCATCCTCTTCTTGATTCTGAGTGAAGCGGCGCCCCTCTTTTTGCATGCCCGTATGCACTTGGCTGGAGGCTTCAAGGACTCGCGGACAGAGGCCGCGCCTGTCCTGGGCGTCGGTCTCGACGACTATCTCGAAGCAGTTGTACTCATTGACCGGAAAGGGCGGGTCGTCTTTCGGCAAGCCGGCGATGGGACGGTGCTCGAACAGTATAGTCTCGCCGCTGCCGGCGAGGATCACGGGGAAGTGGTTGCTGTCGACGCGTACGGGGCGTTGCGATACAGCGTTCAATGGGCCGACGGCGCCGTAACCCTGTTTGAAGTGGAGACGAAAACCGCCTTCGACGACGAAGGCCGGCGCACTATCTACCACGAGATCGGGGAACCTGCGACCATTCGCCCGCCAGAAGGCGCTGCTTTGCCAGTGCTGGCCATTGCGCGGCGTAATGACGAGGGAAGCGTAACACGGGTCGACCTGGACGCCGCAGGCAGGCTCCATGTAGTGCAGGAAGTCGTTTCAGAGAACCTCTTCGGCGAGAGAAGCTCGGAGTCGTTTTCTCAGACGCTCGAAGACGCCCTTCCTGGGAAGGTCGCATCGTTAGTCCTTTCGACAACGGGCACAGAACTCTACGCAGGGACTGAGAACGGGTTTCTCCTCCGTTGGAGTTTCGAAGAACCAGGCGAAGCCGAGCTTACGGATCTCGTGCGGGCTTTCGAAGATGGGCGGACCGTAACAGCTCTTGCCATGGTGTTTGGAGATGTCTCGCTGGCCGTGGGTGACGCGAAGGGCGGGCTCAGCACGTGGTCACCTGTACGTCTGTATCCTGACAGCGATGTCCGCCGACTCCATCGTATCCATGGCTTGACTTCCCATAGCAGCGCCATCGAGTTGATTGTTCCCGCGCAACGCAACAAGTCTCTGCTGTGCATCAGCAAGGACGGCCAAATCACGTTGGATCACATGACAACCGAACAGCGTCTTCTCGATCTCGAGAGCGGTCCGCCATTGCGGCTTGCGGCGTTGGCACCCCGGGCCAACGGGATGGTCGGAATCGACCGGGACGGCCAGGTGTCCGTGTGGACCGTGAAAAACCCCCATCCGGAAGTGAGTTGGGGGACGCTGTTCGGCAAGGTGTGGTATGAGAACTACGACGAGCCTGCTTATGTCTGGCAGTCATCTGCAGCCACAGACGAATTCGAGCCAAAGCTGAGCCTCACGCCGTTAGTTTTTGGGAGCCTCAAGGGTACGCTCTACGCGATGCTCTACGCCGTTCCGCTGGCGCTGTTTGGGGCTCTCTATACGAGCCAGTTTGCGTCGGGTCGCGCCCGCGCGTTGATCAAACCGGCCGTCGAGGTCATGGCGGCGATCCCGTCCGTTGTGGTCGGTTTTCTCGCTGCATTGTGGCTGGCGCCTATCGTTGAAAACTACGTGATGGCTTTTCTGATTGGCCCGGCAGTCATACCTTTGGTTTTCCTCGGTTTCATTTTTGTCTGGCAGTTGTTGAGGCGCATCGATTGGCTCAAACGCTTTGAACTCGGCTATGAGTTCCTGGTGTTGATCCCGGTGGTCGCTGCGGGCGGTTTCTTTGCCTATGTGCTGGCGCGCAGCGTCGAGCAATGGCTCTTTAACGGGAGCTTTCAGA
>CAZBQH010000090.1:0-3608 GCA_964493915.1 uncultured Nitrospiraceae bacterium
AGAGTTCGTCGACGGTGTAGCCGTATACTGAGCACGTTGAGGCGTACACGAAGCGGCGCGTGCCCGCCTTTTTCGCCACGAAAGCAAGATACGAAGGCAAAGCACCATTCTCGATGAAGTTCATTGCAGGATCGAGTTCAGCCATCGGATCATTCGAGAGCCCGGCCAGGAATACGACCTGCTCGTAGCCCCGCAGGTCCTTCTCGCCCAAGGAAAAGAGGTCGCGTTCAAACACCGTTGCATCCTTGGGAAGATGATTGCCGAACCACAGCAAGTCGGCTACGTCGGCCTCGTAGCCGTGTTCCTGCAGCAGCGGAACAAGTACCGAACCGATGAAGCCTCCGCCCCCGCCAACCAGGATTTTCACGTTTGCACTCCTGTGTTCTCACTCTCACGCCCTGAGGCGCCTTGCTTTCTTGAGTTGCTGAGCGAACCCATGTCCAGGGACATGCCTGTTAAGACAGCAGTTTTCTCTACTCCGCTTCGCATCCCGGCAGCTTCTTTTCGAGGCATGGAATGGATCCCTTCCACGCAACGGACTTTTGCAGCAAGACGCTCAAAGAGCCTTTCATCCATCATTTGACATGATATCATGCGAAAAGTAGACTACCGCGATCCAGGGGCCATCTTTTCCGGAAAGGCATTATCCCAAATGCATCCCTATCGAAGCCACACGTGTGGCGAGCTTCGCAGAGAACATGTGGGCCGGCAGGTCAAGCTGTCCGGCTGGATTCATCGCAAGCGCGACCATGGAGGCGTCATCTTCATAGACCTCCGCGACCAATACGGTTTAACCCAGTTGGTGGTCAATCCCGACCGTCCTTTTTTTGCCGAGGTCGAGGCGGCACGTTTGGAAAGCGTGATTACCGTCGTCGGCAACATCGTGGCGCGCACGCCCGAGACTGTCAACCCGAACATGGTTACAGGTGAAATCGAGGTAGTCGTCGATGCGTACAACCTTGAATCATCCTGCGACCTGCTGCCGTTTCCGATAAACCAAGACCTCGACTACCCGGAGGAAACGCGCCTTGCCTATCGGTTTCTGGATCTACGGCATGAACGCCTCCGCCGCAACATCATGCTGCGCTCCAAAACAATCGCGCTCGTGCGCAATCACATGATCGACCGCGGTTTCACGGAATTCCATACGCCGATCTTGACCAGCTCGTCTCCGGAAGGCGCCCGCGATTACCTGGTGCCAAGCCGGCTTTACCCCGGCCAGTTCTACGCCCTGCCCCAGGCCCCGCAGCAGTTCAAGCAACTGCTTATGATCGCGGGTTTCGACAAGTACTTTCAGATCGCTCCGTGTTTCCGTGACGAGGACTCGCGTGCAGACCGCAGCCCCGGCGAGTTCTATCAAATCGACATCGAAATGTCTTACATCACCCAGGACGATCTGTTCAGCGAGCTCGAGATGCTCATGACGCGCCTGTTCCGCGAGCTTTCCAACAAACGCATCGCCGCCGACGTGTTCCCGCGCATTCCCTATCGCGAGAGTATCGAGAAGTACGGCACGGACAAGCCAGACATTCGTTACGGCCTCGCCATGATCGAGGTTACGGACGTCTTTGCGCAGAGCGCCTTCAAAGTGTTCCGCAGCGTCGCGGACAGCGGCGGCGCCGTGAAGGTTGTCAATGCGAAGGGCGTCGCCGACCAGCCGCGCAAGTTTTTCGACGATGCGGAGGCCTTCGCGAAAAGCGAGGGCGCCAAAGGGCTTGCATGGATCGCGTTGCGCGACGGCGAGATGCGCGGCCCTATCGTCAAATTCCTCGACGAAGGCGAGCGTCAGGCCCTTGTCCAACGGACCGGCGCAAAGAACGGGGACGCTCTCTTCTTCGGTGCAGGGGACCGTAAAGAGACGAACCTCCTCCTGGGCAAAGTGCGCAACTACCTCGCCAACAGTCTCAACATCATTGACAGAAACCTCGTTTCCTTCTGTTGGATTGTGGATTTCCCCATGTTCGAGTGGAACGAAGACGAGAAGAAGATCGACTTCTCGCATAATCCCTTTTCGATGCCCCAAGGCGGCCTTGATGCTCTGAATACGATGGACCCGCTCGACGTTCTGGCCTACCAATATGACATCATATGCAACGGCGTAGAGCTCTCTTCAGGGGCAATCCGCAATCACCTCCCTGACATCATGGTCAAAGCTTTCCAGATTGCGGGCTACAACGAAGAGACCCTCACGTCCAAGTTCCCGGCGTTGTGGCAGGCGTTTCATTACGGCGCTCCCCCGCACGGAGGCATCGCACCCGGATTGGACCGTATCCTGATGCTCCTTGCCGACGAGCCCAACATCCGCGAAGTCATCGCCTTCCCGTTAAGCCAAAGGGCCAGGGACCTTATGATGAACGCCCCCAGCGAGGTGACGCCGAAGCAACTCGAGGAACTGTACCTCGAAATCAAACGCCCCCCGGAGGAAAGCTAGGAATAACGAAGAACGGATGCAGCGCACGGCCCAGCGCCCCGTACAAGGCCGGTCGGCACCATGGCGAACACGGGCGTATCGGCATTTTCCGACGGCAAGGACGAGACCGCCTGGGCCGGCTGTTTTTGTCCGCGAGACGCGGGGAAAGCCTATCATTCAGGTGCGCCGCAAGGAAACGCCGCCTTTCACGCAGATTACGGCGTCTGCTATAATCCCGCTGTTACGCAATCGCCGAGGAAGGCGCCCCCATAGGGCAACAACGACGGCCGCGCTTGCGGGGCCCCGGCAAACACGTGCCATCCGATCGATTGTCCAGACGTCCTCGGCAAGATGCAACCGCAAGCGCTCACAGGATGCAACACGCACGACATGGAAAAACTGCACCTGACAAACGAAGGACTTGACAAGCTGAAGAGCGAACTTGCCGCATCTAAGGAACGCACTGCAAAGGTTGCGGCCGCTCTTGAACGGGCTCGTGCGCTGGGCGATCTGCGTGAGAATGCCGAATATCATGCAGCCAAGGAAGAGCAGGCCCTTCTACAGGCGCGAATCCATGACCTTCAGGACAAAATCGCCCGGGCATCTGTTGTCGATGAGAGCCGGATCGACGCATCGAAAGCCTACCTCGGCGCGACGGTTCGAGTGTTGAACAAAAAACTGCACAAAGAGTTTACGTACACCCTGATGAGCCCTGTCGAAGCCGACATGGGAGCAGGAAAGATATCGATCAAGTCGCCGGTGGGTCAGGCCCTTGCCGGCAAATCTGCAGGGGATGTCGTGGTGGCGCGGGTCCCTGCGGGCAATATCGAATTCGAGATTCTCGAGGTAACGCGCTAACCAACATGGCTTGCCGCCGGGCTGCAATAGGCTCAGACTTCGCAGGAGCAGTGTGATCTGCCATGCCAAGACGGACCGATCTACAGACCATCCTCCTTATCGGCTCAGGGCCCATCGTGATAGGTCAGGCTTGCGAGTTTGACTACTCGGGGACGCAGGCTTGCAAAGCCCTGCGCGAGGAAGGCTACAGGGTTGTTCTTGCCAACAGCAATCCCGCTACGATCATGACCGACCCCGAAACGGCCGACCGTACGTATATCGAGCCGCTTACCGTCGAAGTCCTCGAGCAGATCATCATCCGCGAACGGCCGGGCGCCCTGCTGCCTACCGTAGGAGGTCA
>CAZBQH010000091.1:0-12653 GCA_964493915.1 uncultured Nitrospiraceae bacterium
GGCAGGGCGGCACTCGCCGCACTCGTCAGCCAAGGCCGACAGCACACGCTCCACCTGACCGACTTGCGTTGTCGGGCGTCCATCGGCGTGTCGGTAGTATTTCGCCGCCCAGCAGCAATACTCACCGATCCAGCCCGACAGCCGCTTGCCCCGCTTCCGTGCCGGCAACGCTCCGTGCTCGGCCTCTCGCCACAGTCCCCAGGCAATCGCCTCGGCGATAGCTTTACCTTCACCCTCGGCGAGTGCGATGTCGCCGCCCGGCCGCCTCAGCGGGTAATTCTGCCGCCGGGCCGCCCCGGGCAATCGCACCCGCCAATTCCACCGCCCACCATTCAGCCACAAACTCCCTGGCAACTTGTCCATGTCGCGCCTCCATGACAATGTTGACAGAATCGACAGAATACACGCACCTGCACGATTATACACAAGCAGTGTCATGTAGTCAAGCGAAATTGTCATGTGGCCGGATAAAGCAAAACGAGCACAAGCCCTAAAGCCTGTGCTCGCAATGCGTTACGTGGTCGGGGTGACTGGATTTGAACCAGCGGCTTCATGCTCCCAAAGCATCGACTCTATTGTGAATGTAAACTCTGGAGCAATCAGCACTTACGCACACAAGCCGTTACCGTCGAACGCTTTATAGCTCGTTGCGGCTGTGCAGCCGTGCGTAACTTAGAGCAACCGAAGCCATCCCCGTGAAGCACCTGTCATGTCAACATGACAGTTACTCCGCAGTATTCAGCATTCGCGCCAGCCGGCGAAGCCGCTCGCCGTAGGCTGTCATTTTCATTGTGCTGGTGTAAATCCGCCGCGAGCCAGTATAGACCGTTCCCATCGCGTCTCGCAATGCTTGCGTCGTCAGTCCCGACGACCGCAGCGACCGCATAATCGCCATTCGCTCGGTGTCGTAAGGAGAACTCGACTCGGCCGTCAGATCGAGCAGCAGCTTGCCGATGGCCTCTGTCGCCCAGTCATCGCTCGGTATCTCCGGAGCCGATGCAGTCAGCAAAGCAAACGCCTGTTGCTCCTCGGGCTGGAGCCGCTTCCCCGTTACGCCACTGAAGTACTTCCTCAAAAGCAGCGGATAGCTCTTGGCACGCTCGGCCTTGTTGGCCAACATGTAGACGTTGAGAGCCTGGCGTAGCGGAAGCGACTCGAACCGCGCGGTGAATGCCGGCAGCTTTCCCTGCCGTTCGATTCGCGCCCATTCATCATCGGTGAACTTCCCGCGGGCATCCGCCCCGACCGTCTTGCCTGACCGCAGCAGCGTGATCGCGTCCCGACGGACCTCGGCCTTCTCCGCCTGTGCCTTCGTGCGTGTCCCTCGTGGCATACTGTCCCGCGTGAACGCGTACAGTGCCGCCTGGGCGTCGCTACGGGCGACATAGGCCGGTGCTGCCGTAATGCCGGTCAATGCCGTCACGGTCGCCCTGGGGACGCTCTCGCCGGCCGCACGGAAACGATGAAGGTTCCTTACCGTGAACGGCACGAAACTCTCGGCCGTGTACTTCAGGACATCCAGCGCCTGCTTTGTGGCCGGATCGTCCTTGTCGCGAATCTCTGTCCCGTAGAAGTCCTCGTTACGGGCGAGGTCGACCGCACGCCCCCACAACGGATTCAGCTTGTGGCCCAATGTCACAACCGGCCTTGTCCCCCACGCATACCACTCCTTTGCATAATTGGGGAATACCAACCTTTCGGGCGAGCCGTCCGCGTTGAAATAGCCGGTCCGCGGGAAGAAGCAATCCTTGAGACTAGTCTCCTCGTCATCCCAGTCCCACGGCCAGCGGCCCGACACCAGGAAGCCTATCACCGCCCCCTGAATCGCATAGTTAACGCCGCTCGCGAACGTGTAGGCCATCTTGCGCGTGATAAGCGACTCGTTCTTCCCTGACCGCAGCGGCAACGTCAGCGTCTCGACTATCCCGCCGCCAAACTCGCGCCACGAACCGAGGTTCCAGCCGACCGACCGAAATATCAGCATCGAGGCATTCCGCAGTAATCGGCTCCAACCGAGGTTGTCATAAACCAACTGCCCCATCCGGTTGTCGACGGAATCCCATGCCTTCCCGAGCTCCTGCTCGACACGCTCCTGCGACCATTCGTATTTCCTGGCTTGCTGCAGCACAAAGCCTGCTTCGTGGACGAACACGCCGATTTTCAGCCGGGGAACCTGCCACTCCATAATCGGCTTCGAGGCGACCTCGAGCGCTGTCCCTACCGCTTGTGGCAGCAGGAGGGCGGCCTTCAGCCCGCGCTTGCCGGTCTGCGTCGTGTATTGGATGTCCCTGAACGTCTTCTGCAGGGCCTTATACGCCCGGTTGTTATACATCGGGTCCATCGAGGCACGTCCGCCGGCGTCGATGATCCGCCTGATCGTTTCCGCCATCCACGGGTCTTTGATGTCCTCCAATGCCTCGTGGTTCCGCATCGCCCTCAAAACCGTATCCCCGGTGACCAGCGAGGACACTCCCGCGAACGGAGCCATGACGATGTCGCGCAGGCCGCCCTTGATATCGCCCATCAGAATCCGACGAAGCCCAATAGCCGCCTGCGAACTTGTCGAATCGCTCGTAACGTTCAGGGCGTGGAACCCGCTAAACGCCAACTCTGCCTGCACCATTGCGTTCGCGAGAACACGCGCAACACCGTAGCCCTTCCTTACCGCTGCGTTCTCGTGGCCGCTCAGCCCCGGCGACAAGTAATGCTCCACAATCGTGGCGCTTTCGTTCGGGAGCGCCCAGAAACCGAGCTCGAGCACACCCTTCAACTCAACGGACTGTTCCCGCGATCCCAGCACTACGCTCCGATTCAGGTTGAGCATCGGAGCCAGCTCGGGCGTCTTTTCGAGGAACTCCTGAAACGCGAAATACAGCGTCGGAGCGACCTCCCTGAACTTGTCCGGCGCCGCCAGATACGCCTCAAATACCACCGCCTCCTTCTCGGCCTGCTTCCTCACGTATTTCTGGAAGCCCGGTCCGGCCTCCTGCTCCTCGTGCCGCAAATCGGCCAGGGCACGCCATTCCTTCTGCAGTAACTTGCGCAGACGCGCCGAGTCCTTCGCGTTCGGCATGCCCTTGTGCGGCCCCTTTGTGTTGAGCCGGCCCTGCACGTGCGGCCCGTCGAGGGCCAACCAGTCCCACATCTTGAACCGCAGAGCTACCGTATGCCCGAGTTCGTGGATCAGCACG
The DNA here is from genome assembly GCA_964493915.1 of uncultured Nitrospiraceae bacterium. Taxonomy (GTDB): domain Bacteria; phylum Hydrogenedentota; class Hydrogenedentia; order Hydrogenedentales; family SLHB01; genus CAZBQH01. The sequence goes on from CAZBQH010000091.1 coordinate 3,192, forward strand.
CTTACAGGTCCGGCAAACCGCGTCTGTATCTTGCTGTCGCCGTGCGCAAGGCCCCACGTCCTCGAGCTTCTCAGCTTCGCGACACGCTCGTTCTTGATGCCCAGCCCGCGTGCGATGGCGCACAACTGATCGACCAGCAGTTGATCGTAAGCCTCCTCTATCGTAACCTCCGGCTTCGCCTGAACAATCAGAGCCGGATCATCCACGCGCTTCCAGCCGTACGGCAGGAAGTTCTTGTTCCACGCCGCCGGGATGAACCTGGCCGTCCCGGTCTGCTTGATGTCGCGCAGGAAATCCTTGCCCGCAAGCCACTTGTTGATCTGGTGCAGCCGCAGCACGACAAGGTCGACCGGATTATCGCTCACCAGCTCAAGCCCCGCCTCCAGAGCCTCACGGATGAACTCATGCTCGCGCTGCATCAGGAAGCCGCTGGGCGTCAGCTTGCGCTCGCCCATAAGCGACCGCAGCATCTGTTTTGCCTTCTGCGGGTCCTGGAATATGTGGGGGAAATAGTCCTCGTAATAATCGTCGAGAAGCCGCCCGTGCTCCTGTATCCGCTCGCGGTAGCGATCAAGCAGGCCACGAATAACCTCGGCGCTGGCCTGCATAGATGGCGTTGGCTGCTCCTGTCCACGCTCAAGCCGGTCAAGGAAGTCGATGTTTTCCTGTGGCGAGAACTTCTGGAAGAACTTCCAAAGCCCTTCCAACTTGTGTTGTGCCGCTTCCATCCGCTGTGCAGCTTCCGCCAAGCGCTTTCGCAACGATTGCATTGTGCTCTTTGCTGTGCCCTTGCGAAGTGCAGGGGCGACCGCCTGCAGAACGCCGTCCACAAACTCGCTGGCCGGCATGTTCGCGGCCGTCTCGGCGGGCAGCACTGGCTTCCGCTTGCGCGGTTGCTCTCCGGTCTCGGCCGGCTTGTCGAACGGGTCCATCCGCGATAGCGAGGCCATTGCCGCCCCGCCCGGCATCCGCTCCTGTTGCGTCGCTTGCCCACCGCCCAGGAATTGTTCCACCACTCCACGATGCCGCACGGAGAACACCCAGCCCGCCCCGCCGCGTAGCCGCTCGTTGTAATTGCCGTGCATCTGCTCCAATTGCTGTGCGATCTGGTCAGTGCTCCCACGCACAACAAACGATCGCTCGGAATATGGCTCGATCGTGACGTCGCTGGGAATCCCGCCGGAAGGCGGAGCCGGCGGCTTGTCTTTCGCCCGCTTCTCGCGGCCCAGATCACCAGGCTCAAAACCGCGAGACACATCGGGATCCTCGCCCGCCTGGATGCGCCGCAAAGCCTGCATCTTGCGTGTGAGCACCTCCGAACGCCGCACGTCCGAGAAGCTGCGCGGCGCACTGATGTACTCCACCAGTGCCGGCGACTTCGTGTTGCGCCGGCTGATCCGGCCAAGTGTCTGATCGAACATATCTCCCGACCAGTTCGCCGTTGTGATCAGCATTGTTCTCGGTGCGTTGCCCACTACGTCGTCAAGATTGATTCCCACGCCGCCCGATTGCGGGGTCGCCAGTGCAACTCGCACCTTACCCTGCTGGAACCTGTCGACCTCTCGCGTCTTGCTCCCCGACCCGAATATCTTCGCGAAGCCGATCCCGTCCGCGTCCAGCCGCTCGGATAGCTGCGTCAGTATCCCCGTCACAGTCGCACCGCCAAAGCCTTTAATCGCGGACTCGTTCACGTACTCCGAAACAACGACAACGCTCCTGCCGGCGTCAAGCTCCTCCCTTATCCTCTCATACACGGCATCGGCCTTAGTCGACTCCACCCACCGGCTCATCTCGCCAAGCCGCTGACCCTCCAGGAAGCCCCGCATACGCGGACTCGAAGCGTCTGCGATCCGAGACTGCCAGTAACTGTCTATCTGTGCCTGCTCATCCACCCGCTCTTGCGAAAGTTGTATCTTGTGCTCCGTCAAGTCGCCGAAGAACGGGTACTCGCGTCGAACGAACGCATAGTTTCCGACGGCCTCGTTGCGCATCTGGACTAGGTTGTCCATTATCCGCTGCCAGCTCTGGCCGGGGAGAGGCACCGCGTAGCGAACCTGCTTGCCGTCCTCGAGCACATCCTCGATCACACGGAAGCCCAGCCGCTCCTGAATCTCAGCAAGCGGCCGGTCGAGTACCCCTGCAAGGAAGTACGCCGCTCCCGTCGGGCGATCCAACGGCGTGGCTGTAGCATACAGGACGTGCTCGGCAGTGACGTTGAGCCCTGCTGTCGAACGCTTGCTATGCACGTTCTTCAGGTCTTGTGCTTCGTCGAAGATTTTCAGGTAGTAGTCGCCCTGCCCCGCGTTCTCCATTGCCATCTTCGTGTACGTGCCGAACTCGATCCCATCCAGCGACATGCCCAACGCAGCCGCATCGCGCTTGTAGCTTTCGATCAGTGTGGCATTGCGCGTGATGATCAGAATAGGCTTGTCGGACTGCTCCCTCATGTGATCGGCAATAGCCAGAATCTCCCTGGTCTTGCCGACGCCCGTCCCCTCCGCCAGCATTGCCCCCCGGTTGCCGCGGGAGAAGCCGTCGAGGACGATGTTGACCGCTAAGGTTTGGTCTTGGTCGAGTTCGCGGGCTGGGTACCGGTCATCAGCAACAATCTTTCGGGGTGTTGGTAGATGTTTTGTCCCAGCCACTCTAAGCCCAGGCCGCCGTACTGCATCGCTGCCTCCTCGAGCTGCTCCAGCATCGGGCGTTCCGGGTCCAGTGGTAGCTGGCCGAGGGCCTTGTCCACGTCCTCCGCCGTATATTCGTGGTTCACTCTTGGCCTCCTGCTGCACGGCATCCCAAATCTCATGCAGATAGGGCTTGACCTTCTCGCCCAGCTCCGCAACCATCTTCTGCGACCACGCCGCAAACTGCCGTGCGCCATTCTCGACGTGATAGCCGCCAACGACGACAAGCTCCTTCAGGATGTCCACCGGCAGGCCAGTCAGGAGCGTGTTGCCGCCGAAGAAATCTTTCAGCTTGTCCTTCGCCTCGGAATACCGCTTCTCCGTGAATACCCGTTTCTGCGAGGCTACCGGCCCTTGGGCTGATTGGTCGGGCGCCCCGCTTTCTCCCACTTCTCCTTGCCGTCCAGATACTTCTTTAGTGTCCTTAGCGGACGCAAATCCTTCGAGGGGCTTTTCGATGATTCCCTTGAGTTCGTCTCTGACCTGTCCATACATGTCCTCCACTACGTCTGCCAACGATTCGCCTTTATGCACACGCAATGCTGCATCGTTCAGCAGCTTACGGATTGGACTGAGTTTTCGGCGTTCGTCCTCGTAATAGTTGAATAGGTCGTTCGCCTCCTTTACGATCTCGGCCGCGACCTTAGTGTCGACCGTTGTTCCCGCTTCTTTGAGCCGTTCTGCTTTTCGCTCATTCAGCAACGGCGTGAAAATGACGATGTCCTGCCGCAGCTTTCGTAATATTCTATCAGAAACGGCAGCACGATCCGCTACCAAAACCTCATCGTGTGTTCCGCCGAAAAGGTCCCTCGTGTTTTCTTCGGTACCGGAAGTCTCGCGATGCTCCCACGCAAAAGCGACCTCCTTCGCCAATTCCGTAATCATTCCGACAGTCTGCGACCGCTTCGACTTCTGCAGGATATCCCATAGCTGCACCTGCAAATCCTTGTTCGGCAGGTTCTCGCCGATAGCTACACCGTGCGATACCGGAATCTTCGACGTCGCCACCATGTGAAACAGCGGGTCCGTCAGGCGGGCAAGGGCAAGGCCCTCTTGAGCGAGACGACGCTTCAGAGAGATTCCCTCATTTTGCAGGTCCTCGGCCGTATAGTCGCCATCGCGGAATATCCGTGCCGCATCGATGGCTGACCCCTGGTCTTCGGCGATGTTTATGAGGGCACCGGCAACACGAGCACCTTTTGCGTCCTTCGTATCGAGATACATGACGTTCAGCGATTCAATGCCCAGTGCAGCAGCCAGTGCGAAGCGATGGTGCCCGTTGACGATATAGTCGCGTCCATTCGCAGGATCACGCCAAACGGCAACCACGCCCGCACGCTCTGGCTTCCACTTGCGTGCATCTTTCAGGCTCTGGCCGCCCACGCCAGTCTCGGAGCTGGTCTCGCCCTTATACTGGAACCGCTTGGGATCGAGGGACAGCGATTCACGCGGAACATTGTAAACAATCCCCGAATCAGGAGCGATAGGCACGCCCTCTGCCGCTGGCTCTACGGTCGCCGCAGGCTCTAGTGCCGCCTTCCCGTATTCCTTCGCCAAGTCGGGATACTCCGCAAGCACTTCGGCCGGCACGGACTTGCCTTCGCGGAGGGCCTGTTCGACTGTGTGGCGATGCACCAGCTCGTCGACGGTGTTCACGTTGTCGGGCTTGCCCGTGCGACGCCATAGCGAAGACACTCGCCCAATCGCGGTATCCCGCGACATCTCGCTTTCCACTTGTGCCTTCGGCACGAGAGACTTGAGCGTCTCGACGAAATCCTTGTCGCTCATTACTCGCGACAACTTTACGAGCGGCACTTCCCACGGCTGCTTCCCGTCGTAAGGCAACGCCGCCGGCTGCGCTGTCTTGTGAAGCGTTACATACTCGCTGGGGTAGGAGATGGACAGTGCGTCCCGCTCCTCCTTATGCACGGTCACGGGAATAGCAAGGTCGATGTGCAACACGACCGACTGATAGTCATTTGCAGGGCGCGTGCTGATAACGCGCCCGCTGAACTTGACGCCGTGATAAGTGCCTTCAACGGAATCCTGCTCGCGCAGGTTAAACACTTCGCGTATGAACGCCGGCGCCTCGACATGTTTCCCGCCACGCTCGATGAAACCGCCCGCCTCATCCCAGATACGCTGAAGATGCGGCTTGATCCAGTCACCAGTCTCGGCCGTCATCTTGCTCGACCATGCGGCGAAGTCGCGCAGACCATTCTCGATGTGGAACGCCCCCACGGTCACTGCCGCCTTGAGCATGTCCGTGTCCATGCCCGTCAGCGGCCGGCGACGCCGAAGCACGTCCAAAGCCTCGTTGTACGCCTCTTGCGTGACGACGCGCTTCTCCGAGGCTTTCTGTGTTAGCTGCTTCTTTGTCTCCGCTATCCACTGTTCGGCCTCCTTCTTATTCCAGAAGAACTTAGTGCTGCTCGTTCGCCCCGTCCCGATCGGCGCAGCAATTTCGGTTTCCACTGCCCAGCGGCCGTACGAGCTGGAGGACTTTACCGGCATATCGGCTACTGACAATACACCTTGCTCCGTTGCAGCTACAGGCGCCTGTTGTGGCACGGGCTTCGGCTTGACAACCTTGGGCTTAGGCTGCTTCGGCAGCCGCTCAGACGCCGGCTCCTTCAACGTCGCCCGCTCTTGCTGTTCGCCCAGTGCCTCACGAGCTTCCCGTATCTTCCCCGCCAGCCGCTCCATCGACATACCGCCCGGTTTGATCCCCAAGCGTCGTGCCGCCGCATTCATCCCTTGCCGGATCGCCTTCTTTTCCTTGCGGCCCAGCATCTTCCGTTTGCTTATATCCCCGAACTCGGCCCTCAGGCGCCGCGTCATCCGCCGCACCGCCGCGAGGTCATTGTCTTCGATCGCTCGCCCCAGTTCTGCTATCTCCTGCTGGTGCGACTGCTGCCACGCTGCCCTTGTCTGCTCGTCGAGAGCGTCTATGTGGCTGTCCAGCGGGGAGAGCGCAGCATCGATCTCCCGCCCGCGGGCAATCTCCTGCTGAGCACGTCTGCCTTCCATCTGCCTAAGTGTTTCCCGCTCGGCCATCCGTCGCAAACTCTGCCGTTCTCCTATTGTTCCGGGACGTGTATGGACTGTTCCATACGGCTGCTGCTGTCCAGCCGTGGCTTCCGGCGTCTCGGCTTCTGCTGCTGAAGCTTCCCGCACTGCCCAGCGCGGCACATATCGCTCATCGGGGATTAGCTCCCGTCTCCCATCCGGCTGAACGCGATACACAGGAGGCGCATCCGGCCATGTCACCTTGATCTGAGCTGCCGTGGGATCGTTGCTGATAACCGTCCCGCGTTTCGGCGTGCGGTCCGTGCTGGCTTCCAGAAACTCAACAGTATCCCCCACCTTCAGGGGCAAGGTGCGTTCCTCTTGTTTCTCAAACGGTTCCTTTTTGTCAAACTGGTGCGCGGATTCCGCCCTGGCCGCTTTTGCCGGCTCTGCTGGCGCCTGCTGCCGCTCGGCCATCCGTCGCACCCAGCCGCGCTCCGCCTGTATCTCTTGTTCTCTCGGTGTCAGCTCCGGCGTCTCGCTGAACGCCTTGATCTCCTTCTCCACTTCCGCCAGATGACCCCGCACCTGTTTGGCAACTGCAACACGCTCCGCATGCTCCATCGCTGGAAGACCCGCACGACGGAAGTCGGCGCGGCTCGGCGTTCCTTTCCCCGCTATCTCCGCCGCACTCAGCGGATGCTGCTGAACCCACTCACGAGCACCCTCGTCAGTCTTCATCCGCTCGCGCGCAAGCTCCCGATTCAATACGCTCTCCCACTTCAGCCCCTTCCCGTATGCCCGACGGGCACGCTCTACAGCCTCCGTCGCCGCCGCCTTCGACAAGCCGTGCTGCCCGGCAACCGCCTCTATAGCCTCCGCCGCTTTCGCCGTCTTCGGCGCCTGCACCTTCCGCATAGCATGCGTCCCGGCCATCGGCACAGCCAGCGTCAGCAGCTCCGCAAGGGCCTCCTTGCCTGTCCCGGGAGATGCCCCCTCGATGATCCGCACGAACAGGTTCTGCCCCTTTACGCTCTCGTCCAACCCGAACGCACCCCGTAACGCACCGCCCACCCGCTCCTCGAGCCATTCCTCGGTCAGACCATTCCAGCCAACCTTCTGGACCTGCTCCATCACCGCATCCATCCCCGGAACCCGCGCCAACTTCTGTGCGATCCGGCGAACGCCCGGCGTAACCTTCGCCAAACGCCGGCCGACCCGCCCGAACTGAGCACCGGTAACCTCCGAGAAATACTCGATAGTCGTATCGCCGACCGACATCATCAACGCCTTCAGCGGACTATCGCCCGCCATGTTGATAGTCTGTTGCCCGTGCTCCGATACCTTAAAGTCGCGCGGCAAGCTCCGCTGCAACGCACCCTCGGCAATACGCGCCCACGACGCCGGATGCAGCGTCCGCGCCGCCGCCTCCGTGACCATTCCCGCCGTCCGCGCAACCGTCTTCGAAGACGCCTTCTTCCCCAGCGCCTTCAACGTCGCACGTCGCCCTATCTGCCGGCCGGTGGCGCCCATCCCGCCGGTAGCGAGAAACTCCACCATGAACGCGGGAAGCTCGAGTACGCCCTGCGCGAACAGGCCGCCCAGGCTATGCTCCCGTATCCCTACCTCCGCCCTGGCGTGCAGGAAATTGTCCACGATCCGATATTCCGGCGTGTCCGTCAGGTCGCGATCGGGGTCCAACTCGCCCATCAGCTTCAGACCCCTCACGGCCGACTGCAACTTCAACAGCCTGCCCGTGTCCCAGCCAATGCCCGCGCCCGGTATGGCTCGATACCAGCTAGTCTTGGCCGCCTCTACCAGCCCGATCTGCCCCTGCAACATCATCCCTTCCGCACTCTCCGCAGGAACGTTCCACTGGGCCCCCAACCGCTCCGCCTTCAGCTTCCGCAGCCGAACGTCCTTTGCAACATCAGTCATCTGCCCCGACTCTACCAGCTTTGCCAGTCGCCGCTCCTCCTCCGCTTCCGGTACCATCTCGCCGAACGGTCCCGTCGCCGGCGTCCTGACCCCGATCCATTCCTTGCCCTTCGGATCGAGAATCTGCGTCTCGCCCATCTCGGGATTTACCCGCAACCGCATGCTCATCGTTCCCTTGACAAGGCGATGGACGCTTGCAACCTCCAGCGGCTTCCTCTCCAGTTGCTGCAACTCCTGCTCCATCCCCGGCATCGGCTGCGAATACTCGTACCAGTCACCCTCCTGCTTCTCAAACGTGGCGTAAGGGGAAACCGCGACCTCCACGTTTCCTGTCTCTGGATTCTGAAGCGCCTTACGTGCTAGCTTTAGTGCCCCCTCCCCGTACACACCGGACCGCATCTTCGCAAACGGATCGGGAGGAAGCACCGACTGCATCGCCAGACGGTGACGCGCACGCTCTAATGCTGCACGGGCCAACAGATTCTTCTGCTCGTCGTCCAACTTTGGCCATTTCTCATGCGACGACAAACGATGCAAGACCTCTGCTCGCTGGTTCTCGGTCAACTGCGTCATTGCCCTGTCTCCGTTAGTATCCGCGCACCTTCCGGCCACTCGTCCCACAGCCGCACATCATACCTGTCGTCCCACGGGTCTTCGTCCTCCCGATCCTCATCCTCGTCCTCATCGGCAGGAAGCCCCGATTGCAGCCGCTTGCGCATAGCTATCATCTTCGAGACAAACTTCTCTACGTCCTTCTCGCTCGGCAAGCCCCCCTTCTCGGTAGACAGCGCAGCCGTCGCCAACTGATACATCGACGCCATATCCTTGTACGTCGGGACGCCAGTGTCAACCTCGCCCAGTTTCTGAACCTCGCCCCTTGCCGTCCTGGTAAGCAGAAACGCTCCGTCCGGCGAAGACCACGTCTTCCCTATCCCCTGCTCCTCGGGCCACGGAAGCTGCTCCTTCAGCCGGGGCTGTGGCTGGAAGCCCATCATCTGACCCTCAATCTGCCGCCGGGCCTCCTGCTTTTCTTCCGGCGAGAATTCGTCCGACTTATCCAACCGCTCAAGGCTGGCACCAAGTTGATCGAACTTCTGGCGCTGCTCCTGAGTATACTGCCAGTCGAACATGTCCCGCTGAGCCTGCTGCCCGGCCTCCAGCCCAGCCGCCTGACCCGCCATCCGATTCGCGAAGTTCAGATCGGTCAGCGCTACATCATGCTCCCGCCCAAGCTGCGCCTCATCATGCCGGAACGTCAGCTCCTTGTCCTGTGCCTGCTGCCGGACGAGCACCTCCCGCTCCTGCTCCTCAGCCCGCTTGCGGGCGGCCTGCTGGCCGGCCCCGAACGCAGCCCAGCCGTAAACGCCCGGCGAACCGCTGTGTTTTACTGTGATGGCCATAGAAGGCTCCTATACGTTTAAGGTAATAGTTACTGGATACCCACCATAATGCTCCTCACCATTCCAATAGCCCTTCCCGTCATCATATACGATAGAGTTCACCTGTACCGGCGTTGCTGCCGCAAAATCCCACCCTGTCACCGGAACAGATACTTTCCCGACCACGCTATACCCGTTCTTAACTGTAACGATAACACAAGCGTAAACCTCAAATAGTGACTCAGAGACACTATATGCCGGCAAACCAAGCCCTGAAGCTTGCTCGAGCACAGCGCCACGTTCTACACGTGGCCATATGTAATACGGTCCCCACTCCCCATCATCATAGCCCCCTACTATGCGATTACGATACAGCACGGTAGGCGCACTTGGAAAGTGTACAACCCTTTCATCTATTCTTCCTTCGGCCGATGCGGTGTCTGGCACACCGG
>CAZBQH010000092.1:0-3334 GCA_964493915.1 uncultured Nitrospiraceae bacterium
GTCGTTGACCGTGTTGAACCAGGGGTACTCAGGAGATTTCACAACGGTACGTCCTTACGTCCAGGGATCCGGGTCCGGTATTGGCTTGCCCCGCCCTGCCTAGTGCAGGGGAACAGACAGCGTTCTTGTCTCGCGCTTTCGTGGCGTCGAGACCATTTCCCAGTCAAGCATCTCGGATTCCAGGGCAGCTCCTCGAAATACACCGCTTGGCTCACGTTCAATGAGCGCGAGGATTCTCTTTTCGGTATCCGGAGGTTCTTGAATCTCTTGCGAGAGACCCGTTATCGACCGACCGCCGAATATGAGTGCGTCTGAAAGCAAGAATCTGAGGGCGTCCGCGATGCTCTTCTTGTGTTCCACTTCATCGTCTGTTAGCCCCTGCGACAGGGTTGCACTCCTGAGTTTCCCGCTTGTTTCGCTCGATTTCTGCGCCACCACGTAAGACAGGGGTTCACTTAACGCGGACGCTGGCTGCATCTGCTGCGTTCCATAGACTCGAGCTTCCAGAATTGTAGTAGTCATCCGTTAGTACTCTCCGTCTGGCTCGAGTACCCTCGCACATATCGCCCAAGCTTGCTTGAGCTGCTGCTCGAACCGTCCAATTGCAGCAAGCACTTCCTCTGTAGTCTGGGTGTCCCTGTGGCAATTTGCTTCCAAGACGATTCCCACTTTCGTGTCCTGATCGCCTTGTTTCTGCGACCGGCCTGGCTTCAAGGACAGATTAAGCGTTGCATCAGTGATTGGATAGGTCAGTTGAACCCCGGCCGAGACGGGCGTCAGTTTGTCGTCATTCCAGGTTCCCACCCTCAGAAAACGTCTGACGATGTACTCATCCGCGTTGTCACATGCTGAGAAAGTGACGAAATTCACGCCGACTGCTTTGTAATGCACGTGGGGGAGTTTGTCAATGTATTTCCCGGCCAACTCAGGAACAAATGAGTCTGTTCCGTCACCTTTCGGGTTGCCGTCGACAATTTGCAGTCTGCTTTGCTCTACACGGAACTCAATCCCGTTTGAGTAACCAACTAAGGAAAAGGCAGGCGTGCAGATAGGCCCTTCCGCCACTTCCCAATCAGCCGGCACAATGCCCTCAGTTTGAAGAAACGACGGATGGAGAATCGAGGGATTATGCTGCTCTGCAGCCACCACGACTGATACGTTCGCTAAGGATGCTGGTCCCATGGCCTTCCTCTCATCTCGAGGGCAGCATTGTACAGCCCTGCCATTCTTTATGCCAGTCATCCCCCTGTGGCTGCATGCTCGGTATACGATGTGCCGCCTGCCAAGTCGGTTACATGCCCAACCAACACACGTCATGCCTTACCTCCCGCGAGGAAGCAGACGCCCATCCAGAATCGCATATCTCCACTGCCTTCTTGGCGGTCCGTGCATCTGCCGAGGAGTTTTGCAGCGCGCCTGCTTCCAGACACTTGAATCAGCACGCGTCTTCTGGTCAACTCAGGGAAAGTCGTCATCGAAGTCGCAATGCCGAGGCCGTGAATGCACTTTGCACTGCTCGAATCCAGAAGCAGGATGCAAAGAGCAGAGCAAATGGAGATGTCTGCGATGACAGATCGGCGAGTTAGAAAAGCGGTGTTTGCCATGGGTCTATTCGTCCTGTATGCGCTCAACGCCAGCGGCGCAGCGTCTGATCGGTTTCAACCCGGGAATATCCTGGCGGCGGCTGATCGTGTCTACGAACATACGCTCGACAATCCTTACAAACCGACAGACAGAGACTGGATCCGCGCGACCTTTTACACCGGCGTGATGGAGCTCTACCACGCCACCGGCAATGAGGAATACCGCGATCAGGCCTTGCAATGGGCTACAAAGCATCAGTGGAACGTCGGCGAGGAGAAAAGCGGGTTTAACCGTCTCTTCTGCACAATGACGTGGGCGGAGTTGTATTTGCTTGATCCCGAGGCGGCAAAAATCGCCCCTACGCTGGCGGCACTCGCTGAAGACGTCCCCTATTCGCCGGGCGGGGCGAAGATCTGGTACGGCCATGAGCCTGCGCCTTATGACGAACCAGTCTACGCCGACGGTCTATACGGAGCGCCGGCCTTGGCCATGTTGTACCAAGCGACGCATGACCAGCAGTACCTGGACATCTTGCACAACGCGTTCTGGGATGTCACGGACAAGATCTTTGATAAAGATGAGGACCTCTACTATCGCGATCCCTCTTACATCGGAAAGTCTTCCCCCAACGGCAAGAAAGTCCTCTGGTCGCGCGGGAACGGCTGGGTTTTCGCTGCGCTGCCAAGAATCCTGAAACATCTCCCCAAGCAAGATCCCTATTACGACCGCTATGCAGACCTTTACCGGCGGATGGCGGCGTCCTTGGCCCCGCGGCAGGGGGATGACGGTTTCTGGCGGTCCAATCTGGACGACCCTTGGCATTACAGGATGCCTGAAAGCAGCGGCACGGCCTTTTTCACGGCCGGCTATGCCTGGGGCGTCCGGGAAGGCTTCCTCGATCGGGATAAGTACCTGCCCGTGGTTATCTGCGGATGGGATGCATTGCTCACCGCGGTGCATCCGAACGGCCTTCTGGGCTGGGTGCAGCCTGTTGACGGCGAGCCGAGGCCGTCGCACCCGAGGACCACTCAAGAGTATGCCGTAGGCCCCTTCCTGACAGCCGCGGGTCAAGTGTACCTATTGGCCAAGGATGGCATCATCACTCCCGCGATGGTCTCGGCTGCGCTGCCGGAACAACACGGCCTGCTGCCGCCGGCCGCGATGAAGGGCGAATCCCTCGCCGAGGATGATCACCCGCTCAGCAAGCAGATCAATCTGTTTCTGCAACAACACCAGACGCCGGGGTTCTCGCCTACCGGCTTGACCAGGCAGGACTATCTCGAGGTAATTGCCGGGCAGGTCAAAACGATGCGGCAATATCAAAATGCGGAGGGGTGCATCATCGATCCGGTCGAAGGGGTCGAGAAATACTACGCAACGCCTTGTTACGCCCACAGTGTCGCTGTGCTGGCCAAAGCCGACTACCCGATTGGGAAAGATGCTCTCGAGAGCGGCATGAAGGCGCTGGATGCATCGTTGGCGGATTTGGCTGACGCGAAGGCGCCGGGGAAGCACGGCGACTTCTTCACCTGGCCGATTGTATTTGCTTACGAGTTGTTCGACGGAACCGCCTCCGACCGGCGCAGAGATGCCTGGAATCAGAATCTGAGGCGGATCGACCCCAGCCGCGCCTATAACGCATACCGGGAACCCCTGGAACCGGCCGACCACCAAGGTTTCTACGAGGCTTACGCTTCTCCCTTCGCCAACAACTGGAACTTGGTCAATACGGCAGGGGAATGGGGACGTC
>CAZBQH010000093.1:0-5144 GCA_964493915.1 uncultured Nitrospiraceae bacterium
CGTATGCCAATGACGCCCATATCAGTTTTGCCCACCTCTCCGGCTAAATTGTTCTATCGCAGAATGCCTCTCCGTGTCAATAATAACATATGAGAAGAGCAGAGCGCTCTTCGTAACTCATTGCCGGTTCTTTCCGGCGCAACATGGAGGATTGTGTCATGAAAAGCCGTGGTTTTACGCTGATCGAGCTGCTGGTGGTTATCGCCATCATCGGAATACTCGCGGCGATCCTGCTGCCGGCGCTCTCTCGGGCCCGCGAAGCGGCCCGCCGCGCCTCGTGCGCGAACAACCTCAAACAATGGGGGTTGATCGTAAAAATGTACTCGAGTGAGGACCGAGGCGGGTACCTGCCCGCCGGAACCAACATGGGCATGGCGGGTTGGTCCCGGTGGTGCGGCATCGACTCGATGAGCCTCTACCCGGACTACTGGACCGACCCGGACATCGCCATTTGCCCTTCCGACCCCCGCACCGACTGGTCGCCCAGCCCCTGGAACACCGATTTCCCGGGCGTCGGCGGCGAAGACCTGAGCACGCTGGTAGCCAATGTCAGCGACCACGGGGACCCCAATCTTAGGGATGATGCGCGGGCCTGCCGCCATGCCCTCCTGTCCCACCCGTGGTCCTACATCTACAACCCCTACGCCACGCCCACCGGCTCGCAGTACTTGGAAACCAGCTTCGCCCGGGGCTATGCCTGGCTATGGCTCGAAGTCTCGCGGGGCATCGCGTTTGGCGATTTCGCAGCAATCGGGCTCATGTCGGCGGCGCCGCGGCTGGGCCAGGTCGGGTGCCGAAACGAATGGAACGTCGTATCGAGCTGGCATCCGGTGAGTGCCGAAGACGTTCCCGCCGCCGTGATGGCGGCTTTGCCCGGCGCGGTCGCGCGGGCCGGCGGGGCGGGCGGCTGGCGGGACGACGACGGTAGTCCCCTGCCGAACACCTATCACAGGTTGCGCGAGGGAATTGAGCGCTTCTCTATCACCGACATCAATAACCCGGCCGGATCCGCGCAGGCGCAGAGCCAGTTGTTCATCATGTGGGACGCCTGGGCGATGAACACGAGCGATGCTACGCTCTCGACGCTTGGGGGGAGTTCCGCCGTAGGCTATTTTAACCACGTGCCGGGCGGCAGCAATGTGCTCTATATGGACGGGCACGTCGAGTTTGTCCGTTACGGCGCCAAAGACCCCATCGAGAGCCCGCCGAACACGGTCAACAACCTCGACTCCGAGGCAGTGAAGCACACGATGCTCATGGGCGGCTTTGGGTGAGCGTCATTCAGCACATGGTTTCCAGCTTTGCATCACCGGCCCATTGCCGGTTCTGTTTGAGTCGATGCATCTTTAACGAAATGGAGGAGAGAGTGATGCTTGCATGCATGAGAGGGAAGAGTCTTACGGGCAAGTTGCGTATCGCGGTGGCGATTGCCGCGTGCGTGGCCATGCTCGCGTCTGCGCCTGGCGCCAGCGCCGGCGTGGTGACGTTTTCGGGCGAGGCGGACACCTACAAGATCCTGCCGGTGAACGCCGATACGCAGATCACCTATGACGCCGACGGTTTCACGTTTGCGACGGCAAGCGGCACATACGGCACGACGCAATCCGATTTCGACCTGGGAGGGGGAGGGGCCTACGGTTTTCAGGGGTTCCCCTTGGCAGACTACGGGACCCTCACCATGTCCTTTCTCGACCAGTCCCAGTGGGTCACCGATGCGAGTGATGATAACTGGGCCCTTGGTTTCAGGTTCTATCTCTCCGCAATTGACAGTGGGGATATGATTGGAATCGTGGACATGATGGTGAACCCCAGAGGCTTGGCTGGCGTCCCAGGCGTGAATTCCCAGCTGTGGGACGAGGGATGGGCCCTGCTGACAAAGGTCACCGACTATAGCCTCACCCCTGCGCCCACCCCCCCGACGAAGTACCGATTCACCGTAGACGCTACCGCCATCACTTACAGCTACTTCAACGGAAGCACCTGGGTGGACTGGCCTACCAGGTTTCCGCTGGCAGACATAGCGACGTTGGTTGGCACCTCTGCCGACAACATCAATGTCAATCTGGTGCAGCTCCTGGGGTACTATGGCTCGTCGGTTACCTTCGACAGTCTGGTCGCCGAGGGTGGTCACTTCCCCGATATCAATGAAAGAGAGCCTGAACCCCCGAACGGGGCGGAGATGCCGGTGGCGGGTTTTGCCGGCCTGGCCGCGCTCAGCGGCATCTTGGTTGCTGCTGGCGCGGTGGCGTCCCGACAGCGGCGTTGACCAGGCCACTGTGTGAGAACATGGGCCGTATGGAGGGAGGCGCCTACTGGGGCGCCTCCCCTTGTCGCGTTTCGCGCGGCGCTGACCAACGCCGCCGAACACAAGGGATGCGATGAACGCGATGATCGCTTCCGCCCTTGCCACGGGACTGGCCACATTTCCGCCTGTGGTCGAGAACGCCTCATTTTGCTCCGGGAAAAGACTACGAATTGCTCTCATGTGTCCTTCTCCCCCTCTGCGCAAATCCTCGGTATACGGACATCGTCGCGCACAATGCGGTTCGCGCATCATGTCTCGCACCCGCCTACGTGTTCGCAGGGACGCGGACCCGAGAAGACCGATTCGTGCTCTTGACGCCTACCAGACAATCCCGGTACGTTCAACACCGTGTGACACGCTTTCTTGCCGCCACACGGGCGCATCTTCACTTTGCCATTCCCGCATGGGGATTCTGGCTCACGAGCGCTCGATGGACCATCACGAGCGAAGGAGGACAACATGAAACTGATGGCGACTTCAGGAACTCCCTGGTTGGCTTTGGCCGGGCTCATGGCGACGGCAGCGTTCCCGCATGCCGGACCGCAGGAGACGGAATCGCGGCGTGTTCTCTCGCTCGACGGCGTCTGGGAAGTGGCCGAGGGGCGGATGGACACCACCCCTTCCAGTTTCGGTAGTACCGTACCGGTTCCCGGCTTCCTCGATATGGCCGAACCGGGTTTCATCGATGTGGGAGTGCCCGACACGCAGTACGAGGCCTTCTGGTATCGGCGAACCTTTCGCGTGGAGGGGCCCTCTCCTGCGAGCGCACGCCTTTACATCAGCAAGGCGGCATATGGCAAGCAGGTCTGGCTGAACGGGCAGCTGGTGGGCGAGCACTGGCCCTGCTACACGCCGGTTGAGTACGAGGTCGCGCCGTTGCTCAAGGCCGACGGGGAGGAGAACGAACTGTTGGTCCGGCTAGGTGCGTCGCGCTGGTCTGTGCCGCTGGAGGTTCACAATGGCTACGACGGCGAGAAGAAGCTGTATCTGCCCGGCATCTACGATTCGGTCTTCCTGACTCTGACCGGGGAGGTACGGATCGAGCGCGTCCAGGCCGTTCCGGATGTCGAGGCGGGCGCTGTTCGCGCGCATGTCGTTGTCCTCAACGGGGGCGGGAGCGATGTGGACGCGGTCATACAGTGCGATGTGCTTGAGCGCATAGGCGGACGCGCGGCGGGGCAGGTCAAGTCGGCAAAGAAGCGTGTCGCGGCGGGTGGGGAGACGGTGTTTGACGTGACGATTCCGATCGACAGTCCCAACCTCTGGACCCCGGAATCGCCTTTCCTCTATGACCTCGACGTTCGCGTGGGTAGCGACCAAACCACTACAACCTTCGGTCTGCGGTCGTTCTCCTTTGATCGCGAGACAGGCCTCCCGCTTCTCAACGGCGTGCCGCGCTATCTGCGCGGCACGAATGTCACCTTCTTCCGCTTCTCGGAAGATCCCAAGCGCGGCGGGCTGCCGTGGAACGAGGAGTGGGTGCGCCGCTTGCACCGGCAGTTCAAGTCCATGCATTGGGATACCATCCGCTATTGCATCGGTTTTCCGCCCGAGCTTTGGTACCGGATTGCCGACGAGGAGGGGCTGATGATCCAGGACGAGTACCCGATCTGGGGAATGATGCCGGACGTCACGACGGACCAGCTCGAGCGCGAGTTCACTGACTGGATACATGAACGCGCCAACCACCCTTCCGTGGTGATCTGGGATGCCTCGAACGAAACCCTTTCGCCCGTGATCGCGCCGGCCATCGCGCGCGTGCGCGGGCTCGATCTGTCGGCGCGCCCGTGGGAGAACAGCATGAACGGGCCGCCACAGCCGGGGGATTGCTGGGAATCCCACCCCTATAACGTTTTCAGGGGCTTCCGCCTCAGCAATCTGGAGGAGTTGTCGCCTTTCCCCGAATCGCCCGTCAATCCCAAGGAGTACTGCGAGCCGGCCTCGATTATAATCAACGAGTACGGCTCGATGTGGGTCGGGCGGCGCGGCCTTCCACTTCCCTCGGGTGAGCCCGTCTACCAGGAACTCTTCGGTCCCAACCCGACGCCCGAGCAGCGCATGCGGACCTATGCCTATTACTCGGCGGCGCTGACTGAGTTCTGGCGTGCGGGCCGCGAGGCGATCGGCGTGCTGCACTTCTGCGGACTGGCCTACGGCAAACCCGATACGGTCACGAGCGACTGCTGGTACGACGTCGAGAAGCTGCGTTTCGAGCCGCATTTCGCCGAGTGGGTGCGCGACGCCTTTGCCCCGGTCGGCGTGATGCTCGCGACCTGGCCCGACGACGAGACGGTCGTTTCATCGCCCGGTGGCGCTGCCGCGCCGTGGGCGGCCAAGGTGGTCGTCACGAACGATTTGCCGACGACCTGGACCGGACGCATTCGCGTGAGACTGTTGCGGGATGAACGCCCGGTTTTCGAGGAGTCGCGGGATTGCATGGTCGAGCCGCTGGGACAGGCGCGGCTCGAATTCGAGCTTGTCAAGCCCACCGAACCCGCCTCGTACCGGCTTGAGGCGTTGTTGCAGGATGAGGCGAACCCTCGCCCTGTGCGTAGTTTTCGCGAGTTCCGCGTGATTTCGCGCGCGGACAAGGAGGCCGTTGAGGGGCTTGCGTGGGCGCGCCCCGTCACTGCCTCGTCGACCTACAGAGAGCCCGCGTCCTCGACCGTGCGTAAGGAATACAAGCCGCAGTTCGTGGTGGATGGTGACTCTGGCACACGATGGTCGTCGGAGTTTTCGGAGCCTCAGTGGCTCGTCATAGATCTCGAGCGCGCGTGCCGTTTGGAGCAAGTGGAGATCGAATGGCAAGACGCTTACGCCCAAGCCTACACGCTGAGTA